>DATFRD010000370.1:0-9131 GCA_035263645.1 Candidatus Dormiibacterota bacterium | reverse complement strand
GCCGCCATCTCGGCCCGGAGCCGCGAGTCCGGGTCCACGATCAGCAGGCGCCGGCCCGCGGCCTCCCCGCCGGCGTCGAGTCTCTCGATCACTCCCCCAAGACTCTACTCGGCAGCGCAACCTCCTTAACAACACTTCACGAACGCATGCGGCGGACCGCCCCACGCGCCCTCTCGGCGAGCTCGTCCACGCCGGCCGCCAGGGGCGACACCACCAGGTCCCAGGCGCCGCAGCGCTCGACCAGGTGGCCGCCGAAGCCGGCCTTGAGCTGCCAGAGGCCGTGCCAGGGATGGCTCTCGTCGTCCCGGCTGGGCGGCACGCCCCAGAGGTCGTAGTCGCGGCAGCCGCAGGCGGCCGCGTCGCGCATCGCGGCCCAGTGCACCGCGTACGTGGGCTTGAGCTCCAGCTTGCGCCCGATCGCCCCGCCATAGAGGTAGTAGGCGCGGCCGCCGAACCGGGCGACGAAGATGGCCGCGACTGCCTCGCCCTCGTGCCGGGCGACGTAGACGCGGGCCCAGTCCAGGAGGTCGAGGCGCCGCCGGTACTGCGCCTCGCTCAGCAGGGCGATGCCCTGTCGGCGTTCGGTGCCCCGGCCCTGCCGCCACATCTCCGCAGCGTCAGCGCCCGGCTCGACCGTGACCCCCCGCCGCTCCGCCAGCCGCACGTGGTAGCGGTGCTTGGGCTTCATCGCCGCCAGCATCCGCTCGTCGGGGCCGAGCGGGACGATCAGCGTGTGCCGGGGCTGGAGCTCGGGCGCAGGACGGAAGCCGAGCCCCCGGAGAGCGCCTGCCAGCGCGGGGCCAGCCTCGGGCTCGACGCGCAGCCGCGCGAGCTGGCGGTCGCGCGCCCAGGCCGCCAGCCCCGCCACGGCTTCCGCGGTGGCCGGCACCGGCCCCCGCGGGACGTATGCCCACCGCATCGGCCCGGCCCCGCGGAGCAGGACCAGAGCGCTCGCTCCGCCAGGCAGCCGGAGCCGCTCCGTGTGCCAGCCCTCGCGGGCCTGCACCTCGCCCCAGCCCCATGACTGCAGCAGCGGCGGAGGCTCAGCCAGGGCCGCCAGGGCGCCGTCCCAGGCGCGCGACTCGGATTGGCCGGGGCGGCCGGGATCTCCCACCTACCCTCCCCCGGGCGGGGAGAGGCGGAGGGCGGTCACGACGGGTGGCACGCGTACCCGTGGGACGGCGTGCTTGCCGAAGCAGCGAGCAGGGGCGGCCTGCCTGGGGATGTCATGGGTAGAGAGCGGCCGCGAGTACCCTACCGCAGCGGGCCACGTGATCGGCCGCGCGCGGCCGTCCGCACACGCCCCTGCAGCCGGCTGCCGGGTGCTACGGTGGTGGCCGACGTTCGTCGGAGCCGGCTGGGGAGGGATCGATCATGGCCTGGAAGCCGCTGGTGGTGCTCCTCGCGCTCGCCTGGCAGTGGTGGGTGCCCGGCTCGGCGTCTGCCTCGTCCCCGCCCGGCGCCCCGACCAACGTGTTGGCTCGCGCGGCCATCGGCTGCGCGCTCGTCAGCTGGACGCCGCCGGCCTCATCCGGCTCCAGCCCGATCACGAGCTATGACGTGGTCTCCCAGAACGCGGCGGGGGTCGTGCTGAGCCAGACCTCGGTGCCGGCCACCCAGACCTCCGCCATGATCGCCGGCCTCTTCCCTTCCCCCCAGACGTTCACCGTGGACGCGGTCAACGCCTCCGGGGCCGGCCCGGCTTCGCTGCCCTCGGCCCAGGTGACGGTGCAGGCGGGCGGCACGTACCACCCGCTCTCGCCGGTCCGGATCCTGGACACGCGGCAATCCTTCCTCGGACGTCCCCCCGGTCCGCTCGGGCCCGGCGAGACGCTGCAGGTGCCGCCGAGCGTCGGCGGCTTCCCGGCTACCGGCGTCTCCGCGGTCGTGCTGAACGTGACGGTGACGGACACGACCGCGGCCGGCTTCCTGACGATGTGGCCGACCGCCGTGCCGATGCCGGTCACGTCCAGTGTGAACTGGACCGCCGGCGCCACGGTGCCCAACCTGGTCGAGGTCCCAGTGCGGGACCCAAGCGGGATCAGCAGCGTCAGCGGCTTCGACATCTTCAACTCCCAGGGCTTCACCGATGTGGTGCTCGATCTCGAGGGCTACGTGGGCGACTTCACGAACTCGACCGGCCGGGACGGGATGTTCAACGTGCTCCAGCCGGCCCGCCTCATGGACACGCGGAGCGGCACTGCCCTCGGGGCCGGCGGGCGGCGCGATCTCCAGGTGGCCGGTGGTGGTGGGGTGCCGAGCAGCGGCGTCTCGGCCGTGGTGCTCAACGTGACGGCGACCGCGCCCACCGCGAGCAGCTTCCTGACCGTGTGGCCGGCCGGCGAGCCCAGGCCCCAGGCGTCGAACCTGAACTTCACGCCGGGCCAGACGGTGCCCAACCGGGTCGTGGTGAAGCTGGGGGCCGGCGGCGCGGTGAGCATCTTCAACCTGTCGGGCTCGGTGGACGTGGTCGTGGACGTGAACGGATGGTTCACCGACACGACCAGCACGGCAGGCGGGAGCGGATTCATGGTCGCCATGCCGACGCGCATCTTCGACTCCCGAGACACCGGGCTGCCGTTGACCGGCGGCGAGACCACGCCGATCCTCTATCAGAGCGGGGCGACAGCGGCCGCGCTGGTGCTCAACGTGACGGCCACGGACGTGGCGGCGCCGACCTTCCTGACGCTGTTCCCGGACGGGGCGCCACGGCCGCCGACGTCCGACCTGAACCCGACGCCAGGACAGGTGGAGGCCAACCTGACGGTGGTGGGCGCGCGCCAGCAGTCCGTGGGCGTGCAGGCGTTCGACGTCTTCGTCGCCTCTGGCTCTCTCGATGTCGTGATCGATGTGTCCGGCTTCTACACCGCGCCGGTGCCGCCGCTCATGTAGCCGCCGCTCCGACCACGATCCCGGCGAGCCAGAGCGGGTCGACCGGGCGCAGCTGATACGCGATGTCGCTAGTTGCTGAGTTCGGTAGCGCGCATGGCCGCCGACGACAGGTGGCAGGTGTCGTTGACCGAGGTCACAACCGCGCGCCCGTTCCTCCGCTGGATGACCGTCAGCGAGCAGTTCTCGATCATGAACGGGAAGAAGCCCCCGCTGCCGCGGCCGACGACCTCCAGGATGCCCACCTGGATGACGCCTCCGTGTGTGACGCACAGCACGTCGCCGCCGGGGTGGCGGGCCCTGATCTCGCCGAGCGTGGCGGTCACCCGGTCGGCGAAGGGCGCCTCTCCCTCGCCCCCGGGGACGAGGTCCCAGGAGGGCCGGCGCATCCAGGCCGCCCACTCTTCGGGGAACTCGGCCTCGAGCTCGTCGCGCGTCTTGCCCTCCCAGGCGCCGAGCATGATCTCGCGCAGGCCCACTTCCGGCGTGGGCTCCAGGCCCACGGCATCGACCAGCGCCTCGGCCGTCTGCTGGGCTCGGGCCAGGTCGCTGCAGTAGAAGCCCGCGAGCGACCGTCCTGACAGGCGCTCGGCGAGCTCACGCGCCTGGGTCAGGCCTCTGTCGGACAGCGGGGGGTCCAGCTGGCCTTGGATGCGGCGGGCGCGATTCCAGGTGGACTCGCCGTGACGCACGAGGAGCAGGCGTGAGCGCGTCGGGGGGCGCTCCGTGTCATGGTCGGTGCCGCGGGCGACGCTCTGGGCTGTGGCGTGCACCCGATTCGACATCCCCGCATCTATACTACCCTCTTACATGGTTCCAACCTGGAGCCGGCGCACCCCGCGCCGGGGCCTTGAATGGAGAATCTGTTGCAGACCAGAGGGTCGCTAGCCGAAACCAATGTCCGGTCCCTTCTTGAGGCTGCTCAAGCTGAGCGGGCCACGGGTACGCTGACGCTGCGCCAGAACGGCGCCGGCGCGACGACGCTGTACTTCCTGTTCGGCCACCTCTTCCATGCCGTGGGCGAGGGAGCCGCCGGTGACGATGCCGTCGTGTCGGCCCTGGCCTGGGGCGACGGCGACTTCGACTTCGACGCCAAGGCGAAGCTGCCGGCCGACGAGACCGTCAGGTCCTCGATCCCAGAGCTGATCGACCGGGCGTCCGCGACCGTCCCTCCGCGGCCCGCGCCGGCGCCCGCGGCCCCGCCCAAGGCCCCGGCTCAGCAGCGCCGATCGGCGGCCGCGGCGGCCGCGGCCGCTCCGCCGGCCCAGACGCCGCCGGCGGACAACACGTGGGCCCCCCCGGCGGCCGCGGCCTCACCCGCTCCGCCTGCCAACTCGACGGCTCGAGCGGCGCAGCAGGCGGCCGCGCAGGTGGCCGAGCCACCGCAGGCCGGCGTGGGCGGACAGCGGGCGCAGGTGACTCCGGCCGGCTGGCGCCGCTTCTTCAAGCAGCGGCCCAAGCCGCGGCACGGACGGGAGCCGGTGCCGGTTCCCGCCGGCCAGACCATGTACGACTCGCTGAAGACCTCCTTCGTCGACTTTCCGCGCCTGGTCACGACGCTGGAGCGCGAGGGCCACACCGGGTACGTGCGGCTGCTCACCGAGAACGCGAACGGCCTCATCTACTTCCGCGAGGGCACCGTGCTCGAGTGCCTGTACGACGCCGGCGACGACCCCAACCCGGAGCTCGGCAAGCAGGCGCTGATCCACTTCAACGAGGAGGTCAACCGCGGGCAGGGGGTGCTGGACGTCGTCGGTCTCACCCCGGAGCTCGTGGACGGCCTGTTCGAGCTCACCGTCGCCCAGCCGATCTACACAGAGCTGTACGCCTCGTGGGTGGAGGTGCCCGCGCTGCTCCGCTTCCTCGACGAGCGGCACCTGAGCGGCACCGTCACCGTTCGCGCCGCCACGGGCACCGGCGTGATCATCCTCAAGGAGGGCAAGATCGCCGGCGCGTACACGAGCGAGTCGCGCGAGGTTGCCGAGCGGGCCGACACCGTGCTGGCCCTCTGCCGCGACCCGGGCGCGATGATCGAGGTGAAGGCCAGGACCGAGATCCGGCACGAGCCGCTGGACGTGGCCGACATCGTGGGCGGCCGGCGGCCCGTGTACGCGCCGGCTGCGCCTCCTGCGGCCGCTCCCGTGCACACCGCGACCGCCTCGGCAGCGCCCCGCCAGGCCGCTCCCGTCTACGCGTCAGCCGCCCCCAGCGCGGCGCCGGCCTACACCCCGCCTCCGGCCCCGGTGCCCCAGGCCGCGGCCCCGGCTCCGGCTCCCGTGGCGAACAACAGCTACGCGGCGACGGCGGCCCCGCCGCTGGTCCAGCCTGCTCCGGGCGACTGGGAGGCGATGATCGCCGACCTCCAGATGGTCACCGAGGACCAGCTGGGCAACCGGGCCCGCAAGGTGAAGGACCTCCTGGGCGCCGCCGAGCGCTCGCGTGCCGGCATCCAGAGCGCCATCGACCAGATCCCGACCATATCGATCCTGTTCGTCGACGCCTCCCGGCTGGAGGCGCTCGCCAACGACCTGCGGGCGCGCCTGGACTCCTACCCGGGGTAGCCGTGTCGCGCCTCGCCAGGCGCCGAGGCGGCCGCGGTGGCCAGCGGGGCTGGGCGCTCGCGTCCCTGGCGGGAATCGCCCTGGCTGTCGTGCTGGTCGCCTGCGAGAGTCCGCCGCAGGTGGTCCAGATCGATCCCGCCCGCGGCGAGGCCAACGTTCGCAGCAGCCAGCCGATCGACATCCGGTTCGACCGGCCGATGGACCGAGCCTCGGTCCAGGCACGCTTCCGTATGGTGCCCGCCGTCCAGGGCTCGGTGCGCTGGGTGAGCGACGAGGAGCTGGCGTTCGACCACCGGCCGTTCAACCCGTCGTCTCGGTACGAGGTCGCCCTCGAGCCCGGGTACCGCGACGCGCGAGGCACGGTGAACACCCTGAGACACAGCTGGACCTTCGAGACCGAGGCGGCTCCCGTGCTCACGGACAGCAGCCCCGGCCAGGGCGACCGGAACGTCGACCCGGCCTCCTACCTGACGCTCACCTTCAGCCGGCAGATGGACGTGGGCTCCCTCGCCGGCGCCGCGACCCTGTCACCGGCCACGTCGTTCACGATCCGGGGCGACCCGACCGACCCCCGGCGGGCGGTGCTCGTCCCGAGGTCCATGCTCGACCCGGACACGCGGTACTCGATGACCATCAGCGGCGACGCCCGCGACGTCGACGGCAACCGGCTCGAGACCGGCGGCGTGCTCTCGTTCACTACGGGCGCTCTCCGCTCGCTCCACCACTGGGTCGGCTTCATCGCCGAGCCCCCGTCGGCCGGCTCCAGCGCCGGCGTCTGGGTCGTCAACGAGAACCGCGTCCCGCGCCAGCTGGTCAGCGAGCCGGTCACCGCGTTCACCTGGTCGCCGAGCGGCAGCCGCCTGCTCGTCCGGGGTGAGGACGGCGCCTGGACGGACCGGCCGCTGGTGGGGCCCGGGACGTCGCTGCCCATCCACGCAGGCTGGGCCGACTACCTCGCCCCCGGCGACGGCTACGCCTTCCTCGAGGGGGGCACCCTGCAGATCCTCCGGCCGGACGGCCGGAGCCTCGTCGTGGCCACCGGCGTGGGCGATGCCGCCACGTCGCCCGACGGCGGCACCCTGGCGTTCGTGGTGACCGGGACGGGACCCACCGGTCACGGCTCGGAGATCGACGCCTACGACGTGGACCTCCACGCGCGATACCGTCTTCAGGCGGAGCCCGCGGCCGTCGACGGGCTGGCGTGGTCTCCGGACGGGCTCGGCCTGGCCTATCGCGTCGACTCCGGCGACCCGCAGCACCGACAGCTCCGCGTGCGGTCGCTCAGAGACGGCAGCGTGACGACGGTCGCCACGGGCCCGCTGTCGCCGCCTCTGTGGCAGGCCGACCGGCAGCACCTGTTCGCCACGGCGCCGGTCACGACGGGGGCCGGGACCGTCTCGAAGGTGTTCCGATTCGCGATCGGCGGCTCGGCGGCCAGTCCTCGCGCGGCGGATGGTCTGCCCCCCGACGCCGCGGTG
Source organism: Candidatus Dormiibacterota bacterium (assembly GCA_035263645.1). Taxonomy (GTDB): domain Bacteria; phylum Chloroflexota; class Dormibacteria; order Dormibacterales; family Dormibacteraceae; genus CF-161. Next base: position 2,203 of record DATFRD010000370.1, on the reverse strand, counting down.
GGCGTCTCCTCGCTCTCGCTGTCGTCCGACGGACATCAGCTCGCGGTCGTCTCCGATGCCGGCGGTCTGCCGGCCGTGTGGCTCATGAACGCCGACGGGACTGGCCTGACGCAGCTGACTACGTACGACCCCGACGACTTCCCCTACTCGTGCCAGGCCGTGGGCTGGACGCCGACGTAGATGCAAGGGGGGGCAGGCCCCCCCTTCCAAACCCCCCCTTTGTCCGGGACATTGGGGGCACCTGTGGTGCATCCCTTCGGGGCTCTCTGTGGCGTCCTCGGCGTCGGGAAGACGGACTCACACGCTCGGGCCAAGCCCTTGCTTACGCTGCCGCTGGTGTTCTTACCAGGCGGCGGGCTGGCGGGAGCTGGCCATGGCGCTCAAATGGTCCAGCAGGCGGTCGGTGGTGCGCTCCCACGAGAAGCCCTCGGCGAGGCGCCGGCCGCGCCTCCCCATCTGCTCGGCCAGCCCCGGCTCCTCGAGCAGGCGCCCCATCCGGCACGCATATGCCACCGGATCGGGACCATCCACCAGGAAGCCGGTGACACCGTCACGCACCACCGAGGCGAGGCCGGCCACGTTGCTGGCGATCAGCGCCGTGCCGCAGGCCTGCGCCTCGAGCCCGACCAGGCCGAAGGACTCGCTGTAGGAGGGCATCAGACAGGCCTCCGCCGCGGCGTAGTAGGTGGGCAGCCGGCGCTGGTCGATGGTGCCCAGGAACTCCACGCGGTCGCCGAGCGCGAGCTCGGCCGCGAGGCGGCGAAGCCGCTCCTGCTCGCCGCCGCCCCCGGAGCCGCTGTCCTCCCCGACCACGAGCAGCCGCGCGTCCGGGTGGCACCCGCCGGCCGTCAGCAGGGCGAAGGCGCGCAGGACGACATCGACGCCCTTCAGTCGCTCCAGCCGGCCCACGAACAGGAACAGCCGGCGGCCCGGGTGCCCGGTCAGCAGCCGCGCCACCTCCCTCGGCTCGGGCCGAAACGCGTCCAGGTCGACGCCGGGATGCACGACGGCCACCCGATGCCGGGGCACCCGGTAGGCCCGCCACAGGTCGTCGCCCTCCGCCCGGGTGTGGGCGACCAGGAGGTCGGCGCAGCGGGAGATCTCGCCCTCCAGGTCGACGCGGATCTCCGGCTCCGGCTCCGCACCGGGGGCCAGCTGGTGGTTCTTCACGACAGCCAGGGTGTGCGCGGTGTGGGCCCAGGGCACGCGCAGGCGGCACCGCAGCGCGCAGGCGACCAGACCGGACAGCCAGTAGTGGGAGTAGATCACGTCGTACCGCGCAGAGGACTCCTCGACGAGCTCAGCGAGCCGCTCGGTGAAGCTCGGGACGTGGTCGAGGAGCCGGTACTTGTCCAGCCCACCGGGGCCTGCTGGCACATAGGTGACCCGGCTGAGTGGGGCGAGGTGCTCGACCAGGGGCGGGTCGCCCTCGGCGCAGCGCACGAAGACGTCCGTGGCCACGCCGCGCCGGCTCAGAGCGGCGCACACCTCCCGGACGTACACGTTGAGGCCACCGTTCGTGTTGTGACCGAGCGCCGCTGTCGGCGACGTGTGCATGGAGACGACGGCGACCCGAAGGTGCCGTCCCGGCTGAGGCCCGTCAGCCACGGTACGACGGTCTCCCATCGAGCCATCGTCGTGAGTTGAAGGTCGTCCTCGACGCGGAGACCGCCGAAACGGAACACATACTCGCTGTGCATGAAGCCTGCCGGCGCGGGCCGTTATTCCCCGGGCGGCGGCGCCCAGGGGTGCAGCCGCCCGCCTGTGCCCCCAGCGGGCGATGCCGGAAGCCGCGGTTTGCTATCTTGACGCCAACATGCGTGGCCGCCGCTGGCTCCTCCCCGCCGCCCTCGTTGCCCTGGTTCCGGCGGTCCTGGCCGGCTGGACCCTCACGGCGGTCTTCGCCGCCGGCACGCCCTCGCCCGCACCCTCGGCCAGCGGCTCGGTGCCGCAGGGCGACCCCACGAGGGGAGCCCAGACCTTCGGGTCCGCGGGCTGCACGGCGTGCCACGGGGCCAACCTGGAGGGCGGGATCGGGGCCAAGCTGAACCCGATCCAGAAATTCCCCGGCGTTTCCGACGCGCTCAGCCCACAGTACCTGGAGACGACGATCCGCCACGGCCGCTCGGGCGACACGGGGTTCTCGACCCAGATGCCCGCGTTCGGCACGGACAAGCTCTCGGACCAGCAGCTGGCAGACGTG
>DATFRD010000369.1:0-6191 GCA_035263645.1 Candidatus Dormiibacterota bacterium | reverse complement strand
CGGCAGCCGGGATCAGCGAGGGCGACCTGAGCCGTCGGATCGGGCACCAGGGCCCAGGCGACGAAGTCGGCCGGCTCGCTGCGACCTTCGATGGCATGCTCAGCCGCCTCGAGAGCGGCTTCGAACAGCGACGGGCGTTCTACGCGCTGGCCTCTCACGAGCTGCGGACGCCGCTGACGATCGCGAGGGGTCACCTGGAGGTCCTCCGACGCGTCGGCCGTCCGTCGCCGCTCGAGGTCCACGAGGCTGTCGATGTGGCGCTGGAGGAGCTGGACCGGATGACCGAGGAGGTCGACGACATGCTGCTCCTGGGGCGGATGCTCCTGGGCCGGCCGGGCCGCCTGGAGGATGTCGACGCCGGGTCCGTCGTGCGCGCCGTGCACGCTCGGGCGCGGGGTCTGGCGCCGCGGGACTGGAGGATCGAGGTGGGTGGGCCGATTCGGGTCCGCGCCGACGAGGAGCAGCTGAGTCGCGCGCTGCTCAACCTGGTCACCAACGCGGTCCGTCACACGCAGGACGGCGACCAGGTGCGGCTGGCCTGTCGGGTCTCGGCGGGCTGGGCTCGGCTGGAGGTCGCTGACACGGGCGCCGGGATCCCGGCGGCCGACCTGCCGCACGTCTTCGCCCCCTGGTACCGGGTCGGCGGCCACAGCGGCAACGTCGGCGGCCTGGGCCTCGTGATCGTGCAGGAGGTGGCGCGGGCCCACGGCGGCGAGGTCGACGTCGAGAGCCGGGAGGGCGCCGGGAGCACGTTCACCATCAGGGTCCCCCTTCCGGCGCCGGAGATAGGGATCCGGCAGGCCGGGCTCCGGGACGCCGGCTGACCGCCGGGGTGCGCGCCGCGGCGGCGCCCCTTACCTCGTCCGGTCTACGGCGGAGCGCGCCAGGTCGGCCAGGGCCGGCCGCACGCCGTCCCGGTCCACCCCCTGCAGCTCGCGCTGCGCTGCCGCAGCCACGCTCCGCGCCTGCTTGCCCACCCGCTCGAGCGCCCCGCTGGCCACGACCAGCGTCTGTACCTCGCGCACGTCGTCCTCCTCCAGCGGGCCGGCGAGCAGCTCCCTGACCCGTCCACCCCGGCGGCGGTCCTCGGTCGCGTAGATGAGGGGCAGGCTGAGCGTGCGCTGGCGGATGTCCTGGCCCAGGGGCTTGCCGGAGGTCGCGCTGTAGTCCAGGAGGTCGTCCGACATCTGGAACGCGACTCCCAGCAGGTCCCCGAAGCGGTCCAGGCGCTCGACCAGAGAGGGCGGGGCCGCGCTCAGCTGGGCGCCCGCCTTGCAGGCGGCTGCGAACAGCGAGGCCGTCTTGCCCCGGACCACCCGCAGGTACATCGCGTAGTCGCCCGGATAGCTGCCCCGGAGGCGGACGTCGTCCATCTGCGACAGGCAGATAGCCTCCACCGCGCTCGCGATGGTGGCGGTGACGTCGGGAACCCCCAGCTCGGCGATGATCCGGGTCGCCTTGGCGAAGTAGTAGTCGCCGATGGCCACGGCGCGAGAACCCCCCTCCCGGGCAGCGACGGTGGGCAGCCCGCGACGGGTGGCCGAGTCGTCCACGTAGTCATCGTGGACCAGGGTGGCGTTGTGGATGAGCTCGATCGCCGCCGCCAGCGCCGCAGCGCGCGCCGGGTCGCGGCTGGGGCCGACGCGAGCGGCCAGCATCGCCAGCAGGGGCCGGATGCGCTTGCCGCCCGCCTCGACCAGCCGTCGCATGGGCTCCCTCACGGGCACGGGGTCGACCATGAGCTGCCGCGCCAGCTCCATCTCGACCAGGTCGCGATCAGACGAGTCGCCCGGCGCCGCCGGCAGGAAGTCGCCGTCGAGCTGCATCGCCAGCTGGCGCCAGCGCGGCCCGTCGAGCTCGACCGCGAAGACGGCCTGCCAGCGGCCCAGGACGAGGCGTCCGCCCTCCACCAGCAGCGTGCAAGCGGGGAGAAGGAGGAGCGCGCGGCTGTGTGCGTGGCCGTTCAGCGGCTCATCAGCCCCGGCGTCCGCCCGCCGGCAGAGGTCGTCGTGGCCGTAGCTGACGTCGCGAGGGGCGAGCCGCTCCAGGGTCGCCTCCAGGTCCTGGAGCAGCAGCGGCTCGTTCTCGTTCAGGGCGAGGCCCAGCGTGGTGTGCAGCGACTGGAGGTGCAGCCTGCCCTCCCTCAGCCCGGCCGCCGTCACCTGGTCCTGGAGCCGGGCGGTGATGTCCACGAACTCCGTGGGCCGCGACGTCGGCAGCTCGAGCCGGCGCGCCGCGATCATCCCGCCTCCCCGATCGCCGCGGTGAGGAGCTCGCGGAGCGGCCGCGCCGGGGGGCCGCCGGCCGCGGCGGCGGCGACCCGCTCGACGGCCCGCGCGAAGCCGATCTGCAGGTGGGTGTCGCGCGTGGCGGCCAGCAGGCGCGACGCCCTGGCCAGGCAGAGGTCGCCCAGCAGGAGCCGAGCCGGGTCGGGGGCCGTCGCCCCCAGGTGCTGGAGGTCCAGGGCCGCCTCGACCATCGCTGCCGCCAGCGCCACCTCCTGGCCGGCGCGCACGCCGTAGAACGCGTATGCGTCGCGCATCCCTTCGTCCCAGATCGACTCCAGGCCGCCGAGGTGGGCCGCCACCTCGGGCCCCTCGGCGACGGTCACGTCGTCACCGGCTCCAGGAGGCTGCCGGCCAGCTGGCGGAACGCGGACAGCGCCCGCACGCACGATTCGTCGTCGCGCGTGACGACATAGTAGAGACCGAAGCCGAGCACCGTGTTCAGCACCAGCGGCACCAGCACCTCCCGGTCGACCAGCAGGCGCAGGCGGCCGTCCGCCTCCAGCCGGTCGATCTGCTCCTGCACGACCTCGCGGTATCGCGTGAACAGCTCGGGCAGGTAGGCGCGCAGCCGCTCGGTCCGCGGCGCCTGCACCAGCAGGTCGAAGGCCGCCAGCTGCATGTCCCCGAGCTTGCGGAGCGTGTCCCAGATCGACTCCACGCCGAGCTCCAGCGCCTCCAGCGGGTCGTCGAGGCTGTTGCAGGCGGCCCGCAGCTCCTCCACAGAGCGCGCCGTCAGGTACCGCCACGCCTCGACCAGCAGCTCCGACTTGGTTGGGAAGTAGTACTGGAGGTTGCCGATCGCCACGCCGGCCCGCGACGCGATGGCCCGGACGCTGGTGCCCGCATAGCCGTTCTCAAGCAGAGACTCGGCCGCCGCGCGCACGATCTGCGCTCGCGCGCTGGCCGACCCGTCCTGCGCGAGGCTGTCGGTCATACGTATGTATTAGTGTACTGGCGACCGGGGGCGGGTCGTGCGCGCCGGCGCCCGAAGGACCCGGCATCGATCGTGCCGAGCGCCCTCGGGGGTGCTTTGGCGCATAGTTCTTGTGTGTGCTGACCCCCGAGCAGGCGTTCCCCAGTCGGGTCGCAGGCATACTCCGAGCAGACGATCCGGAGGCGGCGTTCAAGGCCTGCGTGGCGGCTCTCGAAGGCGGGCTCGCGACCATCGAAGTCACGACGTCGACTCCCTTCTGCCTGGATATCGTGCGCGGCCTGGTGGCCAGCACCGGAGGGACGCTGGCGGTCGGCGTCGGCACGGTCTGGGAGCCGGCGGAGGTGACAGCGGCCAAGCAGGCCGGCGCGGCCTTCGTGGCGACGTCCGCCGTGCTGCCGGAGGTCGCCGACGCCTGCGTCCGCGAAGACCTGCTGTGCGTGCTCGGGGCGCTGACCCCAACCGAGATCGACCAGGCGCGGCGGTCCGGGGCGGGCCTGGTCAAGGTCTTCCCGGTCGGGGCCCTGGGCGGGCCCGGCTACGTCCGCTGGCTGAGAGGCCCGATGCCCGACCTGCCGCTGTGGGTGTCCGGCGGCATCGAGATCGAGGACGTGGAGGAGTACATCTCCCTCGGCGTGACCGCGGTCGGGCTGACGGGAGCCCTGTTCCCGCCGGACGCGATCCGGCGCGGAGACCTGGCGCTCATCAACTCGCTGGCCCGCCGCGCCACGAGGGCCGCCGGCATGGTCTGGCATCGCCCCGACTGACCCCGGGGAGCGACTGCAGGCGCCTCCCGGCTACTTCAGAAACGGAAAGCGATGGCCGACGCGCCACCGCCCCTCGGTTCCCTCGACCATCAGCCAGGCCTCGTCGGCGCTCGCGGCGATGGGAAGGCCGGGGGCGACGGCCGATTCGACCTCCTCGAGGGTCGCCGGGTCGTCGGTCTGGGCGACCGTCAGGTGGGGCACGATCTCCGAGAACGTGCCGCCGTACGGCGGCACCTCCGGGTACAGGGTCCAGATGCTCACCGTGAGCTCGCGGATGGCCTCGGCCGGCTCGGGGGCGAGGTACACGACGCCCGGGAACCGGCGAACCGCGACGAGGTGAAACCGCTGGGGCGGGACGACGGCGAAGAGCCCGACCAGGCGGTCCACGTCCACCGAATCGATGCGAGCGGGGGGCAGGAACGGGTACAGGAGCGTGACGTGAGCCGGGACGCCCATCCGGGCTGCGGGGTCGTAGCGGTCTCGCCAGGCGCCCACCAGCGCCTCTGCCTCGGGGACCGGCAGGATGATCCCGCTTTCGCGGGCTCCGGTCAGCTCGCCCGCTTGACCACCTCGCCGTCCTTCACCACGAGCCGCACGTTTTCCGGCCTGGCCACCAGCTTGAGGTCGTCCAGCGGGTTGCCGGGCACGCCGATGAGGTCGCCGAAGGCGCCCGGAGCGAGCGTGCCGGCCCTGCCCTCCCAGCCCACCACCCGGGCCGCCACCGTGGTGGCGGCGCGCAGGCAGTCGGCGCTAGACATGCCCAGGTCGTTGAGCAGCAGGAACTCCTCGCCGTTGGAGCCGTGCGGGCCGACTCCCGTATCGGTGCCGAAGGCAACGGTGACCCCGGACTCGATGGCCAGCCGGACGCTCGCTTTGTGGTCCTCGAAGACCGCCCGCCCCTTCTCGGCCGCCCAGCTGGGCATCCGGCCCTGCTCGGCGTGGCGGATCACCCAGAGCGGGGCCACGAGCGTGGGCACGAGGGCGCGGTTCCCGTCCAGCATCATCTCGATGGCGTCGCCGTCCAGCCAGATGCCGTGCTCGATCGTGGCAACGCCGGCCCGGAGCGCGTTCTTGATGCCGCTGTTGGCCTGGGCATGTGCCATGACCTGGCGACCCTGCGCCGCCGCCTCCTCGACCGCCGCCCGGATCTCCTCCGGCGTCAGCGTGGCGTGCTGGGGCAGGTCGTTGGGCGACAGGACGCCGCCCGACGTGCAGAGCTTGATCCAGTCGGCCCCGGCCCGGATGGTCTCCCGCACGCGCTGGCGCATGGGCTCGACGCCGTCGACGACCGGGCTGGGCACGTCGGGCAGCTGCGGCGTCAGGCTGACGCCGCACGCGAAGTGCTGGTCGGTGTGGCCGCCCGTCTGGCTCAGCCCGGTCACTGCCACCTGCATCCGCGGGCCGGGGAAATGGCCGCGTTCCACGGCCATCCGGACCGCGGCCGGCGTGCCGCCCGCGTCCCGCACGGCGGTGAAGCCGGCATCGAGCGTCGCCCTGGCGGCGGGCACGGCGTTGAGCACCCACATGCTGGGCGGCGTGGCGAGCTGCTCGGCCAGGTCGCGACCGTTGCCCCGGGAGCGCAGGTGCACGTGGCAGTCGACCAGGCCGGGGAGCAGCGTCAGGCCCTCGGCGTCCACCCGGACCGCGTCCGCCGGGACGGCGACGCGCTCGCGCGCTCCTGCTGCCGCCACGACCCCGTCCTGGATGACCACCACGGCGCCGGTCGCCACCTCCTCGGTGGCCGGGTCGAGCAGCGCGTCGCCGAAGACGGCGGTGATCATCGCACCTCCTTCCCGACCCGCGAGGATGGTCGAACCGGCGCCATGGCAGAGGGCTTGAGCGGAGATGGCACCGGCATGGGCTGAGCTATGGTAGCCCCCTCCCCCCTTGCGGGGAAGGCGTCCAGCATGACGCCGAACCGCACCTCACGATCCGCGCCGTAGCCGCCCTGCCGGGCGTCCCAGCAGGCGAGCCAGCCGCCGTAGGCCATCGTCAGTGCAGGCGCTGGTGGACACCGGCGCCCCCCGGTCGTGGACCTCGGCTGCGGCCCCGGCTCGCTGTCGATCCGCGTGCTGAACCGCTTCCCGGGGGCGAGATGTCCGACGAGGAACAGTGCCGGCTGCTGCGCGAGGCGGGCTTCGCCGAGGTCGGGACCGTCTGGCAGCACGGCGACGACCGGATCCTGGCCGCAAGGCCCCCCACCGG
>DATFRD010000368.1:0-6896 GCA_035263645.1 Candidatus Dormiibacterota bacterium | reverse complement strand
GACCGCGTGGCCGATGGTCTCCAGTCCCAGGTACGTCGGCGGCCTGGGCTTCGGCATGAAGTGGGACATGGGCTGGATGCACGACACGCTGCAGTACTTCCGGCACGACCCGGTCCACCGGCGCTACCACCACGAGGACCTCACCTTCCGCAGCCTGTACATGTTCAGCGAGAACTTCGTGCTGCCCCTGTCCCACGACGAGGTGGTGCACGGCAAGGGCTCGATGCTGGGCAAGATGCCCGGCGACGACTGGCAGCGCTTCGCCAACCTGCGCCTGCTCTACGGATGGATGTTCGCCGAGCCCGGCAAGAAGCTGCTGTTCATGGGCGGTGAGCTGGGCCAGCCCGGCGAGTGGAACCACGACACCTCGCTCGACTGGCACCTCGCCCACGAGCCGCTTCCCGCGGGGCTGGGCCGCTGGCTGGCCGACCTGAACCGGCTGTACCGGTCGGAGCCGGCCATGCACGAGCTCGACTTCGACCCGGCCGGCTTCTCCTGGGTGGACGCCAACGACTCCGACCAGTCCGTGGCCTCCGTCCTCCGCTCCGGGGCCGGCCGGCACGTGCTGGCCGTCTGCAACTTCACGCCGGTCCCACGCACGCCCTACCGCCTGGGGGTGCCCTGCGGCGGCCGCTGGGACGAGGTGCTGAACGGGGACGCGCCGGTCTACGGCGGCAGCGGCTGGGGGAACCTGGGCGGCGTCGAGGCGCACGCGGTGCCCTGCCACGGCCGGCCCTTCTCCGTCGACGTCACCCTGCCGCCGCTGGCGGCGGTGTTCTTCAGATCACCGCAGCCGCGCGCGCGGCCTGCCTCCGGCCCGACCCGAACGCGGCTGGGCCACCATCAGGGATCCCTCGAGACATGAGACCGCTGCACCTCGCCCTCGTCTGGCACCTTCACCAGCCCTACTACGCGGACGACCTGACGGACACGTACCTGCTCCCCTGGGTGCGGCTGCGCTCGACCAAGGACTACCACAAGATGGCGGCCCTCCAGGCCGGCTACCCGCGCGTGCGGCAGACGTTCAACCTGGTGCCGTCCCTGCTCGTCCAGATCGACGACTACGGCCGCCTGGGCGAGGGCGACGGGTGCGACCACGACCTCTTCCTGCGGCTCAGCCGCAAGCCGGCGGCGCAGCTGACGGCCGAGGAGCGCACCTTCGTGCTGCGCTGGATGCGGGAGTCCCCGCGGTTCCTCCGCGTCCAGGCCTCCCCACGCTACCGGGAACTGGCGGCCCGCCCGGAGACCGAGGCGTTCACGACCGAGGAGATCCGCGACCTCCAGGTCTGGTACAACCTCGCCTGGTGCGATCCGGCCTGGGTGGACTCGGACCTCCGGCTCTCCCGGCTGAAGGCCCAGGACCGCGGCTTCACGGAGGCGGACAAGCAGGCCCTGTTCGATGCCCAGCTGGAGCTGCTCCGGCGCGTCGTGCCCGACTTCGCGAACCTGGCCAGACGGGGCCAGGCCGAGCTGACGTTCTCGCCCTACTACCATCCGATCCTGCCGCTGGTGGCGGACCTCGAGGCGGCCAGGGAGGCCGACCCCGACATCCGGCTGCCCAACCGCAGGTACGCCCACCCGGAGGATGCGCTCCAGCAGATCGAGGCGGGCCGCGAGGTGTTCGCGAGCCTGACGGGCATCCGCCCCCGCGGCATGTGGCCGTCCGAGCTGGCGGTGGGGGAGAGCGTGGCCCGGCTGGCGATCCGGGCGGGCGTCGACTGGTTCCTGTCCGACGAGTCGGTGCTGGGCCGCTCGATCGACGTCTACCTGGGCCGCGACGGCGAGGGCCGGCTGCACCAGCCGGAGCTCCTGTACCAGCCGTGGCGGGTCGAGCGGGAGGGCGGCTCGGTGACCGCGGTCTTCCGCGACGCCATGCTCAGCAACCTGATCGGCTTCGAGTACCACCGGCTGCCGGCCAGGGACGCGGTGGGCGACTTCATGGCCCGGCTGCGCCGGATCCGCGAGCAGCAGGGCGAGGACCGGGACTTCCTGGTGGTGGTCGCGCTGGACGGCGAGAACCCATGGGACTTCTACCCCCGCGAGGGGCACGACTTCCTCAACGCGCTGTACGAGGAGCTGGAGCGGTCGGAGGACGTCGTGTGCACCCCGGTCGGCGACTTCCTGGACCATCATCCCCGCCGCCTGGAGCTGCCCCGGCTGCGGGCCGGGAGCTGGATCGGGGCGAGCCTGGACACCTGGGTGGGCGACCCCGAGCACACTGCGGCCTGGGACCTGCTGGCCGAGGCCCGCGACTGGCTGGAAGACTACGCCGGCCACCACCCCCACGAGCCGGGCATCGAGGCCGCCTGGCAGGAGATCCGCATCGTGGAGGGATCGGACTGGTTCTGGTGGTTCAGCCGGAAGCACGACTCGGGCATGGACACGATCTGGGACAACCAGTTCCGCCTGCACCTGCGCAACGTCTACAAGGTGCTCGGCGCGAAGCCGCCGACGGTGCTCTTCCGACCCATCGTGGACCCGGCGGCGACCGAGGCGCGGCGCCTGCCCGAGGGCCTGTTCACGCCCCGCTCGGCCGACGACCCGGCCTGGCGCCTGGCCGGCCGGTTCGAGGTGGGGACCGGCTTCGGGGCTCTGCACAAGCCGGTCGAGCTGGTCGAGCGGCTGCTCTACGGATGCGACGAGTCCCGCCTGCACGTTCGCGTGGACAGCCCGCTCACCCCCGAGCAGCGGGCCGCCGGCGACGTGGCCTTCTGGCTCTACCTCTCGGGCGTGCCCAGCGGCGAGGAGGTGGGTGAGCCGTTCGCGACGCCGCTCCGTCCTGCCTCGATCGCGGACCTCGGGTTCGAGCCCGGCACGGTCGTGCGGGTCGCCGGGGGCGAGCTGACGGTCGCCCGCCTCAACGAGAGCCGGACCGGGGCGGTGGCCGTGGCGACGGAACCGGTGCCCGCCCAGACGTGGTTCTCGGTGCCCTTCCGCGCGCTGGACCGGGCCGGCGGAGAGCCGTTGCAGCTGGCGCTGGTGGTCACCCGCGACGACCGCGACGTCGAGCACGTGCCGCCGGTGGGCTCGCTGGGCCTGCGGGTGCCGCGGCGCGCCGGCCCGGCCGGAGCCGGCGACGGTCGGCGGCTCAGCGTCCTGATCGCCGCCGCCGAGGTGGCGCCGTTCGCCAAGGCCGGCGGCGTGGCCGACGTCACGGCCGCGCTCGCCAAGGAGCTGCGCCGGCAGGGCCACGACGTCCGCCTGGTGCTGCCGCGTTACCGCCAGATCGCCCCCGAGCGGCGCGGGCTGCGGGTCGCGCTCGGCGGGCTCCGGGTGCCGCTGGGGGACCAGGCGCTCGAGTGCTCGATCCTGGAGGGCCAGCTCCAGGACGTGCCGGTGTACTTCGTCGACTGCCCGCAGCTCTACGACCGGGACGGCATGTACGGCTTCGCCGACGACGACGCCCGCTTCATCTTCCTGTCCCGCTCCGCGATCGAGATGCTGCGCCCTCTGGGGTTCGTGCCCGACGTGATCCACGTCCACGACTGGCACGCGGCCCTGATTCCCAACCTGCTGGAGCGGCTGTACGCGGAGGACGCCGAGCTGGCCCGGATCGCCACGGTGCTGACCCTGCACAACCTCGCCTTCCAGGGCCAGTTCGGGCCGGCGACGCTGCGGTTGGCCGAGCTGGAGGGATGGGGCCTCATCCGCGTCGGGGTCCCGCACCTGGACGACGTGGTCAACTTCCTGGGCCGCGGCATCCACTTCGCAGACGTGGTCAACACCGTCAGCGAACGGTATGCGGAGGAGATCCAGACGCCGGAATACGGCGAGGGCCTGGACGAGCTCCTGCGGGCGCACGCCCACCGCCTGTACGGGATCGTGAACGGGATCGACACCGAGATCTTCGACCCTGCCACCGACCCCGCGATCCCGCATGGCTACACGGCGGACGACCCGAGCCCGAAGGCGCTCGACAAGGCCGCGCTGCGGACCGAGCTGGGGCTGGCGGAGGGACCGTCCCCGCTGGTGGCGTTCATCTCGCGCTTCTACGAGCAGAAGGGCCTGGAGCTGATCCACCAGGCGCTCCCGGCCCTGACCGGGATCGACGTCCAGCTGGCGGTGATGGGGGCGGGGGACCGTCGCTACGAGGACATGTTCCGCTACGCCGCCGCCCAGCACCCTGGCCGGTTCGCCGCCTACATCGGGTTCGACTCGTCGCTCGCCCAGCGGCTCTATGCAGGCGCGGACATGCTCCTGATGCCCTCGAGGTTCGAGCCGTGCGGCCTGGCCCAGCTGATCGCTCTGCGCTACGGCACGATCCCGGTGGTCCGGGCTACGGGCGGGCTCGCGGACACGATCCAGGACTTCGACCCGGCAAGCGACCAGGGGTTCGGGTTCTCGTTCGAGCCGTACGACGCGTGGCAGCTCTTCGGGACGGTCGTCCGGGCGGTGGAGACGCACCGGCACGTGGCCACCTGGACCCGGCTGGTCCAGCGCGCCATGCGCGAGGATGTGTCGTGGGCCCGGTCGGCGGCCCAGTACGTGGCCCTGTACCGCAGCGCCATGGCCGGCCGCCGCGGGCGCCGCGGCGGCCCGGTGGGGATAGCCGGCCGCTGATCCAGCGGCCCGGCGCCCGCCCCGGTAGCCCCCCTCCCCTCGCGGGAGGGGTTGGGGGAGGGGGAACGATTTGATCGCTCCCTCCGGCCCCGGTGCCCCCCTCCCCTCGCGGGAGGGGTTGGGGGAGGGGGAGTGCTTGATCCCCGCTCCGGCCCTGGCGGGCCACCTCCCCCGCGAGGAGGGAGGAAAGAGGGCCAGGCTTACTAGCCCGGCCCTCTTTGTGTTGACCTCGTTATTGACTTCGCCGCTGCCCGCGCGTCGCCGGCAGGCTCCGGGTTACTAGGGAACCCGTACTTTCACGGCCGGTCGATATTCGACGCGGAATGCTCGTGCTTACGGAGCGTGCGGGATGACGCGATAAACAGCGGCGCAGCTCTTGTCCGGTGGTTCAGCCATAGGCACCTCCGTAACTCAGCCCGAATGCTTCTCTTATCCTTGCCCTCTGCGCGCCTACTGTCAATACCCCGGTGTACAACAGCCGCCGGCAGGGCCCGCAGCCGTTACCATTGCCACTCGTGCCAAGAGTCAGCGCGAACGGCCTCGAGTTCGAATACGACACCTTCGGCGAGCCCTCGGGGCCGCCGCTGCTGCTGGTCATGGGCCTGGGGGCCCAGCTGATCGGGTGGGACGAGGAGTTCTGCCAGATGCTGGCCGACCGAGGCTTCCACGTGATCCGCTTCGACAACCGCGACGTCGGGCTGTCGACCAGGCTCGACCACCTGGGCGTGCCCGACGTCATGGACGTGGTGCGAGGGTCGGCGCCGCCGCCGTACCGGCTGGAGGACATGGCGGACGACGCCGCCGGCGTCCTGTCCGCCATGGGGATTCCGGCCGCCCATGTGGTCGGCGCGTCGATGGGCGGGTTCATCGCCCAGACGATGGCCATCCGGCACCGGTCGCGGCTGCTCAGCCTCACGTCGATCATGTCCGGCCCGGGCGGCATGGCCGACAACGCTCCGGCCACGCCGGAGGCGATGGAGGCGCTGCTGAAGCCGCCGCCCCGGGACCGGGACGGGATGATCGAGCACGGCGTCTGGGTCTCCAGCCGGATCTGCAGCCCGGAGCACTTCGACCCGGAGGAGGCCCGCCGGAAGCGCACGCGAGCGGTCGATCGCTCCGTGAGCGCCGAGGGCACGGCGCGCCAGCTGGCAGCGGTGGCCGCATCGAGGTCCCGCGCGGAGGAGCTGGGCCGGCTGGACCTGCCCACGCTGGTGATCCACGGCGAGGTAGACCCGCTCGTGCCCGTGGAGAACGGCCGGCGCACGGCGGCTGCGATTCCGAACGCCAGGCTGCTCCTCCTGCCGACCGCCGGCCACGAGCTGCCCAGGGCGTACTGGCCGGAGATCGTGGACGGCATCGCCGAGGTGGCCGGCGTTGGCCAGGAGGGGCAGGCCACCCCTTCCTGAGCCCCGCCGGGCCCTTGCGACGGGATGGCGCGGTCAGCCGCCCCAGTCGGGGAGGAGGCGCAGCTGCTCCACGCGCCTGGCGGCAGGGGCGTACGTCTGGTCGAAGTAGTCCACCACCATTCGGCGCGCCGAGAACTGGCTGGCCACGTGCCGGATCGACGCCCGCATCATGGCCAGCCAGCGGGCCGGCAGGCCGCGGTCGTCCAGCTCGTAGAAGGCGGGAACCACCTCTCGCTGCAGCAGCCGGTAGAGCGCCTCCGCCTCGGCCGCGTCGTCAGCGACCGGGCTGTCCATGGTGGCGCCCGACGGGATGGCCCAGCCCACTCCCGGCCGGTAGCCCTCGTCCCACCAGCCGTCCAGCACGCTCAGGTTGAGGACCCCGTTGGCACCCGCCTTCATGCCAGAGGTGCCGCTCGCCTCCAGGAACCGGCGGGGCGTGTTCAGCCAGACGTCAGCCCCCTGCACGAGCCCGCGGGCGACCTCGATGTCGTAGTCCTCGATGAAGGCGGCGCGGGGCTCCTGCCCGGCGAACTGCACCACGTCGCGCAGGACGCGCTTCCCGTCCTCGTCGGCGGGATGCGCCTTGCCGGCGAACACGATCTGGAGCGGTCGGTGCCCGCCCAGCAGACGGGCCAGGCGCGCGCGGTCGCTCAGGACCAGGTTCGCGCGCTTGTAGGCTGCGAACCGCCGGCTGAACCCGATGGTGAGGACGTCCGGGTCCAGGGCGTTCGCGCCCGATCGCTCGCGGGCCAGCGTCACCAGGCGGCCGCGCAGGCGGGAGTGGCACTCCCACAGCTCGCCGTCGGGGATGGCCTCGACGCCGACCCAGCGAGGGTCGCTGGCCGGGAGGTCCCACCAGTCCGGCCCCACGTGCCGGGAGAGCAGCTCGGCCAGCTCGGGGGCGACCCAGGTGGGCAGGTGGACGCCGTT
>DATFRD010000367.1:0-7200 GCA_035263645.1 Candidatus Dormiibacterota bacterium | reverse complement strand
TGCCCGGCGCCATCGCCACGACGTCGGCCGACTGGGCGACGAACAGACCGGCCGAGTCGGCCCTGGCCCCGGACGGCGCCACGTACGCTACGACCGGCACCCGGGAGTTCAGCAGCGACGTCACCATGGCATCCATGGAGTCGGCATAGCCGCCCGGGGTGTTCATGACCAGGACAAGCGCCGCCGCGTGATCCGTCTCGGCCTGCTTCACGGCCTGGGCGACGTAGGTGGCCGTAGCGTTGTCGATCTCACCATCGAGCGACGCCCTGACAACGACGGGCGAGTCCGCCCGTGCACCGTGAGGACCCAGCGCCAGCAGCGCAAATGTCACCGCAGCCGCCAGGACCCACGTGCGCCGGCCCGGCATGTGCCGAAGTATAGGAGCCTCCCAATCCGAAGGAATCCGGGCGCCAAGTAAGCAAGGGCTTGACCCGAGCGTGTGAGTCCCGCCGTCCCGACGCCGACGACCCCACAGACAGCCCCGAAGGGATGCACCGAAGGTGCCCCAAAGATCCCAGAGAGGGGGGTTTTGGAAGGGGGGCCTGCCCCCTCTTGCGCTTCTAGCGGTGGCTGCTGGACGACGCCGTTCCGCGGGAGCTCGTGCGGGCGGAGAGGACCTGCTCGATCTCCCGCTTCACCTGCTGCAGGTCCATGAACTCGCGGTACACGGAGGCGAAGCGGATGTACGCCACCTCGTCCAGGTCCCGAAGCCGCTGCATCACCATCTCGCCGATCTCGCCGCTCGGGATCTCCACCCGCCCGCTGCGCCGGAGATCCGCCTCGATCTGGTCGACGATCGCGTTCAGGCGCTCGGGCGAGATATCACGCTTCTCGGTCGCCTTCTTCAGCCCGGTGAACAGCTTGTGGGGGTCGAAGTCCTCCCGCCGGCCGTCCTTCTTGATCACGAAGAAGGGCACGGTCTCGATCCGCTCGTACGTGGTGAAGCGCTGTCCGCACTGCAGGCACTCGCGGCGGCGCCGAATCGCCTCCCCGACCTCGGAGTCACGCGAATCGACGACCTTCAGGTCGTGGTGACCGCAGTATGGACATCTCATCCCGAATCGACCCTCCCCGACTTTACGACCGAATACGAATCCGCGGCCGTCCTCCCGAGCCGCCAGAGCCTGCCTACTGAGGACGCCGGTTCCGCAGGAACGCCGGGATGTTGAGGTCCTCCTCGTCCGTCGTGAACGCCGGGCGGCCGTCGAGCGAGCGCGGGTACTCCGTCCGCACCGGCTCGGACGCTGCCGTGGTCGGCACGCCGGGCGCGGCCTGGGCCGTGCCGGCGGCTGGCCGCGAGCGCTTGCCGAACCCGGTTGCGATGACCGTGATCTTGACCTCGCCCTGCATCCGGTCGTCGTTCACGACGCCGAAGATGATGTTGGCGTTGGGGTCGGCGGAGGCCTTGACGATCTCGGCCGCCTTCTCGCACTCGTACAGCGTGATGTCCTTGCCGGCGGTGATGTTGAAGAGGATGCCCTGCGCCCCGTCGATGGACGTCTCCAGCAGCGGGCTGGCGACCGCCTGCTTCGCCGCGTCCTCGGAGCGGTTGTCGCCCGAGCCGAAGCCGATGCCCATCAGCGCCTCGCCGGTGTCGGTCATGATCGCCTTGACGTCGGCGAAGTCCAGGTTGATGACGCCCGGGTTCACGATCAGGTCGGCGATCCCCTGGACGCCCTGGCGGAGCACGTCGTCCGCGATCCGGAACGCTTCCTCCAGCGTCGTCTTCTTGTCCACGACCTGGCTCAGCCGGTCGTTGGGGATCACGATCAGCGCGTCGACCTTCTCGCGCAGGTTCTTGATCCCCGACTCCGCCGTCTCGTTGCGGACCTTGCCCTCGAAGCGGAACGGCCGGGTGACCACCCCGATGGTAAGGGCGCCCTCCTGCTTGGCGACCTCGGCGAGGACCCCGGAGGCGCCGGTGCCGGTGCCGCCGCCCATGCCGGCGGTGATGAACACCATGTCCGAGTCCTTCACCATCTCGGTCAGCTCGGCGCGGCTCTCGTCCGCCGCATCCCGGCCCTTCGTCCAGTCCCCGCCGGAGCCCAGGCCTCGGGTCAGCTTGCGGCCGATGTTGACCTTGATGTCGGCGTTGCAGCGTTCCAGCGCCTGCAGGTCGGTGTTCACGGCGATGAACTCGACGCCCTTGAGGGCGCTCGAGATCATGCGGTTGATGGCGTTGCCGCCGCCACCGCCCGCACCCATGACCTTGATCCTGGCCCGCCCGTCCTGGCGATCCCCCTGCATCCTTGCCTCCTGCATCAGCCGCGTCACGAGAGATCAGCCGGCCACGAACGACACGCGACGGAAATGGGCCCGGCGGAACCCGGCTCAGAAGAAGTCACGGAGCCACCTGACGGTCCGCTGGTACGCATCCGTCAGCCCCGGCCCGTGATGGGCCCGGCCGTTGGAGGGGAAGGGCGCCGTCCGCACCCCCCACTTGACGAGACCGACCACGGCGGCGTGCGAGGGGCCCGCCACCCGGTCGGCGAGCCCGCCGATGCCCATCGGCAGGCCGAGTCGGACGGCGGAGTCGAACACGGCCTGGGCCGCGTCGGTGGTGCCCATCAGGCGGGACCCGCCCCCGGTCACCACGACGCCGGCGGGCAGCAGCCCGTCGTAGCCGCTGCGACGCACCTCCTCGCGCGCGAGCTGAAAGATCTCCCGCATCCGGGGCCCGATGATCTCGGCCAGGAAGCGCCGCGGCGTCGGCTGCAGGCGGTCGCCGCCCACCTGCCTGATGTCGATGCGCTCCTCGGACGGGATCACCTCGGGCAGCGTGTGCCCGTAGTTCAGCTTCAGCGTCTCAGCCTCCTGAAGGGTCGTGCGGAGCCCGATCGCGATGTCGTTGGTCACGTGATTGCCACCCAGCGGCAGCACCGCGTAGTGGAGGGCCGAGCCCTCGTTGTAGACCACCACGTCCGTCGTGCCGGCGCCGATGTCGATCAGGCAGACGCCGAGGTCGACCTCGTTCCAGCTCAGCACGCCCTCGCCGGAGGCCAGGCCCTGGCTGACGACGTCCTCCACGTCGAACCCCGCCTGATGGACGCACTTGATCACGTTCTGGACCGCGGTCTGCGAGCCGGAGATGATGTGCGTCTCGACCTCCAGCCGGTGGCCCGTCATGCCGATCGCGTCCTTCACGCCCTCCTGCCCGTCGACCGTGAACGTCCGCGGGAGCACATGGATGAGCTGGCGGTCGCTGGCGACGCTGATCGCCCGCGAGGCCTCCACCACCCGGTCCACGTCGTCCTCGACGATCTCCCGGTCCGGCCTGGAGACGGCTATCACGCCCCGGCTCAGCTGCGAGCCAACGTGGGGCCCGGCCAGCGAGACGACGACCGCCTCGCCGCGCACTCCGGCCATCCGCTCCGCCGCAACCATGGCGGTCTGGACGGCGTGAACCGTCTTCTCGATGTTGATGACCACGCCTTTGCGCAGCCCCTCGGCGGGGACATCGCCGACCCCGTCCACGTTGACCTGGCCGTACTCGTCAGCTTCCGCGATGACGACGGCGACCTTGCTCGTGCCGAGGTCGAGTCCGACCAACCGCTTCCGCCTGGACAAGGTGTGCTGAGATGCCTCCGGGAACGTTGAAAAGACCTGGCGGGTCACCGGGTAGTATAGCGGGCGTTGTACCCCTCGACCCAGATTTTGTGTGTCCGCCAGGTTAGTCGTACACATCTTGTGTCGAACGGCCTGACATGTCCAGCAGGCGCGACAGTGCGTACGAACCGTCGACGCCCCGCCGGGCTCGCCGGAGGCGGAGAGGCCCGAGCGGTCTGCCTCAACAGGTGGCCGGCTGGCTGGCGGGACGCCCGCTGGCAGTCCGCGCCGGCGCGGTCCGCTGTTTGACTGCCACGTCGGACGGGTTCATCACGTTTACGTACTGCAGGTCGGCGCTGTCGAAGTCGACGTCGCCGGCGACGTAGAGCGCCTTGAGCGAGGCCAGCTTGGGCTTCAGGGACTGGACCTCCTCGGGCGTCAGCACCCCGCCGAACTGGACCGTCCATCCCCGCTCCACGGTCATGGTCAGGTTGCCGCACGCGTCGATCGCAAAGGAGCGCACGCCCTGCCCGATCAGGCCGGGCAGCGCGCGCCGGACGTTGATCAGCGCGATCAGCAGCGTCCGGTCCACTGGCGCCCGGCCCGGCCTGGGCGCCGGCTCGGCCGGGCCGTCCACCACCGGCAGCGCCCCCAGGTCGGCGGCGGTGGCCGCGCCCAGGACCACGGCCCGGTCGGACAGGTCGTAGGGCGGCCCTGAGCCCGCCTGGTAGACGGCGACCGGCAGCCACTCCTCGACCCGGATCTCGACCGCGTCGGGAAGCCGCGCGGTGACCGCCGACGAGCGCACCCAGGTCATGGCGTCCACGCGGGCCTGCACGGCCTGGGGGTCCACCAGGAAGACGGTGCCCGGATGCTGGAGGCCCGCCGCGGCCACGACCTCTGCCGCGGACAGCCGCCGGTTCCCCGAGACCTCGATCCGGCGAACCTGGAAGGCGGGGGCGACCACCAGGGCGACCAGACCCGCCAGCTCCAGGGCGAGCAGCACGGCTGCCGCCGCCCGGCGCGCCCGGCGCCTGACGTTCTCATCGAGGCTGCCGAAGTGCCGGGGGCGCCGGCCGGCGCGTTCGGTCCGGCGGCCGCGCGCCATCGGCGGCGCCGGCGCGTGCAGCGAGCGCCAGTCATGCCGCCGCTCCTGCCGCTTCACTCCGCGGCCGCTGGAGGCCCCACCTGGTCGCGGCGGCGCTCGATCCCGTGGCGGACCAGCCGCTCGCAGAGCTCGTCGAACGGGATGCCCGCCGCCCTGGCCGCGTCCGGCAGCAGCGAGAGCGCGGTCAGGCCGGGCACCGTGTTGACCTCCAGCAGCCAGGGCGTGCAGTCGCGGTCGACGATGAAGTCGATGCGCGCCAGCCCCTCGCAGCCGAGCGCCCGGAACGCCCGGCCGGCGGCTTCGCAGGCGCCCCGGCGGGCCTGCTCGGGGATGCGGGCGGGGATGATGTGGTGACTGCGCCCCTCCGTGTACTTGGCGTCGTAGTCGTACGTCTCGTTCTCGTACGTGATCTCGAGCGTGGGCAGGACGTGGACCTCCGGAGTCGCCAGCACCCCGACGGTGATCTCGACGCCCTCGACGAAGCGCTGGACCAGCACGCGGGAGTCGTAGCGCCGGGCCAGGACCAGGCCGCTGGCCACCGCGTCGACGTCGCGGGCGATGGTCAGGCCGATCGTGGACCCCTCCCGGACCGGCTTGACGACCACCGGCAGCCCGTACCGCCCGACCACCTCTTCGACCTCGTCCCCGGCCACCTCCGAGAAGTCGGGGATGGCGAAGCCGCTGGCGGCCAGCAGCCGGTTGGTCCTGGCCTTGTCGATGCACAGGGCGCTAGCCAGGACGCCGGACCCGGTGTAGGGCAGACCGAGCAGCTCCAGCATCCCCTGGACCGTGCCGTCCTCGCCCAGCCGGCCGTGGAGTGCGATGAACACGCAGTCCCAGCCGCCGTCCCGGAGGACGTCCCAGGTCCGGCCGTCCAGGTCCACCGGCTCGACCTCGTGAGCCCTGAGTCTGAGCGCCGCCATCACCTGGCTGCCCGAGCTGAGCGAGACCTCCCGTTCGGCGGACCGGCCGCCCTGCAGAACCGCGATCCTCACGAGCTTCCTCCCTCCTCCACGAGGTCCGGGCCGGCGGCCGGCGGCCAGCTCCCGGCGCGCTCCACCTCCGTCTCGAGCGTCACGCCGAAGCGCTCCCGCACCGCCGACCGGACCCTGCGGACAAGGCGGTCGACGTCTGCGGCCGTGGCCCCCCCGTGGTTGACGATGAAGTTGGCGTGCTGGGCCGAGACCTCGGCCGCGCCCTCCCGCGCGCCTTTCAGCCCGGCGGCCTCGACCAGGCGGCCGGCCGAGTCGCCGGGCGGGTTCTTGAAGACGCTGCCGCAGTTGAGAGTCCGGATGGGCTGCGTGCGTGTCCGCTCGGCCGTCCAGCGCGCCATCTGTCGACGGCTCGCGCTCCCGTCGCCCGGCCGCAGCTCGATGACGGCCCCGGTCACCACCGCGCCGCGCAGCGTGCCGGACCGCAGGGCGGAGGTGCGGTAGCCGAGGGCCAGGTCCGGGGCCGGCCACTCCCGGCCGTCGCCGGCCGGGCACGTCCCCCGCACCGCGACCAGGACGTCCGCCAGCTCCGACCCCCAGCAGCCGGCGTTCTGGTAGACGGCGCCCCCGACCGTGCCCGGCACCCCGATCGCCCACTCGAACCCGGTCAGGTCGTGATCGGCGCAGATCCGGGCCAGCCGCATCATCTTGAGGCCCGCCTGGGCGTGGACGCGGGTGCCCTCGACCCGGCACCCCCGGCTCACGCACCGGACGACCAGGCCCCGGACCCCGGCGTCGGCCACCAGCAGGTTCGTGCCCGCCCCCAGCAGCAGGTGAGGCACGCGCCGGCGGTGACACTCGGCGGCCAGCACCTCCGGCGAGTCCGTGGCCACGAAGAAGTCCGCCGGGCCGCCGATGTTGAAGGAGGTGTGCCGCGCCATGGGGTGGTCCAGCCGGACGCCCGGCAGGCCGGCGAGCCAGGCCAGGTTAGCCGGCGTTCGCCAGCTCATCGCCCAGCCGCCGGATGTCGCCGGCGCCCATCAGGAGGACCAGGTCGCCCTCGCCGACCAGGTCCTCCAGGTGATCCCGCGCGGCCCCGAAGTCCCGCGCGAAGCGGGCCCTGGGCACCCGCATGGCGAGCTCGACGCCGCTCCGCCCGTCAGGGTTCTCCTCGCCGGCGCCGTAGATCTCCGTCACCACGACGGCGTCGGCGCCCCCCAGGCTGGCGGCGAACTCGTCCCTCAGGGCCGTGAAGCGAGAGTACCGGTGCGGCTGGAAGACGAGGATCAGGCGGCGGTGGCCGAGCTCGCGGGCGGCGGCCAGGGTGGCCCGGACCTTCGTCGGGTGATGGCCGTAGTCGTCGTACACCTCCGCGCCGCGCCAGGTGCCCAGCCGCTCCAGCCGGCGGTGGGCGCCCCGGAACGTGGTCAGCGCATCGGCCGCCACCCGGGGCTCCACGCCCAGCTCGACCGCGAGCGCGAACGCTCCGGTGGCGTTGAGCCGGTTGTGGGCGCCCGGGACCCGGAGCCCGAGCCGCGCCACAGGGTGGCCGTGGCGCTCCACGGTGAACGTGCGGTCGCCCTCCCAGCGGTAGTCGGCGCCCGCGACGCCGCC
>DATFRD010000366.1:0-21478 GCA_035263645.1 Candidatus Dormiibacterota bacterium | reverse complement strand
TCGCCCTCCCAGACCACCGCGGGCTTGTCGGCCAACGGGCCCTCGAGCCACCGATCCAGACAGCTGTCGAGGACGTTCATGCGGGCGCCCACGAACCAGCGCGCCCACTCGACTCCGTCGCTCAGGTCGGCGACGCGATCGTAGGGCCGGCGAAACCGCAAGCCGAGGTCCTCCAGAACGGCCGCCCAGAACCATTCCGGGTCGTCGGTGGACCGGCGCGTCAGCTCGGTGAGGTCCGCGACGCCGTGGCGATCCATGAAGCGCCGGAGCCGGCTGTGCTCGATGACCGCTGGCGTCGGCTCCCACAGGACGTCACCGATCACCACCGGCTGCATCGGAACCGATTGTATAGAGTCGTCTGATGGCCGCCGGCCGTGGTCACGTGCTTCCGGAGGACTTCGCCGACCAGCTGGCGGCGCTGCTCGCGCCGGGCGAGGCGGACGGCGTCGCCCGGGTGATCGGCGCCGCCGCTGCCCTCGACGACGACGATCTGACCCGGTTCCTGGAGCGCTTCGCGGACCGCGTCCGCGGCTCGTCGCGGCCGCTCACGGCGGCCGAGCTGGGCTCGCTGCTGCCGCCGACGCCGGCCTGAGCCGCGTTCCACCGCCCGGCGGGCCGAGCGTGCCGGGGCCTCGAGCAGCGGCTGACACCCGGCTGACCAGGGCCTCGGCCTCGCAGCGCAGGTCCCAGTAGTTGCGCCACGCTGCGCGGGCCCGCTGCAGGGCCCCGAGCGCGCCCTCGCGCGCTCGCGCGGCGTTCACTGCCTGGTCCTGGGCACAGGACCAGCGGTCGAGCGCCCGCTGCACGGTCAGGCGGATCAGCTGCAGCCACTCGGCCTGGGCCCCCGGCTCGTCGCTGGCCGGCGGTGCCGGAAGGGCGAGGAACTTCC
The DNA here is from genome assembly GCA_035263645.1 of Candidatus Dormiibacterota bacterium. Lineage (GTDB taxonomy): Bacteria > Chloroflexota > Dormibacteria > Dormibacterales > Dormibacteraceae > CF-161. Next base: position 20,589 of record DATFRD010000366.1, on the reverse strand, counting down.
ATGCGCCGCCCTGCCGGAGGACGGTCATGCGAGGCACGCCGGCGGGCCGATCGGGCTGTGGCCGTGGCTGGAGATTGCGGGGGTTGGCCGCCATCAGCCGCGCCTGGACTGCGAAGACCAGGTGGTGGGCGGCGCGGACGGTGCGCGGCCGGCTTGCCTCGGCGCGTCCCAGGCGCAGCTGCAGCGACCGGACGGCCTCGGCCAGGTCGGGCGGGCACACGGCGCCGTCGCCGAGGCGCAGCTGCTCGACCTGCTCCAGCAGGTGGTCGGAATCGGCGAGCAGCCGCCGGCGGTGGGCGTCCGCCGTGTCGGGCTCGTCCGCGAGGATGGCGGTCATGCCCTGGCACGGTATGGGCCTCAGGCGCTCCCTGTAAAGCCCCGCTTTACCAGCCTGCCGCAGCGGGCGCGCCAGGCCACGGCTCGCCGGCAGCCATCCGCCAGGCCGGCGCCTTCACTGCAGGGCTTGACACCTCCCGCTGGCGGGCGCATCGTGCCGGGCCGGCACGGCCGGCACCCCCGATGGGTGGGGGGTCTCGGGGGGTGGGTGCGCCGCGCGCCGGACCGCCGGAAGGCTGCTGGAGCGGGACTGCCTGGGCAGGCCCGGCCGCCGCCCCGGCGCCGGCTCGGGGCGCCGCCGCGGCTGCGCTGGTACGCTGGGCCAGACCTGGCCGCCACGCTCCTGATCCTGGCCGGCGGCGCCAGCCGCCGGATGGGCCGACCGAAGGCGCTGCTCCCCGCGGGCGACACGACGCTCATCGAGTGGGTGGCCCGGCGGCTCGCCCCCGCGTTCGCCCACCTGCTGGTCGCGGCCCGCGACGACGCGCACCTCCCGCCGGGGCTGCGGCCGCACCTCGTCGTGGACCTCCACCCCGGCGCGGGACCGCTGGCCGGGGTCGAGGCCGGTCTCCGCGCCTCGCCGCACGACGTGGTGGTGGCGGTCGCCTGCGACATGCCGGCCGTCACGCCCGGGCTGGCAGAGCGCCTCCTCCGGGCCGCGGCCGAGCCGGGAGGATCAGGCTGGCCGGACGCCGCCGTGCCGAGGGTCGCCGGCCGTCCGCAGCCTGCCTGTGCGGCCTACCGGCGCAGCGCGGCGGAGCCGATCGGCGCCGCCCTGACCGCCGGCAGCCGGCGGGCAGTGGACGCGCTGGCCGGCCTGCGGGTGCGGTGGATGGACGAGGAAGACCCGGCCCTGTTCGTGAACCTCAACACCCCGGACGACTACCTGGCGTTCGTGCGCACGCTGGAACGCTCGCCGTGACGCCCGGCCAGCGTCGGGTACCCGGTCGTACCAGCGCAGGCCTCTGGCCACCGGCCGTTTGCCACGAGGCGGCATAATCCAGGTCGAGGGTCGTCCGAAGATCCTCAACGACGGCGTGCCCGCTCGACTCGCCGGACGTCTGAACTGTGAGGGCTCGATTTGAAGATTGTCGTAACCGTGAAACAGGTCCCGGACCCGAACGCGCCCCAGGCACTCGACCCGGACAACACGATCGCGAGGGACCGCGAAGTCGTCCTCGACCCTGGCGACGAGTGCGGCATCGAGATCGGCCTCCAGCTCAAGGAGGCGCACGGCGGAGAGGTCGTCCTGGTCTCCATGGGCCCGGAGAAGGCGCGCGACGCCATTCGCAAGGGTCTCTCGATGGGCGCCGACCGTGGCATCCTGATCAGCGATCCGGCGCTGGCCGGCGCGGACGCCTACCTGACCGCGCGGGCTCTCGCCGCCGCCATCGGCCCGGAGTCGCCGGACCTGGTCATCTGCGCCACGGAGTCGTACGACGGCTCCACGGGAATGGTGCCGCCCATGCTGGCCGAGCTGCTCCAGATGCCCCAGCTGACGTTCGCCAAGCACGTGGCCGTGGCCGACGGCACGGTCACCGTTCACCGCCAGACCGAGACCGGCTACCAGGTCGTGGAGGCAGCGCTGCCCGGCCTGGTCACGGTCACGGCCGGCATCGCGGATCCGCGCTATGCCTCGCTCAAGGGCATCATGGCGGCGCGCTCCAAGGAGGTGAGACCGCTGACGCTGGCGGATCTCGGCATCGAGCAGGGCAGGCCGACCGAGACGGTCGAGGGGATCGCGGACGCGGAGTCGCGCAAGGCCGGCGAGGTCGTCGAGGACGACGGCTCGGTCGGCGTGGAGAAGATCATGGCCGTTCTGCAGGCCGCCAAGGTTGTCTGAGGAGGCACGCGGGATGGCGAAGATCTGGGTCTATGCGGAGCTCAGCGGCGGCCGCCCGACGAGCACCACGCTCGAGCTGCTGACCAGGGCACGTGAGCTGGGCGACGTGGAGGCCGTGGCGCTCGGCCCCGGGGCGAGGCAGGCGGCGCCGGCCCTGGGCCGGCACGGCGCCGCGCGGGTGCTCGTGAACGAGGACCCCGCGTTCGGCGAATACCTCGCGGAGCCCGCGACCGACTGCCTGGCCGCGCTGGTCCCGGCCCAGGCGCCCGACCTCATCCTCTTCGCGTTCAGCGCCGACTCCCGGGAGGTCGCGGGCCGGCTCGCCGCGCGGCTCTGCACGGGCCTGATCTCCAACGCGATGGACGTGAGCGCGGCCGGCGGCGGCTTCGTCGCCACCGTGCCGTATTTCGGAGGGGCCAAGGTGGCCGCCTACCGCGCCAACTCGCGGCCCGCCATCGTGCTCGTCCGGCCCAAGTCGTACGAGGCGAGCGAGAGCGGCGGCGAGGCGGAGGTCGTCGACGTGGACGCCGTCATCGGGGAGGGCTCGAAGCGTGCCCGCATCGTGGAGATCAGGACCGAGGCTGCCGACAGGGTCAAGCTGGAGGACGCCAGGATCGTGGTGTCGGGCGGCCGCGGCCTGGGCGGTCCCGAGAACTTCCACTTCGTCCAGGAGCTTGCCGACGCCCTGGGCGGGGCGGCGGGCGCCAGCCGTGCCATCGTGGACGCCGGCTGGGTGCCCTACGCGCTGCAGGTCGGCCAGACGGGCAAGACGGTCCGCCCCGGCGTATACATCGCGGCCGGCATCTCCGGCGCCATGCAGCACACGGTGGGCATGAAGGGGTCGAAGGTCATCGTCGCCATCAACAAGGACGCCGACGCGCCGATCCTGAAGATGGCCGACCTCGGCGTGGTCGGCGACGCTCTCAAGATCCTGCCCAGGCTCATCGAGGCGGTGAAGGCCAGGAAGGGGTCCTGACGACGCCGATCGACCGGCTCGAGGCAGAAGCCCTCGTCGCGGAGCGTGCACGACTGCGGGAGGCGCGGGACTTCGCCGCGGCCGATGCGGTCCGCGACCGTCTCCGCAGCGCCGGTTGGGAGGTGGTGGATGCGCGTGACGGAACGATGCTCCGCCAGGTGGAGCCGCCGCCTGCGCCGCGCGCCGTCACGATGCTCACCCTGGTCCACGGGTGGCCGGATGACGCCAACCGCTGGCTCGGCGGTGTGCTGGCCCACACGGCGCCCCACGACTTCGAGGCGCTGCTGGTGGACAACTCGGGCGACCCGCGCGTCGGCGAGCGGCTCGCCGCCGGGCGCGAGGACCGGGTCAGAGTGCTCACGGTGGCGCCCCCGGCGGGCTGGGCGGAGGCCGCCAACCGCGCCCTCGCTGCCGCGACCGGGGAGGTGGTGGTGCTCTTCGACCCGGGCGTGGAGCTCCACGGCGATGTCGCCGGCCCCCTGGTCGCGGCGCTGGCCGACCCCGCCGTCGCGGTCGCCGGGCCGTTCGGCGTCCGGGGTCGCGGCCACGTGGGCGAGTTCGAGGCCGCCGACGGGCCCGACGTGGACGCCGTGGAGGGGTACGTGCTCGCCTTCCGGCGGGCGGAGGCGCTGGCCGCGGGCGGCTTCGACCGCAAGTTCCGCTTCTACCGCCTCGCCGACCTGGAGCTCTGCCTCCGGCTTCGCGATCGGACCGGCGCCCGCGCGCTGGCCGTGCCGGACCTCCCGGTCGAACGGCACGAGCACCGGCTCTGGGAGTCGCTCGACCCCGCCGAGCGGGAGCGTCGGTCCCGACGCAACTACCACCGCCTGCGCGAGCGGTGGGGGACGCGGCAGGACCTCATCTCCGGATAGGAGGACGGCGCCCGGCGGCCCTGCCGAATTCTGGCGCCGACACGCGACGCGAATCGGCGCCGAGGGCCCGATGGTCGGAGCCGCCTTTACCGGCGGGGTTTGCCGGCCGGCCGGGCGCCCATACAATCCAACCCGTGACCGACGTGACGGAGGAGTTCGCGGCCCGGATCGACGAGCTCCGCAGGCGAAGGGCCCGCCACCTGGAGATGGGCGGCGAGGAGCGGATCGCGCGCCAGCACCAGCGCGGCAAGCTGACCGTGCGGGAGCGTCTGGACCTGCTGTTCGACGCCGGCTCGTTCGTCGAGTTCGGCCTGCTGGCGCACCAGCAGCCCATGCGAGGCAACCAGGTCGCCGAGCCGGAGAAGACGCCGGCGGACGGAGTGGTCACCGGCCACGGCCTCGTCGACGGGCGCCAGGTCTGGGTGATCGCGTACGACTTCACGGTCATGGCCGGCTCGATGGGGGCGGTCGGCGAGCAGTACAAGTGCGCCAGGGTCAGGGAGATGGCGCTCCGCTACCGCAAGCCGATTGTCTGGCTGCTCGACTCGGCAGGCGCCCGCATCCAGGAGGCGGCGGGCTCCACGTTCGCCGGCTCGGGGCACCTCTTCGCCGACCAGGTGACGATGTCCGGGGTCGTCCCCCAGGTCGCGGCGATGATGGGCCCCTGTGCGGCGGGCACGGCCTACATACCGGGCCTGTCGGACTTCGTGCCGATGGTGAAGGGGACAAGCAGCATGTCCCTGGGCGGCGCGCGCCTGGTGAAGGCCGCCACCGGCGAGGACATTACCGACCACGACATGGGCGGCTCGCAGGTCCACTGCTATGAGTCCGGCGTCGGAGACAACGAGGTCGCCGACGACGCGGAGTGCCTCGCGGCCGTGCGCCGGTTCCTCTCCTACCTGCCCTCCAGCAACCTGGAGGAGCCGCCGTTCGTGCCCATGGACGATCCCCCGGACCGGCTGGTCGAGGGTCTGGACCGCCTGGTCCCGACCAACCCCCGGGCCGCCTACGACATGCGCCGCGTCATACGGCTGATCGCCGACCGCGACTCCTGGTTCGAGATCAAGCCGACCTGGGCGAGGAACCTGGTCGTCGGCTTCGCCAGGGTGGGTGGCCACGCGGTCGGCGTGGTGGCCAACCAGCCGATGCAGAAGGGGGGCATCCTGGACTCCGACGCGGCCGACAAGGCGGCGCGGTTCATCCGCATGTGCGACGCCTTCAACGTGCCGCTGGTGTACCTGGTCGACGTGCCCGGCTTCCTGGTCGGCTCGTCGGTCGAGAAGACCGGCATCATCCGTCACGGCGCCAAGATGCTGTACGCGACCTCCGAGGCGACGGTCCCCAAGGTCACGGTCGTGATGCGCAAGGCGTACGGGGCCGGCTACTTCGTGATGTGCGGCCGGGGCTACGAGCCGGACCTGCTCGTCGCCTGGCCGACGGCGGAGATCTCGGTCATGGGGCCGGAGGGAGCGGTCAACATCATCTTCAACAAGCAGGTGGAGGCCGCCGAAGACCCGGTCGCGACGCGGGCCCGCCTGGTGCAGCAGATCCGGGAGACTATCAACCCGTACATCGCGGCGGGCTGGGCCATGATCGACGACGTGATCGAGCCGGCCCAGACCCGGCAGGCGATCGCGCGGGGGCTGGAGCAGGCGCGGGGCAAGCGGGTCGACCGCCCCTGGCGAAAGCACGGGAACATACCCGTATGAGCGACCAGCCGGTCGTCGTCACCGCCGCCCTGACGGGCGCGCTGACCCGTCGCGAGCACTGCCCGGCGATCCCGTACACGCCGGCGGAGATCGGCGAGGAGGCCCGTCGCGCCGCCGACGCGGGCGCCTCGATCGTGCACATCCACGCCCGCCAGCCCGACGGGTCGCCCACCTGGTCGCCGGAGACCTTCGCCGAAATCAAGGCCGAGGTCCGCGCCCGCACCGACATCGTCATCAACTTCTCGACCGGAGCCGTCGGCATCCCCCCGGAGGAGCGGATCGCACACATCCGCCAGCACCGGCCGGAGATGGCCGCTCTCAACATGGGCTCGATGAACTACGCGATCTACTCGCCCCGGCGGAAGGCGTTCCATCACGACCACGTGTTCGCGAACCCGTTCTCGGACATCCGGTTCTTCCTGGAGACCATGAACGCAGCCGGCGTGAGGCCGGAGATGGAGTGCTTCGACTGCGGCCACGTGGGCAACACGGCGCCGCTGATCGACATGGGCATCCTGGTCCCGCCCTACCAGTTCAGCCTGGTGATGGGCGTGCTGGGCGGCATCCCAGGCACCACCCGCAACCTGGTCCACCAGGTGGGCTCGCTCCCGGCCGACTCCCACTGGCAGGTGATCGGCATCGGCCTCAACCAGTGGCCCCTCGTGGCCGCGGCCATCGGGCTTTACGGAAACGTCCGGGTCGGCCTGGAGGACAACTTCTACCTGGAAGAGGGCCGCATGGCGCGAAGCAACGGCGACCTGGTCGAGAAGGCGGTCGCCATGTGCCGGGAGCAGGGTCGAGAGGTCGCGTCCGTCGCCGAGGCGCGACGCAAGCTCGCTCTCGCCGCAACGCCGGCGTGAGCCGGACGATTCCAGGGGAGGAGACGGGGATGACCGAGGTGCGCGCCGAGCTGGTCGGCAATGTCTGGAAGGTGGAGGCGACGGAGGGCGACCGGGTGCAGGAGGACGACATCCTCATCATCCTGGAATCCATGAAGATGGAGATCCCGGTGACCGCACCGTCCGCGGGTACGGTACGGGAGATCCGCGTCAAGGAGCAGGACGTGGTCCAGGAGGGCCAGGTCCTGGCCGTCATCGAGTAGGGCTGCAGGAAAATGACCCGGTCACGTACCGGACACGCTCACAGCAGGAGGCGTCGCTAGCCATCGGTCTGCCAGCGCGGCTCCGGGCGGTGGCCGCGGCGATCCCCGAAGGGGCCGTCTCGGCCGCCGACGTCGGCGCCGGCGACGGACAGCTCGCGCGTCACCTGGCCGAGTCCGGGCTCAGGGTGGTCGCCACCGAGCGGCTGGCGAAGCCGTTCGCGCGCCTGCAGTCCGCGCTGGCCGGGCTCGACTGCCGGCAGGGCGAGGGGCTGGAGGCGCTGCGCCCTGGCGAGGTCGAGGGGGTCATCATGGCCGGGATGGGCGGACTCCGCATCGTCCGCATCCTGGAGGGCTCGCCGGAGGTCGCACGCCGCCTTCGCTGGCTGGTGCTCCAGCCGCAGCAGCACGGCGACCGCCTCCTCGACTGGCTCGGCCCGGCGGGCTACGCCGTCTCGTCGAGGACGGAGGCCGCTCAGGCCGGCCGCTCGTATACAGTCCTCGTGGTCAGGCCGTATGAACGATCCTGAGCTCGCGCTGCATCACCTGCGCCTGGACCAGCGCGCCGGGAGCCTGCGGGCGCAGGTCGCCCGGCTCCAGGCGGAGCTGGCGGCCGACCCGGTGGCCGAGCGGCTGGAGCGCGAGCGCGCGACGGCGGAGGCAGCGCGGCGTGACCTGGACCTGGGCGTCCGGGACCGTGAGCGCGAGGCGAGCGACCGCCGGGCCCGCCTGCGCGCAAGGGAGCGGGAGCTGATGAGCGGCCGGATCAGGAACGCCACCGAGCTCCTGAGGCTGAACCAGGAGGTGGAGCACTTGAAGCTCGCCGTTGGCGACGCGGAGGAGGCGGAGCTCGCGCTCATGGAGCGGCAGGAGGTCGTCGAGAGGGAGCTGGCCAGGCTGACCGCCGAGGTGGCGGCGGCCCGTGAGCGCACCGCCGCCGAGACGCCGGCGCTGCGAGCCCGCCTGGAGCGGCTGGAGGACGAGACGGCGCAGGTGGACGCCGAGCGAGACGCCAGCTGGGAGCAGCTGTCGGACGAGTGGCGGCGAGCCTACCAGCGCGTGCGGGCGGCCGACCCGGTGGCGGAGGTGGTGGGCGGCCAGTGCCAGGCCTGCCGGGTGGCCGTGACCTCGAACGGCATGCAGGTGCTGCGGCGCCGGGGGCTGCTCCACTGCGACAACTGCGGCCGGCTGCTCGTGGTGACGTGACGCGACCATGAGGACCCTGCGGCTTTTCACCGACGGCGCCGCTCGCGGCAATCCCGGACCGGCCGGCCTGGGCATGGTCATCGAGGACGACGCCGGGATGCGGCTGTGGGGCGGCTGCCGGTACGCCGGCACGGCCACGAACAACCGGGCCGAGTACCTGGCGCTGATCGACGGCCTGCGCAAGGCGGCCGAGTGGAAGCCGGACCGGCTGGAGGTCTACATGGACTCGCAGCTGGTGGTGGAGCAGGTGTCCGGCCGCTACCGGGTCCGCAACCCCGACCTCGAGCCGCTGCACCGGCAGGCGATGGCCCTGCTGGGCGGCTTCCCGCGATTCACCGTGCGCCACGTGCCCCGCGAAAAAAATCGCGGCGCGGACGCGCTGGCCAACCGTGCCATCGACCAGGCGACCGGGAATGTAACAGAACAAAGTTGAGCGTCAGCCGGTTCAATACATCGTGATGGAAGTGCTGCTCGTGCTTGGTGGCCTGGTCCTGATGAACGTGCTGGCCCTCCTGTTCGGGGTGGATTCACGGGAGGGGTTCTTCGATCCCCGCTACGAACGGCCGAACCTGACGGTTCGCTGACCGGCAGGCGGCGGTAAGATCCGCTCTGGGTCGAGGCGGACAGGTGGCCGCTCCGCCGCCCTCGGGAGGCGGGGAGGAAAGTCCGGGCTCCAGAGAGCAGGGCGCTGGGTAACGCCCAGTCGGGGTGACCCGAAGGAAAGTGCCACAGAAATGACACCGCCGGCTCCGGCCGGCAAGGGTGAAATGGTGGGGTAAGAGCCCACCGGCGGCCGGGTGACCGGCCGGCCAGGCAAACCCCGCTCGGAGCAAGACCAAATAGGAGGGCGCCAAGCGCGCCGGGCCGCCGGCGCGATCGGTTGCTCGCCGAGCCCTCGGGTAGCGGTCGCTAGAGGCGCCGGGAGACCGGCGTCCCAGATAGATGGTCACCGCCCCCGGGCGACCGGGGGAACAGAACCCGGCTTACAGTCCGCTCTCGACCCACCGGCTCCCCTGAGCCATGCACCTCGGGGTGCGACTCGGGGTCAGCTGCCGGAGTGTCCCAGCGTGACGGTCACCACGAGCACGATCGTCACGATGCCGAGGAGGCCGTGCAGGACGACGGCCGGGGCCGGCAGGCGGGACTCCACCGGGTGGGTCGGCGCGGCCGCGTAGGCGCCGGCCAGGCGGGCTCGCCGGCTGCCGATCCAGCGGCCGAACATGCTGAGGCCGAAAAGGAGCACGGGCAGCAGCAGGACCAGCGCCGCCCAGGCCAGCACCTCCTGGTCGACCAGCACGTAGATGCCCCAGACCAGCAGGCCGCCGAGCGCGCACGAGAGGTGTGTCAGGACGACCGGAGTGTTGAAGTAGGGGGGCGGCATCATCAGGGCCTGCTGCGGGTCTCGCGGCTGCTTGACCAGGCCGCCGCGCGTCACCCACGTCGCTGCCATGGTGATCCCGATCGTAGCCGTGACCGCCCATGACGCGAGGGCGACTACCTCCAGCCTCACTGCGGACACACATCCTGTCAAAAGCCGGCCCCTCTCTGCGCGCTCCGAATTCAACCGGCTGTCGCCGGGCCTGCCGACCCCTCGAGGGCTCGGGAGACTCCCCGGGCCGGATTCCCCACCCTTCCCCACGCGTGCGCGCACTTCTTTGACATATCGTCCCGATACACAAGATCTGGGGTCAACGACCTGAACTCACCCAACATGTTCGATTGCTGACCCCTGTCGGCGTGCAGACCGACCCTATATGTTGTGGCCGGCTGTTGACATGCGGAAGGCCAGCCGCTAGGCTTCGTGGCGAATCGCGGTGAATTGTGGGGAGAAGTGGTGAGTCGCTGCACAGCGCAACAACCGAACACGCAGCACACGACATGGCAGACGAACCAGCACCGACCCACCGAGCCACTTCTCCCCGTCACTGCGATTCGCCCCCCGACGGGGACGGCGGCCGAGCAGCGGTAGGCAGGAGCAGTGTTCTGGGGCACCCACCGGGTCAGGGTCGACGAGAAGGGCCGCCTGGCCATCCCGGCCACGTTCCGGCGTCAGCTTCCCGAGGGCAGCTTCATATCTATCGGACAGGACGGCGTGCTCACGATCTACCCGCCGGAGCAGTGGGACAGCCTGGCGAGCCGCCTCCAGGACCCGCTGCAGGGATCGGAGCAGCGCGCGCTGTCGCGAGCGCTGTTCTCCAAGGCGGTCGCCTGCGAGTTCGACGCGCAGGGCCGGGTGAGCCTCAGCGCCGAGCAGCGGAGGCTGGCGGGCATCGAGCCGCGCTCGACCGTGGCGGTCGTCGGCAACGGCGCCCGAGTCGAGCTGTGGGCGGAGGGCCGCTGGGACTCCTATTCGGACGACGCGGTCAGCCGGTTCGACGAGCTGGCGGACCAGGTGATCCAGGGGCGTGGCTGACGCCAGTCGTGCCGGGCCGCCGGCGGCGCACCTACCGGTTCTTTCACAAGAGTCCATAGAGCTCCTCCAGCCCCGGCCCGGCGCCGTCATCGTCGACGCCACCGTCGGCCTGGGCGGCCATTCCCGGCTGCTGCTGGAGCTGATTCGGCCGAACGGCCGGCTGCTGGGCATCGACCGCGATGACGCGGCGCTGGCCGCTGCGAGCCGGCGGCTGGCGGGCCTCGACCCGCCGCCCGTGCTGCGGCAGGGCGATTTCCGGCACGTCGCCGCAATCGCCGGCGAGGCCGGCTTCCGGCCGGCGGACGGCATCCTGCTCGACCTCGGCGTCTCCAGCCCGCAGCTCGACGACCCGGAGCGAGGCTTCAGCTTCCGGCGGGACGGACCGCTGGACATGAGGATGGACCGGCGCCAGGCGCTCACCGCCGACCAGGTGGTCAACGGTCTTCCGGAGCCGGAGCTGGGCGCGCTCATCCGCCGGCTGGGCGAAGAACGCTGGGCGGCCCGCATCGCGCGCTTCGTCGTCCAGCGTCGCCCCCTCCACCGGACCGGCCAGCTCGCCCAGGCGGTGGAGGCGGCGATCCCGAGAGCGGCGTGGCCGGCCGACATCCACCCGGCGACCCGGACGTTCCAGGCGATCCGCATGCACGTCAACGACGAGCTGGGCAGCCTGGAGCTGGGGCTGGGAGGGGCTCTGGAGATCCTGTCCGCGGGCGGGCGCCTGGTGGTGATCGCCTTCCACTCGCTGGAGGACGCCCTCGTCAAGCGGTTCCTTGCACGGGAGTCGCGGGACTGCATCTGCCCTCCCGAGCAGCCGGTCTGCACGTGCGGCCACGTGGCCTCGCTCCGGATCCTGACCCGCAGGCCCGTCCGGCCCTCACCGGCCGAGGTCGCCGCCAACCCGCGCAGCCGCTCGGCCCGGCTCAGGGCAGCGGCGCGGCTCTGACCGACTCGAAGCGGCGCCCGGCCCGGCGTCCAGCGGCCCTGGCGCGACCCGGCGATCGCCGGAAGCGCCCACCTCCACTTCCCCCCCCGAGCAGCAAGAGGACTCAGCGTGGTTACCACCCGAATACAGACGACCCGGCGGCGGATCGGCACCGGCCGCCACGCCCATTCGACGCGGCGGCGCCTGGCCGGCTGGTCGCAGCCGGCCGGCCTGGCCGGCGCGCCGGCGGCCCGGCGGCTGTCGTCGTTCGCCCGCACCTACGCCGCGGCCGGCGCGCTGCTGGTGGTGGCCATCGGCTACCTGGCCGTGGCGTCGCAGGCGACGCAGACCTCCTATGAGCTGGACCGCCTGAAGGACCAGAACGCCCAGCTCCTGGCGGAGCAGGACCAGCTTCGCTACGAGGACGCGCGCGCGCACACCTCGGCCGGCGTGGCCCAGGCGGCGGCGGCGGCCGGCCTCGAGCACGGCACCCGGGCCCGGTACGTGACGTACCAGCCGGTGGCCCTGGATCTCGGGGCCCCGGTGGGCCCGGCCCGGCCTCCGGAGGCGGCCCCGTGGCAGCGGGTCCTGGCCGCGCTCACCGGGGCCGGTCCGGCCGGCGAGGCCCGGGCCGCGGGGTAGCCGGGCATGGCGGTTTCCTCGAGGCCGCTCGGAGCCGCCCGGCCCCGGCCGGCGTCGAGGTGGCGGCGCGCCGTGCGCGCGGACACGACCCGGCTCCGGGTGCTCTGGCTGCTGGCCGTCGCGTTGCTGCTGGCCACCAGCGTCTGGGGGCGGCTGGTCTACTGGCAGCTCGTCCAGCACCAGCGGCTGGTGGAGCTGGCGGCCGCGTACCACGTGGCGCGCGTCGCGCTGCCCGCCACCCGTGGCACCATCTACGACCGGGACATGAAGCCGCTGGCCATCAACACCACGGTCTACGACGTCACCCTGGCGCCAGGCAGCGTGCCCCCCGGCTCGCGGGGCCGGGTCGCCGACGAGCTGGCCCGCACCCTCGGTCTGGCGCGAGGGGACGTGCTGAGCCTGCTCGAGTCGGGGCAGCCGTTCGCGTACGTGGGGAAGCGGGAGCCGAAGCAGGTAGCCGACCAGCTGCGCCAGCTGGCGCTGCCCGGCGTGGGTCTGGATCCCCAGGCCGACCGCACGTACCTGCCGGGCGGCAGGCCTGACGTGAGCATGGCCTCGAGCCTGCTCGGCTTCGTCGACTACGCCGGCCACGGCCAGGAGGGGATCGAGCAGTGGTACGACGGCCAGCTGGCCGGGCATGCAGGCTCGGTGGTGGCCTACCGCGACTCCCTGGGCAGGCAGATCCAGGCGGCGGGCCAGACGCGCCAGGACCCGGTGGACGGGTCCGATCTGGTGCTGACCATCGACAGCAGCGTCCAGTACGCGGCGGAGCAGGCAATCGCAGCGGGCGTCCAGGCCAACCACGCCACGAGCGGGAGCGTGATCGTGATGGACTCGCGGACGGGGGCCATCGCGGCCTGGGCGAGCTATCCCGCCTACGACGCCAACCAGTTCGTGAAGACCGACCCCTCCCACTTTCGCGACCCGATCCTGTCCAGCATCTACGAGCCCGGCTCCGTGATGAAGGTGGTGACCCTGTCCGGGGCCCTGGACCGGGGCCGGATCACCCCGGACACCACGTTCGACGACCCGGGCTACGTGGTCGTCGCCGGCACGACGCTGAGCGACTGGGACCATCGCGACCACGGCGTGGTGACGATGACCAACGTGCTCGAGTCGTCGCTCAACGTGGGCGCCGTGTACGCGGAGCGGGCCGAGGGCCAGGCCGCCTTCCTCCACTACCTGGACGCGTTCGGCTTCGGCCGCCGGACGGGGATCGACGTGGCGGACGAGACCGCGCCCGCCCTGCGCTCGCGATGGGGACCGACCGAGCTGGCCACCACCTCCTACGGCCAGGGGGTGGCCGTGAACATGGTCCAGATGGTGGCCGCCGCCAATGTTGTCGCCAACCAGGGCCGCTGGGTCCAGCCGTACGTCGCCGAGCGGATCGGGAACACCGTGCCGTCCCGCCCGGCACCGCGGCAGGTGATCAGCCCGCAGACGGCCGCCACCATGACGGGCATGATGGAGTCAGTCGTCCAGCACGGCTCCGGCTACCTGGCCCGCGTGTCCGGGTTCGAGCAGGACGAGGCGGGCAAGACCGGCACGTCGAACATGCCCGACCTGGTGCACGGCGGCTACACCAGCGACGTCTGGGCGTCGTATGTCGGCTTCCTCCCTGCGGACGACCCCCAGTTCACAATGCTCGTGGTGGTGACGGCGCCCCACAACGGCTCCAGCGACCACGACGAGGGCTACTACGTCTCGGGGCCGATCTGGAAGAGCATCGCCGAGCAGATCGTCGCGGACTGGCGCATAACTCCGGGGCCACCCGGATCGTCTAACTAGAGGATGCGTCTCACGCTCGCCGAGGTGCTGGAGGCGACCGGCGGCCGGGTGACCGGCGGCTCGGGACAGGTGGAGATCGCCAGCTACCACACGGACTCCCGGGACGTGCTGCCCGGCGGCCTGTCCTTCGCCCTGCGCGGCACGGCGCTGGACGGTCACGACTTCTGCGCCGAGGCGGCGGCCCGCGGCGCGTCGGCCGTGATCTGCGAGCGCGACGTCGACGCCGGGGAGGCCGCGCTGATCCGGGTCGGGGACTGCTGGCGCGCCCTCTACGACCTGGCGGACCACGTCCTCCGGAAGGTGTCGCCGCTGGTGGTCGGGATCACCGGCAGCAACGGCAAGACGTCTACGAAGGAGCTGACCGCCGCCGTTCTCGGCGTCCGTCACCGGGTGCTGAAGACGGACGGCAACCGCAACACCGAAACCGGCCTGCCGCTGACGCTGCTGCAGCTGGAGCCGACCCACACGGCGGCGGTCCTGGAGATGGGGATGCAGGGTCCTGGCGAGATCGCCCGGTTGGCCCGGCTGGCCCGGCCCTATGTCGGGATCGTCACGATGGTCGGCTCGGTCCACCTGGAGCGCTTCGCGTCGGCCACCGACCTGGCGCTGGCCAAGGGCGAGCTGGTGGCCGCCCTGCCGCCCGATGGGCTGGCCGTGCTGCATGCGCAGAACGCCTGGACCGACCTCCTCACCCGGCTCAGCGCGGCCCCGGTGACCACCTTCGGCCTCGGGTCCGGCGACCTGCGCGGCGAGTGCTACAGGCCGCTGCCGGAGGGCGGCTCGGCGCTGACGGCCTGCGGCGTGCCGGTACGGCTGTGCCTCGATGGCCGCCACCAGGCAGCGAATGCGCTGGCGGCGCTCGCCGCCGGCCGGTTCGCCGGGGTGCCGCTGGCCGACGGCGCTGCCGCTCTGGCGTCGGTCCGGGTCCCCGGCCGGATGGAGCCGGTGGCGGCGCCGGGTGGCTACGTCGTGCTCGACGACGCCTACAACGCCAGCCCGGAGTCGATGCTGGCTGCCTTCGAGGTGCTGGCCGAGCGGCCCCGCTCCGGCCGGCTGCTCGCCCTGCTGGGCGAGATGCGCGAGCTGGGCCCGGTGGCGGCCGAGGCCCACCGCGCCGTCGGGCGGCGGGCCGGCGAGCTCTTCGACCGGGTGGCCGTGCTGGATGCCGGTCACGGCCGGCTGCTGGCGGAGGCCTCCGGCGCCGAGCTGGTGCCCGACCGGAGCGCCGCGACCAACTGGGTGCGTGACGTAGCGAGGCCCGGCGACGTTGTGCTTGTCAAGGCCTCGCACGGCCTGGCGCTGCAGGCGGTCGTGTGGGACCTCGTTGGGAAGCGTGAAGCTCGTATAGACGTCGGCTCGTCCGGAGGCCTTGCTACTTGATCCTCGACCTCTCCATCCTCGCGGTCGCCTTCGCAATCTCCGTCGTGCTGTATCCGACCCTGATCCGGACCCTCCTGCGCCTGCGGGTGGGCCAGGTCGTCCAGGCCGAGCTGTCCGGCCACCATCAGCGCAAGGCGGGCACGCCGACCGGCGGCGGCATCCTGTTCGTCTGCGCCGGCGTCGCCGGGGGGCTGCTGGCCACCCGCAACCATCCCGGCGCCCTGGCGCCGACGGCAGCGCTGGCCCTCTACGGCGCGCTGGGGCTCTTCGACGACCTGGCCAAGCTGCGCTACGGCTCGATCGGTATCCCCGCCAAGCTCAAGTTCCCCCTCCAGGTGGTGATGGCGGTCCCGATCGTCGCGCTCGCCACCGTGCAGCAGCACCCGATCCGGTTCGACATGATCCACCACTGGTGGTACTGGCCGCTCGCGGTCACTGCCGTCGTCGGCGCCGCCAACGCGGTCAACCTGACCGACGGCCTGGACGGGCTGGCCGGTGGCCTGGCGGCCATCGCCATCCTGGGCACCACCTTCCTGCTTCCGGGCTCAGGGTTCGGCGAGCGGGCAGTGGCGATGTCGCTGGCCGGTGGCGTGCTGGCGTTCCTGGTCTACAACCGGCACCCGGCGCGGATCTTCATGGGCGACACCGGTGCCCTCGGGCTGGGCGCCGCCCTCTCGGCCATGGCGATCCAGCAGGGCTGGGTGCTCCTGCTGTTGATCCTGGGCCTGGTCTTCGCGCTGGAAACGGCCTCGGTCATCGTCCAGGTGGGCTACTTCAAGGCCACCGGCGGCCGGCGCCTCTTCAAGATGACCCCCATCCACTTCACGTTCCAGCTCGAGGGTTGGTCTGAGAAGCGCATCGCGTTCGCCTTCTGGAGCGCGGGCGTGGTGGCCGCCGTCGCCTCGGGCTGGATCGCGCACAGCCTTTCGTGAATCTGCAAGGGGGGGCAGGCCCCCCCTTCCGGAACCCCCCTCTCTCCGGGATCTGGGGGGCACCTCCGGTGCATCCCTTCGGGGCTACCTGTGGGGTCCTCGGCGTCGGGAAGACGGACTCACACGCAGGGCGGAGCCCATGCTTACGCTCCGGTCAGGTCCTTCCTCCCCTTCCGGTGGCAGGCTGACGTGACGGGCGTCCGCCGCCCGGAGGCGTGGCGCCCCGAGGCGCCGGCCGGGGGGATGGCGGACGTCCCTCGGGCGGGGGAACGCGCCCTGGTGGTTGGGCTGGGCCGCAGCGGCGTGGCACTCTCCCGCTTCCTGGCCGGGCGCGGCGTGCTGGTACGGGCGTGCGACGTGCGGCCCGCCGGCCGCCTGGGCGGCGCGCCCTCCCGGCTGCCGGCCGGGTCCGAGGTCGTCGTGGGCGGCTACGACGAGCACGTCCTGGACGGATGCGCCGCCGTGTACGCCAGCCCCGGGGTCCCCTGGGACGCGGACCTGCTCCAGGCCGCCCGCGCCGCCGGCAAGCCCGTCTCCAGCGAGATGGACCTCTTCTTCCGACTGTGCCCGGCCCCGATCGTGGGCGTCACCGGCACCAACGGGAAGACCACGACCACGGCCCTGATCGGGAGCGTCCTGGGCCAGGGCCGGCGGCCGGTGCTCGTCGGCGGCAACATCGGCGACACCGTTCTCGACCGGCTCGAGGAGGTGACCCCGGAGCACTGGGTGGTGCTCGAGCTGTCCAGCTTTCAGCTCGAGTCGTGCGCAGCCCCCCGAGCCCGTGTCGCGGTCGTGCTGAACCTGACCCCAGACCACCTGGACCGGCACGGCACCATGGCGGCGTACACGGCGGCGAAGGCCCGCCTGCTGCGCTGGCAGCGCCTATCCGACGACGCGGTGCTGAACGGTCTCGACCCGGCGTGCCGCGAGCTGGCGGCGCTGACCCCGGCCCGCGTGATCTGGTTCGACGAGCACCGCCCGGTCCCCCCGGTGCCGCTGCCGGGCCGCCACAACGAGCTGAACGCGCTGGCGGCCGCCGCGGTGGGACGCGCCGCCGGGCTGCCCGACGACGCGATCGAGGCCGGCGTGAGCAGCTTCCCCGGCGTCGAGCACCGCCTGGAGCTGGTCGGGGAATGGGGTGGCGTCCGCTGGTACAACGACTCCAAGGCGACCAACCCCGACGCCGGCCTGGTCGGCCTGCGGGCCTTCGCCGGCCGGCCCGTGGTGCTCATCGCGGGTGGCTACGGGAGCGGCTTCGAGCTGGACGCCTGGCTGGCCGCGGTCCGGGACGGCACCGAGGCCGTCGTGCTGATGGGCGCCAGCGCGGACGAGCTGGCCGAACGCCTGGCCGGCCACACGGTCCAGCGCGCCGCCGGACTGGAGGAGGCCGTGGACCTGGCGCGCGGCCTGGCTCGGCCCGGCTGGACCGTCCTGCTCAGCCCCGCGTACAAGAGCTTCGACATGTTCGCCAGCTACGAGGACCGGGGCCGTCGCTTCAAGGCTGCGGTGGGAGCGGCCCACCGGTCGCCGTGAGCGTTCGGTCGCGGATCGCCGGTCTGCGGGGGGAGGGGGGAGAGACGGACCGGTGGCTCGTCCTGGTCACGCTGCTGCTGCTGGGGGCGGGCCTGGCCATGGTGCTCAGCGCCAGCTCCGTGATCGCGCTCGAGCAGCACGGCTCGGCGTACTACTACTTCGTCCGCCAGGCGCTCTTCGCCGGCGTCGGGCTCCTGGCGATGGCCGCGACGCGCCAGCTCGACTACCACCGTCTCCGCGATTGGGCGCCGGCGATGGCGGCGGGGGTCGCCGTGCTGATGGTGCTCGCGCTGCTGCCGGGCACCGGGGTGGAGATCCTGGGCGCGCGCCGCTGGATCGACCTGGGGCCGCTGGGGACCTTCCAGCCGTCTGAGGCCGGCAAGCTCGCCTTCTGCGTGTTCCTGGCCCGCTGGGTCGACCGCCGCCAGGGCCGGCTGCACAGCTTCGGCAACGCGTTCCTGCCGTTCGCCATCATGGTGGCTGCGATCCTGGGCCTGCTGCTCCTGCAGCGGGACCTGGGGACCGCGGTGGTGACATGCGCGATCCTGCTCTCGATCTACTTCGCCGGCGGCGGCCGCAAGCGGCACGCGGCGGTCCTGCTGGCCGCGCTGCTGGCGGGATTCGTCCTGGTCACGCTGCTGGAGTCCTACCGGCAGGAGCGACTGTCGAGCTTCCTGGACCCGTTCCGCGACCCGCTGGGCGCCAGCTACCAGCCGGTGCAGGCGCTGATCGGGCTCGGCTCCGGAGGCTTTCTCGGCGTCGGGCTGGGCCACTCGGTGCAGAAGTACCTGTGGCTGCCGGAGGCCCACACCGACTTCATCTTCGCGATCGTCGGGGAGGAGACCGGCCTGGTCGGGACCACGCTGGTCCTCGCCGGTTTCGTGCTCCTGACCATCAGGGGCTACCGGACCGCGACGCGGGCCCCGGACCGGTTCGGGGTCCTGGTCGCGACCGGGATCACGACCTGGATCGGGTTCCAGGCGCTGGTCAACATGGCCACGGTCACCGACACGCTGCCGGCGACCGGCGTCCCGCTGCCGTTCATCAGCTACGGCGGCACCGCGCTGGCCATCACGCTGGCGGCGATGGGCGTCCTGCTCAACGTGGCCGCCCACGCGACCGAGCCGGCCGCAGCTGCCGGCAGGAGGATCGATGCGGCTGCTGATCTCGGGTGGCGGAACGGGGGGGCACCTCTCGCCGGCCCTCGCCGTCGCACACGCGCTGCGCGCCGCGCTCCCGGAGGCTGAGCTGCTGATCGTGGGCCGCCGGGGCGGACCCGAGGAGCGCCTGGTGCCCGCCGCCGGCTTCCCGCTGGCGGTGGTGGACGTACGCGGCTTCGACCGCGAGGCGCTGATCCGGAACGTGGCGCTGCCCGCCGTGCTGCCGGCGGCGCTGCTGGATGGGCTCCGGATCGTGGATCGCTTCCGGCCCGACGTGGTGCTCGGGGTCGGCGGCTACGTCATGGCGCCGGCGGTGGCCGCCGCCCGCCTGAGACGCATCCCCTACGTGCTGCAGGTGTCCGAGGCGGGGGGCCTCGCCAACCGCCTGTTTCGGGCCGGTGCCGCCGCGGCCTGCGTCACGTTCCCCGGGGACCTGGAGGGCTTCCGGACGCGGCGCACCGTGCTGACCGGCTATCCGCTGCGGCCGGGGTTCGCTCCGCGGACCCCCGAGGTGCCGCCACGGCGCCTGCTGGTGATGGGCGGCAGCCAGGGTGCCAGGCGGATCAACCAGGTCGTGTGGAGCATGCTCGACGACCTGCTCGACGGGTTCGAGGAGGTCGTCCACCTGACCGGGGCCCAGGGCGAGCTGGAGTCGGTCCGCCACCGTCGGCCGGGCTACCGCGGGCTGGCCTACAGCGACGACATGCCGGGGCTGATGGCGGAGGCGGATCTGGTTCTCTGCCGCGCCGGGGTGGGCACCTGCGCCGAGCTGACGGCCGCCGGGCTGCCGGCCGTGCTCGTCCCCGGCACGTTCGCAGGCGGCCACCAGGAGCGCAACGCCGCCGAGATGGTGCGCGCCGGCGCGGCCGTGCGCATCGCGGACGCGGAGCTGACGCCCGAGACGCTGGTGCGCACGCTGAACGAGCTGAAGCCCGACCGCCTGCGGGCGATGGCCGAGGCCTCGGCTCGCCTGGGCCGGCCTGGCGCCGCCCAGGCCATCCTCGACGTGCTGCAGGAGGTGGCCGCGGCCCGGTCCGCCCCGGCCGTGCCGGAGCGGGAGCCCGAACCCGAGCCCAGCGTGGAGCCACGGGCATGAAGGTGCACCTCGTCGGCGCCGGGGGCGCGGGGGTGTCTGCCCTGGCCCGCGTGTTCCTGGCCAGGGGGGACGTGGTCTCCGGCTGTGACGAGCGCGAGAGCGCCACGACCCGGGCCCTGGCGGCAGAGGGGGTGCGGGTCGAGGTCGGCCAGTCGCCGGGCCACGTGGCCGGGCAGGACCTGATCGTCCACACCCGCGCGCTCGGGCCGGCCTCGGATGAGCTGCGGGCGGCGCGCGCGGCGGGCGTCAGGGTGATGAACCAGGCGGAGATGCTGGCCGAGCTGACCGGCGGCGGGGCCGGCATCACGGTCGCCGGCACCCACGGCAAGACCACCGTCACCTCGATGGCCGGCCACATCCTGGCCGGCGCCGGCCTCGACCCGACGGTGCTGGTGGGGGACGGCCTGAGCAGCCGTGTCGGCCGCGGCTCCTGGGTGGTCGCCGAGGCGGACGAGTCCGATGGCACGCTCGCCCTGCACCGGCCGCAGCACGCCGTGCTGACCAGCGTCGAGTTCGACCACCCCGATCACTTCCCGGACCTGGACGCGGTGGACGCGCTGTTCCGCGCCTACCTGGCCCGGGTGCCCGGCGTGTCCGTGGTGTGCGCCGACTACCCGCGCGCGGCCGCCATGCCGGTGGGCGGCCGGCGCGTGACGTACGGCGGCGCCGCGGGCGCCGACTA
>DATFRD010000365.1:0-4559 GCA_035263645.1 Candidatus Dormiibacterota bacterium | reverse complement strand
AGCCCGGCGCCGGCCAGCACCAGCCCGAGCAGCGAGCCCAGGGCGCGCGCCTCGATAACCACGCGCGGCTGGAACCCGGCGCGGTGGCAGCACGCCTCCAGCAGCATCCGGAGATCTGAGCCTGCGCTCATGGCCACGAACGGGTCCTCGGCCAGCTCCAGCAGCGCGACCGAGCGCCGGCCGGCCAGGCGGTCGGCCGCCGGCACCACGACCACCAGAGACTCGCGCAGGAGGTGCCGGACCTCCAGGTCGGAGCGCCGTCCGGGCAGCTGGACGACGGCCAGGTCCAGCTCGCCTGCCAGCACGGCGTCCTCGAGCTCGTCCGTCGTGTGGTGCTCGCGGAGGATCGTCTCGACCCCGGGGTGGTGCTGCCGGAACTCGGCCAGCGGGGCGGGCAGCAGGCGCGCAGCGGCGCTGGCGACCGAGCCGACGGCGAGCCGTCCCCGGCGCAGCCCCCTGACCTCGAGGATCCGGAGCCGCGCCTGCTCCACCTCCAGCAGCACCCGCTCGGCGTGGGGGCGGAACGCTTCCCCGGCGGCCGTGAGCACCAGGCTGCGGCCCAGGCGTTCGAACAGCGGGCTCCCCAGCTCACTCTCCAGCTTGCGGATCTGCTCGCTCAGCGACGGCTGGGTGATGTACAGGCGCTTGGCCGCGCGCGTGAACGTCCCCTCCCTGACCACAGCGCAGAAGTAGCGAAGCTGGTGGAGTTCCATCACCCAAAGGTGCCGCCTATGGCTCCTGGAGGGTATCACGGGTACTGTGGCCGCTTCGGTCAGGCTAGCCTGATTCATTGCGCCAGTGAGGTTCGTCACGCTGTGAGGCATCGAGGCGGACGACGAGCTGGCGGTCGCGGCCGATGTGGCGAGCTCGAGCCGCCGTGGGATGGGCAGTGGAAGGCGTCTGTCCTGTTCGGTGACCGCTCGTGAGGTCCGCGGCCGCCGAGCTCTTATCGATCCTGCATGACGAGGGGGTGTCGCACGTCTTTGTGGACCCCGACATGCACACGGCGCCGCTGCGGGCCGCCCTGAGCGCGGCACGCGACGAGGGCGCGCAGCATCCCCAGCTCGTACTCTGCGTCGACGAGCGGGTGGCCGTGGCGGCCGCCCATGGGCATCACCTGGCCGGCGGGCGCCCCCAGGCCGTGATGGTCGAGGTCGAGGCCGCCCAGCGCGACCTGGGGGGCGCCCTCGAGAGCGCCCAGCGCGATCGCGTGCCCGCCACCGTCTTCTGGGGCGTCCGGGCGCGGACCGCGCCGGCGGAGGACGCGGCCGCCCCCGACTGGCCGGTCCTGTCCGGCGCCCGGCCCCCGGCCGGCAAGTGGACGGCCGACCTCACGCGGGGTGACTGGAGCGCGCTGGTGAGGCGCGCCTTCCAGCTGGCGCAGACGGAGCCGCCCGGCCTGACCCACGCCATCATGACGCGGGACCTGCTCGGTCAGCCGGGGGCCGGCAACGGGTCGCGCCGGCTGACGCTGCCGCGTCCTGCCATCCCGGACCCCGCCGCGCTGGAGGAGATCGCCGACCTGCTGGCCACCGCCGAGTCGCCCCTGATCGTGGCCGGGCGCGTCGGCCGCACCGAGGAGTCGGTGACCGCCCTGGCCAGCCTGGCCGAGACGCTCGCCGCGCCGGTGATCGACGTGCGCAACTACGTCAACCTCCCTCCGCGGCACGCGCTGAACGCGGCCATGGAGAGCCGCCAGCTGCTGAGCGGCGCGGACGCCGTCCTCCTGCTCGACGTAGACGCTCCCTGCGTCCGCCTGCTGGGCCCGGTGCCCCAGCGGGCGTGGCTGCTCCAGATCGACCGCGACTGCACCCAGGCCGACGTGCCGGGCCGGCCGTGCCCCGTGGAGGTGGCGGTGACGGGGGACACGGCACGAGCGCTCGGGCCGCTCCAGACCATGCTGGCCGACCGGCTGGCCGGCAGGCGGCGGCAGGTCCAGGAGCGCAGGGCGAGGGCCGAGGCGGCCGTCCATTCCGCCCACGAAGAATGGCGGGCCCGCGCCGGCTCCGGCCGGGCCGAGGACGCGTCCGACGCCGTGCTGGCCGAGGTCGACCGGTCGCTGCCCGACGACGCGGTGGTGCTGCTGGAGGCGGACGCCCAGGCCGGTGCGGCGCTGCGGCAGCTGGAGCGGCCGGTGGGTCACCTGTTCCACACGAGCGCGGGCGCGCCGGGCTGGACGCTGGGGGCTGGGCTGGGGGCCAGCCTGGCCAGGCCGGGCCAGCCCATCGTGGCCGTGTGCGACGAGGCCGCCTTCGTCGCCGGGCTGCCGGCGGCGGTCTTCTGGTGCGCCCGCCGGGCGGCCGCGCCCTTCCTCACCGTGGTCCTGGACCGCCAGCGACGTCCCCCCGGCCGCCGGTCCGGCACCAGGCGGACGGAGGTGGCGCCCGTCCCCGCCGACGCCGGCGTCGCGGTGAGGGAGGCCGAGTCGGACGTGGTCGCCCTGGCCAGGGCGGCCGGGGCCGAGGCCGACGTTGTGGACGAGCCAGCCTCGGTCGGAGCCGTACTGGAGCGCCTGCTGGCGACGACGAGAGACGGCATGTGCGCCGTGCTGGACGCCCGGCTCCGGCGGACCTAGCCTGTCGCTCCGGCTTGCGCTGCGGGGGAGGTGGCCCCGACAGGGGCTCGAAATGGGAGCTGGACCGCTCGCGCCTCCCCGCGCGCGGGAAGGCGGGACCGGCGGTCAGGCGAGGCCGACCCGGAAGCGCGGAGCGCTGACCTCGGGCTCGACCGCGATCAGGCGCCAGCCCGTGGCCGGCAGCAGCGCGGCGCGGAAGACGGGCACCTCGCGCCGGACGAGCGCGCCCGCGACGGCGCCCAGCACGATCGCAGCCAGCGTGACGGCCGGCTGCAGCTCCTCCTCCAGCGTCTGGCTCAGGCCCAGGCCGGTCAGGGCGCCCGCGATCGCCCCCTGCGCCCAGTGGGTGGCGACCCGGCTGACCCGCGCGCTGGTCGGGTAAAGGCCCGCCTGCCGGACAGCTTCCATCACGACGTCCACAGCGGGCTGGTGGCCGAGGCGCTTCAGCTGGCCGTCCGGCTCGTAGCGCAGGACCAGCACGAGCCGGCTTGGGTCGGCCCAGCGCAGCGAGACGTCCCTGGCCAGGCCGCCGAGCACGTCCCGCAGGCGGCGTGCGTGCTCGTCCGGCTGGACGGCGGACACCCACGACGGGGGGCAGCGGGCTTCGACCGTGAGGTGGTGGACCACTGACGCTGGCTCGTTGCGCGCAGTATGGAGGCCCGCCGGCCGGCCTGTCCAGGAACTCCCTGCGTCAGCGCCGCGGGGCGCGACGGGGCAGGGTCTATGCTGGCTCCGATGGCCATGGACCTGCTGCTGCGGATCTCCGAGGAGGAGCTGTCGGCCCGCCGGCACGCCCTCCTGGAACGCCTGGAGCCCCAGGGCGCCAGCATGGCGGTCCTGTTCGGCCCGACCGCGATCTTCTACCTGACCGGGTTCTCGTTCATCCCGACCGAGCGCCCGCTGGCGGTGGCGTTCTCCGCCGACCGGGTGCTGGCCCTCGTGCCCCATCTCGAGCGGGAGCACGTGCGCGCGCAGGCCCGCGTGCACGACGTCGTCTTCTACGACGAGTACCCGGGCGTGACCGCGCCGCTGACCCTGCTGGCCACTGCGCTGACGGAGAACCTGGGCCTCGGCGACCGCCCGCTGGCCGTGGACGCGGACGGGTACCCGCCCAGGTACGGCTACCGCGGCCCCCGGCTGTCCGAGCTGCTCCCGAACGGCCAGGTGCAGTGCGCCCCCCTGGTCGAGGATATGCGGCTGCGGAAGTCGGCGCAGGAGCTCGCCCTGCTGCGGGAGAGCTCACGATGGGCGGACGGCACGCACCGGCACCTCCAGGAGCTGGTCAGGCCCGGCGCCAGCGAGAACGACGTCGCGATCGAGGCGAGCCTCCGCGGCAGCAGGGACATGGTGGCGGCCCTGGGACCGGGCTTCGAGCCGCGGGCCTGGAGCATGCTCCCCGCCACCGCCGGCTTCCGCGGCCAGATCGGTGCCAACTCCGCCTTCCCCCACGCGATCGGTCGCAACCTGGTCATGGCCAGGGGCGACGTGCTGGTGACCGGGGCCTCGTCCCTGGTCTGGGGCTACCGCTGCGAGCTCGAGCGGACGATGTTCGTGGGGCCGCCGTCGGCGGAGCAGCGGCGGTGGTTCCAGCGGATGCTCGGCGCCCAGGACACGGCGCTGGAGGCGATGCGGCCCGGCCGTCGCTGCTCCGCCGTCGACCGCGCGGTGAGCGCCTACTTCGAGCGTGAGGGGATCCGGGAGACGTGGCGGCACCACGTCGGCCACGGGCTGGGCATGGAGGTCCACGAGGCGCCGTTCCTGGACGTCGGGGACGACCGGGTCATGGAGCCGGGGATGGTGTTCAGCGTCGAGCCCGGCGTCTACGTCCCGGGCCTGGGCGGCTTCCGCCACTCGGACACGGTGGCGATCACCGACGACGGCATCGAGCTGATGACCCGCTACCCCCGCGACCTGGACAGCCTCGTCTGCCCGGTCTGACCCCACGAAAAAGATCCAGCGGCAGCGTAAGCATGGGCTCCGCCCT
>DATFRD010000364.1:0-14489 GCA_035263645.1 Candidatus Dormiibacterota bacterium | reverse complement strand
GTTGGGACCGCCGGGCCGGCAGGGGAACACGTCGCTGGGCGCCGTGAGCCCGAGCTGGCTCCGGTTGCCGGCCCGCTCGGCGCCCCGGCCCGTGAGAGCCTGCCGCGCGTACGAGATGCGACAGTAGTTGATGACCGCCTCCTGCATGGCGACCTCGACCCGCTGGCCCAGGCCCGTGCGTTCCCGCTGATGGAGGGCCGCCAGGATGCCGATCGCGCAGTGCAGGCCGGTGCCGGTGTCCGCGATGGTCGGCCCGGGCTTCAGCGGGCGGCCATCGGGGGTCCCGGTCAGGCTGACCGCTCCGCCGACCGCCTGACCGATCGGGTCGAAGCTCAGGAACTCGCCGTACGGGCCGTCAGCCGGGAACCCCTTGACCTGCGCGTAGACCAGTCGGGGGTTGAGCTCCCGCACGGCCTCGTAGCCCAGGCCCAGCCGCTCGACGCTGCCGGGGCGCAGGTTCTCCACGAACACGTCGGCGTGTCGCAGCAGCTCGCGCATGATCGCCGTTCCCTCCGGGTGGCGGAGGTTCAGCGTCACGCTGCGCTTGTTGGCGTTGAGCAGCAGGAAGTAGTAGGAGTCCAGGCCGGGCTGGTCGGTGGACGCCCCGCGCCCCTGCTCGCCGCGACCGGGCGGCTCGACCTTCACCACGTCCGCGCCCAGCCACGCCAGCGTCTCGGTGCACGAGGGACCTGCCTCGAACTGCGTCAGGTCGACGACGCGGATCCCGCTCAGGGCGGCTTCCATCTGAACGTCCTCCGGAATCTTGAGGTCGGCGCCGATTCGACCGTACCGCGGCTCGGCGGTCCGTGGGAAGCCCCGGCCGGCCCCCCGCGTGGGACACTGGGGGGAGCGGTGTACCCCTTCGAGCGCTTCGACCTCGGCGCGAAGACCGCGCTGGCGGCCAGCCAGCGAGAGGCGGAGCGCGCCGGCAGCCACTACATCGGCACCGAACACGTGCTGCTCGGCCTGCTCGAGCCGGGCACCGGGTCCGCGGGCCTGCTGCACGGCCTCGGCATCCAGGAGGGGACGGTGCGGGCGACGATCCAGAGCGCCCTCGGCCGGCCGGCAGCACGACCGCGCCCGCAGATCGTGCCGACCTCGGGGGTCAGGCGGACGCTCGAGCTGGCCTTCGCCGCCGCGGCGCGCGAGGCGAGCCCGCTGGTCACGTCCGAGCACCTCCTGGTGGCGGTGCTGGAGGAGGGGGACGGGGTCGGTGCGCACGTCCTGGGGGACCTGGGCGTCACGCTCGGCTCGGTCCAGGCCGCCCGCGGCGGGCCGGGGACGTGATGCCGGCGCCCAGGCTGGTCACCGCGGCCGAGGCCGTCTCCGCGATACCCGACGGCGCCAGCGTGGCACTGGGCCGGCCGCCGGCCACCGCGCTGGTCGAGGAATTGGTCCGGCAGCGCCGGCGCGGGCTTCACCTGGTCGGCGTGCCGACCGGCGGCGAGGCCGTGGAGCGGCTGATCGCGGCCGGCTGCGTCCGCTCGCTGGAGTCGAGCGGGGTGGACCTGGGCGAGGACGGCTTCGCGCCGGCGTTCAGCCGCGCCGTGGAGGCCGGCGAGCTCCGGATGCTGGACTCCACTTGACCGGCCATGCTGATGGCGCTCCAGGCTGGAGCCTCCGGAGTCTCGTTCACCCCGGTCCCGGGCCTGCTGGGCAGCGACCTGCTGCGCGAGCGTCCCGAGTTCAAGGTGGTCGAGGACCCGTACCGGCCCGGGCAGCAGGTCGTGCTGGTGCCGGCGATCGTGCCCGAGTTCGCGCTTCTCCACGGCCGTCGGGCGGACCCCGCCGGCAACGTGGTCATCGGCACCGAGTTCGACGACCGGCTCGTCGCCCAGGCCGCCCGGCACGTCGTCTACTCGGTCGACGCCGTCCGGCCCGGCGCGGCGGCCGCGCTCGAGCTCGGCGAGCAGGTCGTGCCCGCGGCCTACGTGGACGCCCTTGTCCTCGCCCGCGGCTGACCACCGGCCCGAGGAGCTCATGGCGTGCGCCATCGCGAGGGCGCTGCGCGACGGCGAGCGGGTCGGCATCGGCGTGAACTCGCCGGTGCCTGCCGCCGGCGTCCTGCTTGCGCAGCGCACGCATGCCCCGAACCTCGTCTTCCGGCTGCCGGGCGTCGACGGAGCGGTGCCGTTCGGGGGCTCCAAGGAGTTCTTCGACTATGCGCAGCGGGGCCGCCTGGACGTGTTCTTTCTCTCGGGCGTCCAGATCGACCGCCGCGGCCGCATCAACCTGCACGTCGTGGGCGACTATCGGCGTCCCCGGCGCCGGTTCCCCGGCGCCTTCGGCTCGGCCGTGCTGTACCCCGTGGTGCCCCGGGTGATCCTGTTCCGCACCGAGCATTCGCCGCGCGTGTTCGTCCCCGAGGTGGACTTCGTGACTGCCAGCGGGGTGCCCGACCGCGTGGTCACGCCGCTGGCCGTCCTGGGCTTCGACCGGGAGGCGGGCAGCCTCGTGCTCAACTCGTACCATCCCGGCCAGTCGCTGCGCAGCGTCCGCGCCGCCACCGGCTTCGAGCTCGAGGCCGCGCCCGGCGTCCACGAGACGCCGGCGCCCAGCCCCGAGGAGCTCCGGGTGCTCCGTGGCGAGGTGCTGCCCCGGCTGAGGCCCGTCTACCCGGCCTTCGTCCGAAACCTGAGCTAGAGGTACGGCCGCCGGTCGAGATCCCCCCACCGGCCCCTGGGCGGCGCCACCTCCCACGCAAGGGGAGGGGCTGCTGCTGCCCCCTGGATCAGGCGGCTACCTGAGGACCATGCCCCATTCCGCGGCCAGGCCGACGACCAGGCCAACGCCGGCAGCGAGCATTGCTAACGACAGTACTAGTTGTAAAGCTGATACCAATGAAGGAGGCATAGCCTCTAGCATAGGTATCAGTCCGGATGCGGCTCTCCTGTGCGGCCGACGGACGGTGCCACAATTGCCGGTGATGGGGATGGAGCTTGCCGTGGCCGGCGGTCACGAGTGAGCTGGTTTCTCGGTCCACGCTCGCTGGCGCTGGTCGGCGCCACTGAGCGCTCGGTCTGGTCGGCCATCCTCGTCGCCAACTTCCAGAGCTGCGGATACCGGGGTCAGGTCCACCTCGTCCATCCCCGGAACGGCGAGGCTTTCGGACAGCGCTGCTTCCCCAGCCTCGAGGCGATACCCGGTCCGCTCGATCACGCCTACGTGATGACCGGCCCCGGGGCCGCACTGGAGGTCATCGAGGACTGCGGGCGCAAGGGCGTTCGCCACGTGACGATGCTGACCTCCGGGTTCCGCGAGGCCGGGATGGACGGCGCCGCGCTGGAGGCGCGGCTGGTGCACCGCTGCCGGGAGCTCGACATCCGGCTCCAGGGGCCGAACTGCCTGGGGTTCGTGAACTACCACGAGCGGGTGCCGGCGCTCGGGCTGCTGGTCGCGCCCCCGCTCGAGCCGGGCGGGATCGCGCTGCTCAGCCAGAGCGGGGCGATGCTCCTGCAGTTCCACCGCCTCGCGCAGGCGCGCGGCATCGGGCTGGCGTACACGGTCTCCATCGGGAACGAGGCGATGCTGGAGGCGGCCGACTTCCTCGAGGAGCTGCTGGAGCGCGAGGAGGTCACGGTGCTCGGGGCGCTCCTGGAGGGTGTCCGCACCCCGGAGCGCTTCCTGGCCGTCGCTCGCCGCGCGCTCGCCGCCGGCAAGCCGCTGGTCGTGCTCAAGGTCGGCAGGGGCGAGGTCACCTCGCGGTCGGTGGCCGCCCACACCGGCTCCCTCGCGGGCACGGACGCCGTCGTGGACGCCGCGTTCCGCCAGCACGGCGTGGTCCGGGTCCGCAGCCTGGAGGAGCTGATCGAGACCTGCGCGATGCTCGCCTCGAGCGGGTGGCCGCGCGGCGGCCGGACGGCCGTGGTGACGACGTCCGGGGGAGCCTGCGGGCTGCTCGCCGACCTGGCCTACGGCACCCGCATCGAGATGCCCGACCTCTCGGAGGGGACGAAGCGCCGCCTCGTCGACCTGCTGCCGGCGTTCGGTACGCCGCAGAACCCGCTCGACACGACGGGGGTCGTGGTCGACCAGCCGGACCTGCTGGGAGCGTGCATCGACGCGGTGGCGGGGGACGGCGGATACGACGCGCTGCTGGTCAACGCGGACGCCCCCCGCGACCCCGGTCCCAACCCCGCCTTCACCGCACGCCGGGTCGAGGGGCTGGCGGCAGCCCTCGGCCGCGTGCCGGTGTTCAGCGCGGCGGCCAGCAGCTCGGCCCTGGACCCCTCGCCGTACAGCAGAGACCTGATGGCGAGGTTCGGGCTGCGCTTCACCGCCGGCCTCGAGATGGGCGTCAGGGCGCTGGACCACGCGATCGGCTACGGAGCCGCCCGGGCGAGAGCCTCGCGGCAGTCCGCCAGGACCGCCCGCGGCCCGCGGCAGGCGCCGTCCCTGGTCGCGGGCCGGCGCGGGACGGTGCCGGACGTCGAGGCCAAGCGGCTGCTGGCCGAATACGGGATCCGGGCCCCGCGGGAGCGGCTGGCTCGCGAGCTCGACGAGGCCCTGGCGGCCGCCGCCGAGCTGGGATACCCGGTCGTGCTCAAGGTGCAGTCGCCCGACATCGCGCACCGGTCGGACGTCGGCGGGGTGCGGCTCGGCGTCCGGGACGCGGGCGAGCTGGACGACGCCTGGCGTGGGATCCTGGCCGCGGTGTGCTCGCGCCGGCCCGGTGCCCGCGTGGACGGCCTGGTCGTGGCCGAGCAGGTCGAGCCGGTGGCCGAGCTCATCGCCGGCGTCACCGTGGACCCGCAGTTCGGGCCGGTCGTGCTGGCCGGCGCCGGCGGCGTCTTCGTCGAGGTCCTGGGCGACGTCGCGCTGCGCCTGCCCCCGCTGGACGCGGAGGAGGCGGTGGCGATGGTCGAGGAGCTGCGTGCGGCGCCGCTGCTGAACGGAGCGCGGGGGCGGCCGCGCGGCGACGTGGGGGCCGCGGCCCGGGTGCTGGTCCAGCTCGGCGAGCTGGCCCTGGACCTGGGCTCCCGCCTGCGCGCGCTCGACGTCAACCCGCTGCTCGTCCTGCCCGAAGGGGAGGGCGCGGTGGCGGCCGACGCCCTGGTGGAGCTCGTCTAGCCCGGCCCGCGAGGGCCGTGCGCCCGCAACGACGAAAGGAGGAGGACGGACGTGAGGTTCGACGGCAAGGTCGCCCTGGTCACCGGAGGTGGGCGTGGCATCGGCGCGGCCACCTCCCAGCTGTTCGCAAAGGAGGGTGCCGCGGTCGCGGTCTGCGACCTGGACGAGGGGCCGGCCCAGGAGGTCGCCGGGCCCCTGGGGGACCGGGGGCTGGCCGTCGCCTGCGACGTCAGCCGGCGCGACCAGGTGGAAGCGGCCGTGCAGCGGACGGTCGACGCCTTCGGCCGCCTGGACATCCTGGTCGCCTGCGCCGGCATCACGCGCGACAACCTGATCCACAAGATGAGCGACGACGACTGGGACGGCGTGATCGACACGCACCTGAAGGGCACCTTCCTCTGCGCCCAGGCCGCCCAGCGGGCGATGGTGCCGCAGCGCTACGGCAAGATGGTGTTCCTGTCCTCCACGTCGGCCAACGGCAACCGCGGCCAGACGAACTACTCGACGGCCAAGGCCGGCCTGCAGGGCATGGCGCGCACGCTCGCGATCGAGCTGGGCCCGTTCGGCATCAACGTGAACGCCGTGGCCCCGGGCTTCATCGAGACGCGGATGACCGAGGCCACCGCGCGCCGGATGGGGGTGGACTGGGAGGACTTCAAGAAGGCCGCCGCGGAGCGGACGCCGGTGCGCCGGAACGGCAAGCCCGAGGACGTGGCCAACGTGATCGCGTTCCTGTGCAGCGACGAGGCCGGGTTCGTCTCCGGCCAGACGCTCTACGTCAGGGGCGGTCCGTAGGAGCCGAGGAGCCCGCGATGTCCACCCACCTGGTCTGCCTGACCTTCGACTTCGACGCGGTCTCGCCCTGGATCCTGCGGGGAGAGACGACGCCCACCTCGCTGTCGCGCGGCGAGTTCGGCCTCGTGGGGGCGGAGCGGGTGCTCGCGCTGCTGGAGCGGCGCGGCATCCGCGCCACCTGGTTCGTGCCCGGCCACACGATCGACACCTTCCCCGAGGCGTGCGCCAGCGTCCACGCGGCCGGTCACGAGATCGGCCACCACGGCTACCTGCACGAGCCGCCGGCCACGCTGACCCGGGCCGAGGAGGCGGCCGTCCTGGACCGGGGCCTCGAGTGCATCCGGAGGCTGACCGGCCGGGCGCCGAGCGGCTACCGCTCGCCGTCGTGGGACCTCTCGGAGCACACGGTCGAGCTGCTGCTGGAGCGGGGCTTCCGCTACGACTCCAGCCTCATGGGCCACGACCACCAGCCCTATCGCTGCCGCGTGGGCGACGTGGTGACGAGGGACGGCCCGATGCGCCTCGGCGCGCCGTCCGACCTCTGGGAGCTGCCGATCAGCTGGTCGCTGGACGACCATCCGCACTTCGAGTACGTGCGGCGGGCGGGGACGTTCCAGCCTGGCCTGTCGTGGGCTGGCGGCGTGCTGGAGAACTGGCTGGACGACTTCCGCTATTTCGCCCGCACGGCGGAGCGCGGCGTGCTGACCTACACGATGCACCCTCAGGTGATCGGGCGCGGACACCGGATGCTGATGCTGGAGCGGCTCGTCGACGGCCTGGCCGACCTCGGCGCCCGATTCGCCCGCATGGACGAGGCGCTCGAGGAGCTTGCCGGGTGAGGCAGGCCTCCCCCTCCGCCCACATGCCAGCGCGAAGCCCGTGCCCACCCTGCCGTCGGGACCTTTCATCCTCTGGGGAGTGACCGGATGACCGCCATGATCGTGTGTCCGCAGCCCGTCGCCGCCGAGGCGGGGCTGGCCGTCCTCCGCTCCGGCGGCAACGCCATCGACGCGGCCGTCACCACCGCGCTGGTACAGGGCGTGGTCGACCCGATGATGTGCGGCATCGGCGGCTCCGGCGTCATGCTGCTGCACCTGGCCTCCGAGGGCCGCCGCGAGGTCATCGAGTTCTATGCCCGGGCCGGGTCCGCGGTCCGCGAGGACCAGTGGCAGGACCTGTTCGTCCGCGAGGCGGCCGACCGCTACGGCTATGTGCTGGAGGGCCGTGTCAACGACTGCGGCTACCAGAGCGTGGGGGTGCCCGGCACGGTCGCGGGCCTGGCGGAGGCGCTGCGCCGGTACGGCACGATCTCCTGGGCCGACGCCATCCGGCCCGGGCTGGAGGCCGCCCGCCGGGGCATGACGGTGACCGGGAACGTGTACGGCTTCTGGACCGCGGACCCGGGGCCGGACGTGGTGCGCGGCCGGGAGCGGATCGCGTGGACGGCGGAGTCGCGCCGCATCTACACCCGTGACGGCGAGCTGCACGGACTCGGGGAGACCGTCGCCAACCCGGACCTGGCCCGCACCTACGAGCGCCTGCGCGACGCGGGCCCCGGCGATTTCTACCGCGGCGAGATCGCGGCCGCCATCGTCGCGGACTTCGCCGCCAACGGCGGCTTCATCTCAGCCGAGGACCTGGCCGGCTACCGGCCGCGCGTCACCCGGCCGGTGGACGGCACGTACCGCGGCCGGCGGCTGGAGACGGTGGGCCCGCCGGCCGGCGGCATGACGCTGATCCAGATGCTGAACTACCTGGAGGGCCTCGACGTGGCGGGCGCCGGCTGGCCGTCCGCCGAGGGCGCCAGGCAGCGGGTGCACGCGATGGGCTGGGCGATGGCCGACCGGGAGCGCCACCTGACCGACCCCCTGTTCGGCACGGTCCCGGTGGCCGAGCTGACGGACAAGGAGTACGCCGCGGTGGCCCGCGCCGCTCACGACAGCCCGACCACGACCCACGTCTGCGTCATGGACGCGGCCGGCAACGCGGTCTCGATGACCCATACCCTGGGCTCCTCCAGCGGCGTCGTCAGCGCGGGCCTGGGCTTCTCCTGGAACAACTACCTGAACTGCTTCGACCCCCGCCCGGGGCGCGTGAACTCGCTCCTGCCCGGCAAGACGCGGGTGACCATGATGGTGCCCACCATGATGGTCCGGGACTCCGGGCCGGAGCTGGTCCTGGGCGCGCCCGGCGGCACGCGCATCGTGAACGGCGTCCTGCAGACGCTCCTGAACCTGGTCGACCACGGCATGACGCCCCTGGAGGCGGTCAGCGCGCCGCGGGTGGACTTCCAGGGGGAGACCGTGCAGGCTGAGCAGAGAGTGCCCGGTGAGGTGCTGGACGCGCT
The DNA here is from genome assembly GCA_035263645.1 of Candidatus Dormiibacterota bacterium. Taxonomy (GTDB): domain Bacteria; phylum Chloroflexota; class Dormibacteria; order Dormibacterales; family Dormibacteraceae; genus CF-161. Next base: position 6,277 of record DATFRD010000364.1, on the reverse strand, counting down.
CCGCGCCGACGGCTTCCGCGTCAACCGGCGCCCGTTGAGCTATGACCCGTACTTCTCGCGGGTGCAGGTGATCCAGGTGGGTCCGGATGGGAGCCTCACCGGCGCGTCCGACCCCCGGGGCGACGGTGGCGCCGCGCTGGGGACCTGAGGGCGGGCCTCTGGAGGCCCTCCCCCCTTGCGGGGGAGGTGGCCTGCCACGGCCGGAGGGGGCTGCGCTCAGCCGTCGGTCGCAGGGGGGGAGGGCTTTCGCCACCGCTTACGGCACCGCCCTGATGATCAGCGCGTCGCCCTGGCCGCCTCCGCCGCAGAGCGCTGCCGCGCCCAGCTCGGCGCCGCGCCGGCGGAGCTCGTGCGCCAGGGTCAGCACGAGCCGGGCGCCGCTGGCGCCGATCGGGTGGCCGAGCGCCACGGCGCCGCCGTTCACGTTGACCCGCTCCTCGTCAAGATCGAGCATGCGCGTCGCGTTCAGCGCCACCGAGGCGAAGGCCTCGTTGATCTCGACCAGGTCCAGGTCGGCCGCCCGCAGCCCGGCCTTCTCGAGGGCCCTGGCCAGCGCGAGCGCAGGGACCGTGTGCAGCCACGCGTAGCGCTCGGCGCTCATGCCGTGGGCGACGACCTCGGCCAGCGGCCGCAGCCCGCGCTCCCGCGCCCGCTCCGCCGACATCACCACCACCGCGCACGCCCCGTCCGACACCTGGGAGGCGTTGCCGGCGGTGATCGTGCCGTCCCTGCTGAACGCCGGCGCCAGGGCGGCCAGCCCCTCGGCGGTGGTCTCGGGCCGCACCCCCTCGTCCCTGGTCACCTGGACCGGCTGCCCGCGCCGCTGGGGGACGCTCACGACCACGGTCTCGTCGGCCAGGCGGCCCGAGTCCCAGGCCTCCGCCGCCCGGCGATGCGAGCGGGCCGCCCAGGCGTCCTGGTCCGAGCGCGCGATCTCCAGCTCGCGGTTGACGTCGTCCGACGACTCGCCCATCGACTGGCCCGTGAATGTCGACCAGAGGCCGTCGTGCACCATGGCGTCGAGCAGCTCGGCGTTGCCCATCCGCAGCCCGAACCGCGCCCTGGGCAGGAGGTACGGCGCCTGCGTCATCGACTCCATGCCGCCGGCCACCACCGTGTGCAGCTCGCCCGCCCTGATCATCTGGTCGGCCAGAGCGATCGCGCTGAGGCCGGACAGGCAGACCTTGTTTATCGTCAGCGCGGGCACCTCGCGCGGGACGCCGCCCCTGACCGCCGCCTGCCGGGCTGTGATCTGGCCCGCACCTGCCTGCAGGACCTGGCCCATGACGACGTAGTCCACGTCGGAGCCGGCGACTCCCGCCCGCTCCAGGGCCGCCTCGATCGCCGTCCCGCCGAGGTCGACCGCCTCCAGGTCGCGGAGGGCGCCGCCGAACTTCCCGATCGGGGTCCGCGCCCCGGCCACGATCACGGTCCTCGCTGTCACCTGGCCATCGTACCGGCGCTCGGCGGGCCCCACCCGTACGCCGATGGACGCGCCCGCCGGTCGTTTGACATCCCGCCGCCCCGGTGCTAGCCTCGCATCCGCTCATTGAGCCGCCACGTCGTCGTGGCTCTCTTGGGGGGTAGTCGAGGGATGGCCGTCAGCCGCTATGTGACTCATGGAGTGGTGCTCCTCCTGGCACTACTTCTGTCCGGCTATGCATCCATCAGCCGGGGTCTGCCGTCGGCGCTGAGCCTGCGCCTGGGGTCGGCCAACTCCGGGGCGATGGTCCTCGGCGAGGGCGGCCAGGTCGGCAACGTCCAGCTGGGCCGCCTCAGCACCATCGTGAAGCCGGTGGCGATCCCCCGCGAGGCCCCCGTCGCCCATGTCGCGATCGCCTACGCCGTCCAGGACGGCGACACGTTAAAGGGGCTGGCAGCCCGCTTCCACGTCTCGGTCGACGACATCCGCTGGTCCAACTACGCGAACCTGAAGAGCCTGCGGACGGACGTCGTGAAGGGCCAGAAGATCCTGATCCCGCCCGTGGACGGGGTCGTGGTCACGACGCGCAAGGGTGACACGCCGCTCAGCCTTGCCAACGCCTACGGCGTGTCGTCCCAGTCCATCGTGGACTTCAACTACCTGCGGACCACGGACCAGGACCCCATCCCGGAGGGGACGGCCATCGTGATCCCGGGCGGGGTCGGACCGAGCCTCACCAGCCCGGCGTCCGCGGCGTCCGTTATCTCATACCGGGGGGCCAACTACACGGTGGGCCCGTTCACGGGCTCCTATCACGTCGCCGCCGGCAACCGGTTCCCCTACGGCTACTGCACGTGGTACGTCTACAACCGCCGGCCCGTGCCCTGGCTGGGCAACGCGTGGGAGTGGGCCGGCGAGGCCCAGGCCTACGGGTGGGCGACCGGCCAGGTGCCCAGGCCGGGCGCGATCATGGTCACCTGGGAGAGCGTCTTCGGCCACGTGGCGTACGTGGAGTCGGTCAACGCCGACGGCTCCTACACCGTCTCCGAGATGAACTTCGTCGCGTTCGGAGTGGTCGACATGCGGACCATCCGCCCCGGCGGCGTCCCCCTGATCGCGTTCATCTACTGAACGGCCGACCCCCCCACAACGGGGAGGTTGGGGAGGCACGACCACTGCGACTGATGCTGGTCAGAGGCCGCGGCCCCCGCCCAGGAACGCAAGGACGGTCAGGGCAGCGGCGCCGAGCATGAGCCGGAAGGCGAGCCGGGGGCGTCCGGCGAGCGCCGCCGCGAGCACGCCGGCCGCCAGGCCCGCCACCACCGCCAGGCCGGCCAGGCGCAGCCCGCCGGCGATGCGGCCCCCCGGTGCGCCGGCGCCCGAGCCGGCCACGATCGTCGCATTGGCCACGAGCAGCAGCACGGCCGCCGCGGCCGCTGAGGCGCGCTGGCCCAGCAGCTGGGGAAGGCCACGAATCCCGTCGCGGCGGTCGGCGGGGATGTCGGGCAGCGCCTGCGTCAGGTGCCCCCCGGCGCCCATTAGCGCGCCGGCCGCTACCGCCCACGCCGGCGGCCAGCGCGGCAGGGGCAGGCCGAGCGTGACCGCGGCGGGGAGAAGGCCGAACGCGACGGCGTACGGCAGCACGCTGACCGGGCGAGTCTTGAGCCCCGCGTTGTAGGCCATGGCGCAGGCGACGGCGGCCAGGTGGGCGGCCGCGAAGCCGGCGGTCACGGCCAGCGACAGCGGGACGCAGGCCACGCCGGCGCAGATGGCGGCCGTGCGGACGGCCGCCGCGGACAGCGGCGCGGCCGGGACCGGGCCGGAGCGACCCCGCTCCGCGGCGAGCGGCTTGTCCCGCCTGCCCTGGCGACGGTCCAGGTCCCGGTCCAGGTAGTCGTTCGTCCAGCCTACGGAGACCTGCCCGGCCCCGACCGCCGCCGCCACCCAGAGTGTGCGGAGCCCGCGCCCGGCGGAGAGCGCGAGCAGGCTGGTCAGCAGCGTCACGAGCGCGGCGGGCTCCGGATGACACGCAGCGAGGAGGGCGCGGGCGACCGCCAGGAGGCGCGCTGCGCGTGTCCAGCTCACTGCCATCGCGCATGCTATGGTGACGCCAGGCTTCAGGCCGGGACGTCGACGGACGCCAGACAGGAGAGGGAGGGCTCGATGTCACGGACACGCCATCTTTCCGGCGCGCTCGCGCTCTGCGCTGTGCTCATGGCCGCTGCCACCGCGCCGGTGCTCGCCACGGCGGGGCCCGGTGCCGCGGCGGTCGCCGGGGCTGCCAGGCCAGACCGGCTACAGGTCGTCTCGGTCTCCAATCCGCGCCCCGGCCTGGTCAGCGGCGGTGAGGTCCTGGTCCGCGTGTCCCTCCCGGCCGGCGTCCGGGCCGACACCGTTCGGGTGACCGCGGACCGCCGCGACGTCACCGCGGCATTCGAGGTGCAGGAGGACGGGACCCTTCTCGGGCTGGTCACCGGCCTCCGCGACGGCGAGAATCTGGTAGCGGCGCGGGTGGCCGGGCCCGACCGCGAGGAGGGCCGGCAGGCCGCTGTGCTCCGGGTCGTCAACCACCCCATCACCGGACCGGTCTTCTCCGGTCCCCAGCAGGTGCCGTTCTTCTGCCAGACAACGGCGTTCGGGCTGGCGCCGGCCACGATGCCGCTGTGCTCGGCTCCGACCGTGGTGAGCTACGTGTACCACAGCTCGACCGGCAGGTTCTTCCCGCTGGCCGATCCCACGGCCCCGCCCTCGGACGTCACCATGGCGACCGTCGGCGGCCGGCAGGTTCCCGAGGTGGTCAGGGTGGAGCGCGGCACGATCGACCGCGCCGTGTACGAGATCGCCGCGCTGTTCGACGGGCGCAGCCCCGACCCGCTGCATCCGGACACGGCCTGGAACCGCCGGCTCGTGTACACGTTCGGCGGCGGCTGCGACGCCGGCTTCCACCAGGGCACCGTCACCGGCGGCGTGCTCAACGACCTGTTCCTGTCGCAGGGTTACGCGGTCGCGTCGTCGACGCTCAACGTGCTCAACAACAACTGCAGCACCGTCATCTCTGCAGAGGCCGCCATGATGGTCAAGGAGCACTTCATCGAGACGTATGGCCCGGTCGCCCACACCATCGGATGGGGCGGCTCGGGCGGGGCGATCCAGCAGTACGACATCGCGGACGCCTACCCGGGCATCCTGGACGGCATCATCCCCGGCGTATCCTTCCCGGACCCCCTCTCGACCATCGGGCCGGTCACCGACTGCCGCCTGCTCGACCACTTCTTCGGGGCCAGCGGGAACGGCTTCACGCCGGCGCAGATGCTGGCCGTGTCCGGGTTCGGCTCCTACCACTCGTGCGTCTCGTGGGACGCGACGTTCGCCAACCGCGTGACTGCCACCGGCAGCTGCGACAGCTCGATCCCGGTGTCGGTGCGCTGGGACCCGGTCACCAACCCGAACGGGGTCAAGTGCTCCGCCGCCGAGCAGATGGTGAACCAGCTGGGGCGCGACCCGAGGACCGGCTTCGCCCGCAGCCCGCTCGACAACGTGGGCGTCCAGTACGGGCTGGCCGCCCTCGACGCCGGGCAGATCACGCCGGAGCAGTTCGTCGAGCTCAACCAGGGCGTGGGCGGATACGACTTCGCCGGCAACCTCGTGGCCCGGCGCTCCTCGGCCGACCCCATCGCGCTTCACGCGGCCTATGCCGACGACCTGGTCCTGGACGGCGGACTGGGACTCGCCACCACGCCGATCATCGACCAGCGGACCTACCTGGACGCCACGACGGCAGCCGCGGCCGACATCCACACGACCCAGTGGTCGTTCATCATCCGGCAGCGCCTGATCGAGGAAGGGGATGTCGCCAACCAGGTGATCATCGAGAACGCCATCGGCACGATCGGCCAGGCCAGCGTGTACGAGCTCTCGGCGATGGACCGCTGGCTGACCGCCATCGACGCGGACCGGTCGAGCCGGCCGCTGGGCGCGAAGATCGGGGCGGACCGGCCGGCGGACCTGGGCGACGGCTGCTTCGTGAGCGCCGCCCAGCGGGTGCTGGAGCCGCTCAGCTACCGCGGCACCGGCCAGTGCGCCTCGCTCTTCCCGGCGTTCGCGGACACCCGCCTGGTGGCCGGGGAGGCCCTGACCGAGAACGTCCTCAAGTGCCGCCTGCGCCCGCTCGACCTCGCTTCCTACCCGGTCACGTTCACGTCCGACCAGGCGGCCCGCCTGCGGGCCACCTTCCCGCAGGGGGTGTGCGACTACCGCCGGCGGGGCCAGGGCGAGGTGGCGCCGAGGGGGACGTGGCTCAGCTACGGAGACCGCACCCGGGCCTGATCCCACGCAACGCGGCCTCGCCGCGGGCCCGCCGGACCCGACCGTCCTAACGTTTCAGGGGACATGGAGGGAGCCGTCCTCATCGCGGCGGTCGTCGCCTTCGGCCTCGTCTTCGACTTCACGAACGGCTTCCACGACGCGGCAAACGCCATGGCGACCCCGATCGCGACGGGTGCGCTCTCCCCCCGGCTGGCGGTCGGGGCCTCCGGCGTGCTCAACCTGGTCGGCGCGTTCCTGTCGCTGTCGGTCGCCGCGACCATCGCGACCGGCATCGTGGACCCGACCTCCGTCACGACCGTCGCGGTCCTGGCCGGACTGATCGGCGCCATCACGTGGAACCTCGTGACCTGGCTCTTCGCCCTGCCGTCGAGCTCCTCTCACGCGATCGTCGGCGGCATGATCGGCGCCGCGCTGGTCCAGGCCGGGCCGGGCGCGGTCAACGCCGGCGGCATCGTCTCCAGGGTGCTCGTGCCGGCGCTCGGCTCGCCCGTCATCACGGCTGTGGCCGCCGGTGTCGCCGTCTTCGTG
>DATFRD010000363.1:0-14549 GCA_035263645.1 Candidatus Dormiibacterota bacterium | reverse complement strand
GCCGAGCATCGCCGCAACGTTGACCCCGCCAGCGGGCGCGCCGCCGTCCGCGGCGACACCCGCCGTGGCCGACTTCAGCGTGGTCGCCTACCAGGGCGACCAGGTGTTCGGCGGCCAGGACGGCCACTTCAGCGCCGTCTTCGCGGCCGGGAAGCCCGTCGTCCTGCTCTACTTCGCCGGGCTTTGACCGGTCTGCCGGGCCGAGATGCCCGGCTTCGCCCGCGTGGCGGGCGAGTACCAGGGGAGGGTGACGTTCGTCGCGGTCGACATCGGACCCTTCGTCGCCCTCGGCAACCACGATGACGGCGTCCGGCTGCTCCGGATGACCGGGACCACCTATCCGGCCGCCTACGCCGTCGACCGGTCGGCCCTCACGCGCTACGGCGTCCTCGGCACCCCGACCACCATCGAGTTCGATCGCTCGGGTCGGGTGGTGAGGAAGGTGCCGTCGGCGCTCGGTGAGAGCGCGCTGCGCCAGCAGGTCGCGGCGCTCGCCTCGACATGACGGTCGCGTCCGCCACCCGAACCGGGCGCGGCCGGTCCGGCCTTCGCACGATCCTCGCCTGGGCCTTCGCGATCGCGGCCGTCGGCACCACCGTGGTGGTCGCCAGGACGGCAGGCGGCGTGGGCGCCTTTCTCCGGGTCGACCAGCTCGTCGCCGGGCCGACCGCGGCGCTCGGTGGCATCGGCGGCTTCCTTCCCTTCGGCTACGCCTTCGCAGCCGGCATGCTGGCCGCTCTCAACCCGTGCGGCTTCGCCCTCCTGCCTGGCTACCTGGGCCTCTACCTCGGCTCGAGCGAGACCACGCCCCGGTCGCGCGCACGCCTGGCGCGCGCGCTCGCCGTGGCGGGGACCATGAGCGGCGCGTTCGTGCTGACGTTCGGCCTGGCCGGCCTGCTGCTCACCGGCATCGGCACCGCCCTGGGTGGGGCTCTCGCCCTCGTCGGTCTGCTGGTCGGCCTGGGGCTTGCCGCGGCGGGCGGCTACCTGCTGTCCGGCCGCACGCTGTACACCTCGGTCGGTGACCGCGCCGCCGCCCGGCTCTCGAGCGCGGCTCGGGCGCCCGGCTACCGCGGCTACGCCGCCTACGGCGTCGCGTACGCGGCCGCCTCGCTCGGCTGCACGCTGCCCATCTTCCTCACGGTCGTGGGCCTGGCGACGGCAGCTCATGACCCGGCGCGGAGCGCGGGGCAGTTCGTGCTCTACGGCCTGGGCATGGGCTGCGTGGTGACCGCGCTCACGGTCGCCACCGCCCTGTTCAAGGGCGCCGTCCTGGCCGGCGCCCGTCAGGCGGGCGCACGGCTGCTGGAGGGCGCGGGCGCGGTGCTCCTGGTCCTGACCGGCGCCTACGTCACCGCCTACTGGCTTGCGCTCGGCTTCTAGGCCCGCCCATCTGCTGGCTGCCGCGTCGAGCCTGCTCCTGCTCCTCGAAGCCGCCTGCGGCACCGGATCGGCCGGGGCCCGCGTCGGCGAGCCGGCGGTCGCGCCGCCGGCATCGGCCCCGCCTGCGGGGCGGGTGGTCCAGGTCGGTGACCGGCCCGAGGGCATCGCGGTCGACCCGTCGACCGGTACCGTCGCGGTCGCGCTGCGCTCCCCGGTCGCGATCGCCGTGCTCGATCCGGATGGGCACCTGCTGCGCCTGGTCGCCGTCCCCGCGCCCGCGCGCCACCTCCGCTTCGCCGGTTCGTCCGGCCCGCTGCTGGCGCCCCTCGAGCGGAGCGGCGTCGTCGCCTCGATCGACGTGCAGGACGGGACCATCCTGGACCGGGTCCCACTCCAGCGACAGCCGCATGACGCGGTGGCCGTGTCAGGGCGTGTGTTCGTCAGCAACGAGTTCTCCGACACGCTGGCCGTGGTCGCGTCCGGGCAGGTCCTTCGCGAGCTGCCGGCGCCCTCCCAGCCGGGCGGGGTGGCGGCCACCGGGAGCTCGGTGGGAGTGCTGGGGGTTCGCTCACACCAGCTGGAGGTGTACGACGCGCGCAGCCTGCGCGCTCTGGGGACCGCGCCGGCCGGGGAGGGGCCGACGCACATGGAGGGGGGCGCGGACGGCCGCCTCTACGTCGTGGACACGCTCCGCGGCGCGGTCCTGGCCTTCGCGGCGCTGCCACGCCCGACCCTGGTGGGGAGGGCGGCCGCACCCGGGAGGCCGTACGGCGTCGCGCTGGACTCGACCCGCCACCGCCTCTGGGTGACAGAGACCGCCACCAACCGCCTCGCCGAGTACGACGTCTCGGAGGTCGCGCCCCGCCTCCTGGCGACCTTTCCTACGGTCCGGCAGCCGAACAGCGTGGCCGTCGACGGGCGCACCGGCCTGGTCTATGTGACCGGCACCGCCGAAGGGCAGCTCCAGATCCTCCGGCCCTGACCGACGATCCCGTGCACGAGCCTCGCGTGCGGCCGCCGCCGCCGGTGGTCGCGGTCACGGCTCCGACGGGGGCCCAGCACCGGCGGCCTCTTGCGCCCGCTGCCGGCGCAGGCGGACCGTCGCCACAGCCGCGGCCATATACCGGTCCGCCATCGCGACGTACCGCTCGACCTGCCGGTCCAGCTCCGGGACGCCGTAGCGCCGGCCCCGGACCGCGATCATCGCGAAGCGGCCGCCCCGAAAGTACGGGACCAGGTTCTCCAGGGGGAATGGCGGGTCGCCGCGTGCCATCAGGCCGGCCTCCGCGCGGCAGCCGCGGCGAAGAGCTCCTCGTCCGTCGGCCGGTCCGTGAAGTCCTCGCCCACGTATCGGAACGCAAGCGACCAGTCCGGCAGGACCAGGAACAGCGCCGGCTTTGCGATGCCCTTCTCGGCCGCGTTGAGCACCCCCCACGGCTCGATGACCACGGCGTCAGGATCGCTCAGGACCGGGAAGGGCAGCAGCAGCTTGTCGACCATGGCCCGGTTCTGCTCGACCGTGTCCACGCAGATCGCGGCCACCTGCAGGCCGGCTCGCTCGAAGCTCTCCCAGTTGCGTGCGTACGAGGCCAACTGCCCGTTGCAGTACGGTCACCAGTCGCCCCGGTAGAAGACCAGGAGGACCGGGCCCTCCGCGAGGCGATCGCCGAGACGCCATGGCCGCCCCCGATCGTCGTTGAGCTCGAAGTCAGTCACCCTGTCCACGCCCTTCCTCCTTGCCTTCAGCAATCGAGCGTAACCGCCGCATGTTCCCGTCGTCGAGCCGCAGCCAGCTCTGCTACGTTCCGCAAATGGACAACGGGCTTGACACGCGGCGCACCGTCGATGAGCTGCGAGAGCTGCAGACGCTCACGGGCGACGCCAGCGGTGCCCAGCGGCTCTGCTGGACGGACACCTGGCTCCAGGCCCGGGAATGGCTCGCCACCAAACTGGCCCGCCTGCCCGTGCTGGCCGAGATCGACCCGGCCGGCAACCAGTGGGCGACCCTTCCTGGCCGCTCGCCGCGGACTCTGCTGATCGGCGGCCACCTCGACTCGGTCGCGGACGGCGGCTGGCTGGACGGCTGCCTCAACGTCCTCGCCGGCCTGGAGGTGCTCCGCCATCTGGGAGCGCAGAGCGCTCCTCCGCTGACGGTTCGTCTTGTCAGCTGGGCCGACGAAGAAGGCGCTCGATTCGGCCGCAGCCTCTTCGGGTCCAGCGCAGCGGCCGGCCACCTGCAGCCGGACGAGGTCAGGGGTCTCAGGGACGCCGGAGGGGTTGCCCTGGCCGACGCGCTCGCGGCCTGCAACGTCGACCTGGACCGGGCCGGCGATGCGCGGCAGCAGCTCGCGAACGCGGCCGCCTACCTCGAGCTTCACATCGAGCAGGGCCCGGTGCTGGAGCGCCTCGGCCTGCCGCTGGGCGCGGTGCTCGGTACGTACGCCGTCGAACGCCACCTGCTGAGATTCACCGGCGAGTCGGCACACGCCGGATCGACACCCATGGACGCCAGGCGGGATGCGTTCGCAGCCGCGGCACGCGTCGCGCTCGAAGCGCGCGAGATCGCAATCCGGGCCGGCGGCGTCAGCACCGTCGGCCGCGCCGTCACCCACCCGGGCATCGTGACCGCAATCCCCGGCCGGTGCGAGATCACGCTCGACCAGCGCCACCTGGACGGCGGCACGCTGGCCGGCATGCTCGCCCAGGCCAGGGAGGCGGCGGACAGCATCGCCAGAGACGAGAAGGTGACTGTCGAGTGGGAGCGGATCTGGCGGATAGACCCCGTCCACTTCCACCCCGAGCTGATCGATCTCTGCGAGCAGGCCGTCATCGAGGTGGCCGGCCGCTGCCACCGGCTCCCCAGCGGGCCTCTGCACGACGCGGCCGAGGTGGCCAGGGCAGGAATACCGACGGCCATGATCTTCGTCCAGAGCTTGCGCGGCCTCAGCCATACCAGAGACGAGGACACGCGGCCCGAGCACATCGAGCTGGCCGTGCGGGCGCTCGACGGCGCGGTGAGGAGAACCCTCGCCTGGGCGAGCTAAGCCGGCAGCGCTGCACGGAAGCGGCCCGATGGGCCAGGCGGTATTCTCGGCCAGCTTTTTTGCTTGCCAAGATCGCCGGCCGCCACTACGATCGGACCAAACGAGTGCGACCCGCACAGGGGGCAGCGGTAGGCCGGGTTCATCCCGGCCGCCGACCGGGTGAGTCCCCCGGGGACAGGATCCTCCACTCGTGATCTCTCGTGGGAGGACGTGGAATGGCAAGTGCAGTGGGCGCTGCCAACGTGGTCGCTTACCCCGACGGCCGGCAGGAGCTGCGTGACGCGTCGGAGGTCGCGGACAGTCCCCTCTACAACGGAGACCTGGCCCCGGTCCCGGTCGGTCGCCGCACCTGGAACACGTACAACTACTGCGCGCTGTGGATCGGCATGGCGCACAACATCCCCACCTACCTGCTGGCCTCGGGCCTGATCGCGCTGGGCATGGCCTGGTACCAGGCCATCATCACCATCGCACTGGGCAACCTGATCGTGCTCGTCCCCATGCTCTTGAACAGCCACGGCGGCACCAAGTACGGCATCCCCTATCCCGTGCTGGCCCGTGCGTCGTTCGGCGTCTTCGGCGCCAACGTGCCCGCCCTGCTGCGCGCCTTCATCGCCTGCGGCTGGTTCGGCATCCAGAGCTGGATCGGCGGCGGCGCCGTGTTCACCCTGGCCGGAGCGCTCTTCGGCGACGCCTGGACCAAGGCGGCGACCGTCAACATCCTCGGCAACCCCTATCCGTGGACTCAGTGGTTGAGCTTTGCCATCTTCTGGGTGATCCAGATGGCGATCATCCTCCGGGGCATGAACACGCTGCGCCGCTTCGAGAACTGGGCGGCACCCTTCGTGCTGGTCGTCGGCGTGTTCCTGCTGATCTGGATGGCCATCTCTGCCCACGGCTTCGGTCCCATCCTGAGCCAGGGTGGCAAGGCGGGCTGGGGGCCGTCCTTCTGGACGCTCTTCTTCCCCTCGCTGATGGCCATGATCGCCTTCTGGTCGACACTCTCTCTCAACATGCCCGACTTCACCCGCTTCGGCGCCAGCCAGCGCCAGCAGGTGATCGGCCAGGTGCTCGGCCTGCCCACCACCATGACCTTCTTCCCCCTGCTCGCCGTCCTCATCACCTCGGCGACGGTCGTGGTCTACGGCAAGCCCATCTGGGACCCGGTGGCGCTGACCGGCAACTTCACCAACCCGATCGTGGTCGTGTTCGCGCTCTTCACCCTCGCCGTCGCCACCATCGCGGTGAACGTAGCGGCCAACACCGTGGCCCCCTCCTACGACTTCTCGAACGCGATTCCCAGGGCCATCAGCTTCCGCGTCGGCAGCTTGATCACCGGCGTCCTCGGCATCCTGATCCAGCCCTGGCGGCTGCTGGCCGACCCCCACGTCTACGTCTTCACCTGGCTCGGCTTCTACGGCGGCCTGCTGGGGTCGGTGGCGGGGGTGCTGATCGCCGACTACTGGCTGATCCGCCGCACCGAGCTCAAGCTGGTCGACCTCTACAAGACCAACGGCATCTACAGCTACACGGGCGGCTGGAACTTCCGGGGTCTGATCAGCATCCTGGTCGGGGCGACGCTGGCCGTCGGGGGCGCCTACACCTCGCCCGGCACTGCCGGCCCCTTCCCGGCCTCGGGCCTGATCTGGGTCATCAAGCCGCTCTACGACTACAGCTGGGTCGTCGGCTTCTTCGTGGCGTTGGTGCTCTACTTCCTGCTCATGGTGGTGTTCCCCGCCGGGCGCAAGGAGCCGACACCGGCCGCAGCACCGGCCACGTAGCCGCCGATCCGTGAGGACGCTGATTCGCGGCGGGACCGTGGTCACCGCCGGTGACACGGTGGCGGCCGATGTGCTGGTCGACGGCGAGACCGTCGCCGCTATCGGCCGCAGCCTCGACGTGACGGCCGACAGGATCGTCGACGCCTCCAGCAGGTACGTGATGCCGGGGGGGATCGACGCCCACACCCACCTGGACATGCCCTTCGGCGGCACCTTCTCGGCCGACGACTTCGAGAGCGGCACGGCGGCCGCGGCCTGGGGAGGCACCACTACCGTCGTCGACTTCGCCATCCAGGACTTCGGCGAGAGCCTCCAGGCCGGCTACGAGCGCTGGCTGGCCAAGGCCGCGGGCAGGGCCCACGTCGACTACGGCTTCCACATGATCATCCGCGAGGTCACCGACCAGACGCTGACCGACATGGACGCGCTGGTGCGGCAGGGCGTGACCTCTTTCAAGCTCTTCATGGCCTACCCGGGCGTCTTCATGCTGGACGACGCCTCGATCTTTCGGGCCATGCAGCGAACGTCGGACAACGGCGGGCTGATCATGATGCACGCTGAGAACGGCGGCGCCATCGACGTGCTGGTGCAGCGCTACCTGCGCGAGGGCCGGACCGATCCCGTCAACCACGCACTGACCCGGCCGGCGTCGATGGAGGGCGAGGCCACTCACCGCGCGATTGCCCTGGCCAGGCTGGCAGGCGTGGCGGTCTACATCGTCCATCTCAGCTCGCGCGACGCGCTGACTGCTGTGGTCGAGGCGCGTGACAGGGGCGCGCCCGCCTATGCCGAGACCTGCCCGCAGTACCTGTTCCTTTCGCAGGACGACCTGGCCCGCCCGGACTTCGAGGGGGCAAAGTACGTGTGCTCGCCGCCGCTGCGCCCACGCGACCACCAGGATGACCTCTGGAAGGGCCTGGTCCAGAACGACCTTCAGATCGTGTCCACAGACCACTGCCCCTTCGATTACAAGGACCAGAAGGTCCTGGGCCGCGCCGACTTCTCGAAGATTCCCAACGGGCTGCCCGGGATCGAGGACCGCTACACGGTGCTGTTCGATGGGGGTGTCAACGCGGGCCGCATCACCCTGAACCGCTTCGTGGAGCTCGTGGCCACGGCCCCGGCAAGGATGTTCGGGCTCTATCCGCGCAAGGGCACCATCGCGCCCGGCTCCGACGCCGACATCGTGATCTTCAACCCCGCCGTCGAGCGGGTGCTGTCAGCGAGCACCCATCACATGAGGGTGGACTACAACTGCTTCGAGGGTATGCGGGTGCGCGGCCTGCCCGAGGTGGTCATGCAGCGGGGAGAGGTGCTGGTCGAGGACGGCCGCTTCCTGGGCCGGCCCGGTCAGGGCGGATTCCTGCCCCGCAGCGCCTTCCCGTCGTAGATCGCTATCTCAGCGAGCGCCGACCGGCACCGTGGGCGTGAACCGGACGGGCAGGTGCTTGACGCCGCCGACCAGTGGGATGCCCAGTGACCGCAGATACACCGGCTCGCCGGCCACCTCGATGTCGGGCAGGCGGGTGAACAGCTGACGGAAGACCACCGCGAGCTCGCGCCGGGCCAGGTGTGCGCCCAGGCAGAAATGGGGACCAGGGCCGCCGAAGCCGACGTGCGGGTTCGGGTCGCGGAGCACGTCGAAGCGTTCCGGGTCGGCGAAGACGCGGGGGTCTCGGTTGGCGGCGCCGTAGAAGAGGACGACCCGGTCTCCCTCGCGGAAGTTCTGGCCCGACAGGGTGAGATCCCGTGTGACGGTTCGGCGCATGAAGGTCACCGGAGACGCGGCCCGCACGATCTCCTCGACTGCCGTCGTGGTCACGGCGCCGAGGTCACGCTGCCACATGGCGCGCTGGTCCGGGTTCTCGTGCAGCAGCTGCATGCCGAGGCTGATGGCGGTCCGCGTGGTGTCGTTGCCGGCCACCGCCAGGAGGATGAAGAACGGGGCCAGCTCGTGCGGGGCCAGCATGTCCTCACCGAGGTCGTTGTGCACCAGCGCCGTCGTGAGGTCATCGGCCGGATGGGCCCGCCGGTGCTCGGCCAGCTCGTTCATGAGGCCGGTGAGCTGCATGCCCGCCTCGAGCAGGGCGCCGAGCACATCCTCGCGGCCGCCCAGCCGGTCGGCGTCGCCCGCGCCCAGGATGACGTTCGTGGCCCGCAGCACGGTCGAGAATTCGCTGCGGGGGATGCCCATCATGTCGCAGATCACCAGCAGCGGGAACGGCTCCGAGATGGCTTCCACCAGGTCGACCTCGCCTCGCTCGCACATTCCGTCGATGAGCTCGGAGCAGATCTGCTCGACCGAGTCGAGCAGCTCCTCCAGCTTGCGCGGCGTGAATGCCCTGGCGACGATTCCCCGCTGGCGCGCGTGGCGAGGGTCGTCCATCACGATGAACGAGCCGAAGAACTCCATCGCGTCGCTGGGCAGATCGTTGATGGCGGTGCTGCCCCGGCCCGAGCAGAAGTCCAGGGGGCGATGGCTGATCTCGACCACCTCGCCGTAGCCGGTTACCGCGAAGAACTCCCCTTGCTCCCCGGTGACCGCATCCACGAACGGCGTCCTCGTGAACGGACCGTGCTCGCGGAGAGCGGCGAAGTGGGCCATCCGGGCCGACAGGGGCTGATGCCAGAACGCGGCGTCGCTGATCGACAGACCCTCTGCCGTCATCCGGGACCCCTCCTTTGCGGTGCGACAACCCTGCTGCTGCGCTTGGGCCATACTAGCGAGCACTGCTCGCATTTGTCGAGGAGGACGATCCGAGGAACCGACGTTCCAGGCCGTCCAGGAACGCCCGCAGGCCGAAGGAGAACACCTCCTCCTCGGAGGGCGCCGCGAACGCGACCTGGTGCGCGCGCAGGGTTGGGAACGCCTCGTCCGGAAGGGCGTCGATGCGCTCGCCGCTGGCCGTGCCTCGGCCGCGGCGACGGCTCGATGTGCGCGTGTCGAAGAACACCGTGCCCAGCACGTAGTCGACCAGCGCAAGGTACGCTCGCACCGCGACCACAGGCTCGTAGCCCGCCTCGATGAGGCTGGCCAACGCGCTGTCCGCGCCGCGCATTGCGTTCGGCCCCAGCAGCGGCGAGGCTCTCAGCGCGGGCACCAGGTGGGGGTGGCTCATCAGCACGCGCCGCAGCTCACCGGCCAGCCACTCCACCTTCGCCCGCCCGGACAGTCGAGCCGGCGGCAGACGCACGCTGCCGATGACGTTGTCCACCAGCAGCACGAGCAACTCCTCGCGGCTGGAGAAATGACGATAGAGCGACGCGCTTCCTGTCTCGAACTCGGACGCGATGCGCCGCACGGTCAGCGCCTCCAGCCCATCGCCGTCGATCACGCCGAGCGCCACCTCGATGATCCGCTCGATCGTCAGTCCGTCCGCCCGCGGCCGACGGCGAAACAGCCGCCTCTCTCGCTGCCGCCACCACCGGGCGCTGCCCGCGACTGGGGGAACCTCCGATCCGCCTCCAGCACGCACGACGGGCATTATCACGGGTCACCGACGAGGCTGCCTGCCGAGCCGGGGTGGAATCCGGCTAAGCCGAATTCCACCGCGCGGGCGGACGTCCGGTGCCGAGTCGCGTGTCGTCGGTGGAATTCGGCTACGGGGCGCCGGCGTTCGAGGACGGCGGGCCGCACTGGTCGAGCGCCCGGCGCAGGCTGCCGCCGGCCGCGTCCAGAAGGGCCGCCGCCGCCGCCGCCGGCAGGCCGCAGCGCAGCATCAGCACCGCCACCTTGACCTGGCCGCCCGCCTCGGCCAGGGCCGCCCGCGCCCGGTCGTCGTCGACCCGGCCGGCCTGGGCCACGATCCGGCGGGCCCTGTCGCGCAGCTTGTCGCTGGTTGCGCGCAGGTCCACCATGAGGCCGCCGTAGGTCTTTCCGAGGCGGACCATGACCACCGTCGAAAGCATGTTCAGGACGAGCTTCTGCGCGGTGCCCGCCTTGAGCCGGGTAGAGCCGGCGATGATCTCCGGCCCGGTCTCGACCTCGATGGGATGGCCGACCGCCCGGCTGAGCGGGGTGCCCGCGTTGCAGGCGATGCCGACCGTCAGGGCGCCCTGAGCCGCGGCGTAGCTGACCGCGCCCAGCACGTACGGGGTCCGGCCGCTGGCGCTGATGCCCACGACCGCGTCAGCGGCGGAGAGGCCCAGCCGGGCCAGGTCGGCGGCTCCTGCTCCTCCATCATCTTCGGCGCCCTCCGCGGGCCGGGCGACCGCCGCCGGGCCGCCGGCGATCAGCCCCAGGACCTGGCCTTCCGGCGTGCCGTAGGTGGGCCCGCACTCGCTCGCATCCAGCACGCCCAGCCGGCCGGCGCTGCCGGCGCCGACGTACACGAGCCGCCCCCCGGCCGCCAGTCGCTGGGCGATCGCGTCGATCGCCCGCGCGATGGCAGGCAGCGCGCGGCCGACGGCCGCGGGCACGGTAGCGTCCTCCTCGTTCATGAGCCGGACCAGGTCCAGCGTGGATCGGAGATCGAGGTCGTCCCTGCCCTGGCTGCGCTCCGTCTCCAGGTTCTCCATCGAATCCACGGCTGGCTAGGGGCCAGGCCCCCAAGACATCGCCTCCGCCACCGCCCGGTGCACGTCCCGGCGCAGCTGAGCCTGCTCGTCCGGCCGCCGGCGAGGGTGCACCGCGTTGGTCAGCAGCACGACCGCCACGCCGACCTCGGGCGCCACCAGCAGCGACGTCCCGGTGAAGCCGGTGTGCCAGAAAGTGCTCGCCGGCCAGCCGCCCCAGTCCGGCGGCTGCAGGCGCCAGCCCAACCCTCGCACGTCGGGCGGCTGGCCGGCCTGAGGGCGGCACATCTCGGCGATCGAGCCGGTCGACAGCACCGGGTGGCGTTCCGGGCGAAGGAGCGCGAGCGCGCACGCCGCCAGGTCGTCCACGGCAGCGAAGAGGCCCGCGTGGCCCGCCACCCCGGCCAGCGCCCAGGCATTGCCGTCGTGGACCTGACCCCAGACGACGCCAGGCTCCGGCCGCTGGTCTCCGTCCACCTCGGTGGCGGCGGTCCGTGGCCGCAGCCGCCGTCCGGGCCGGAAGTCGGCCCCCCTCATACCCAGCGGCATGAGCAGCTCCTCGCGAGCCAGCCGCCGCAGAGGCCTGCCCGCGCACGCCTCCAGCGCCCAGCCCAGGAGCAGGAAGTTCAGGTCGCTGTAGACAACCTGGCCGGCGGTGCCGGTGGCCAGGCTGGCTTCACGGAAGAGCGCCGGCCGAACGCCCTGGCCCGAGGTCTCCCGGAAGAACGGCCGGTGGTCGGGCAGGCCTGAGGTGTGGGTGAGGCAGTGCCAGAGCGTGACGTCGTGGCGCGGGAAGCCCGGCACCCAGCGGGTCACCGGGTCGTCGAGCGACCACAGGCCCCGGTCGCGCAGGAGCAGCACCAGCGGCGCGGTGACCGTCACCTTGGTCAGGGAGGCCAGGTCGAACAGCGTGTCCGCCACGACCGGCACGTGCTCGGGGACGACGGCCGCCCAGCCACCCCACAGACGCGCCGCTGCCCCCTGGCGGTCGACCAGCGCGGCGGCCGCCCCCGGAGGGAATCCACCTCCTACGTGGTCTGCCAGCACCTCAGCCGCAGCCCAGGTCGCCCGCGCGAGCGGCCGGGGCAGCCCGACCCGGACCTGGACCTGGAATTCCGTGGAGATCAGGTCCCGAGCTCCCGGCTCAGCCGGATCTCCTGGGCGCCGTAGGCGTCCTCGACCCGGCGGCCGCCGTCCGCCCGGAACCCCATCCGCTCGTAGAGCCGCCGGGCCCGGCTGTTCGCCTCGAACACCCAGAGCGTCACCTGCCGGTGACCGCGTGCGGCCAGCTCGGCCAGCACCTCCCCCAGCAGCGTCCGGCCGACCCCGAGACCCATGGAGTCCGGGGTCACGTAGAGCGAGAAGACGTGCCCGACGACGGGGAGATCCGGGTCCTCCCCGAAGCGGGCGAACCCCACCGGCTCGCCGCCGTGGACCGCCAGCATCGCGTTGTGCCGAGCGGAGGTCTCGCCGATGAACTCGGCGAATCGGCTCGCCATCTCGCCCTCGTCCAGCGCCTCGAGCACCAGGTCATCGACGACCCCGTGGTAGGCGCTGCGCCAGGCCTGGACGAAGATTCGCGCCAGCACGGGCGCGTCGGCCCGGCGGGCCGGACGCAGCACCACGCCGGCGTTCGGTGGGCCGTGCCGGGGCCGCGTCGAGAGCCGGAGCCGGTCGCCCCGGTACCAGCTGCGGACGAGCTGCGTGGGGCGGCCCTCCGAGTCGAGGGTGCGCTGCGTCACCAGCAGCAGCGGGACACCGTCCGCCACGCCGAGCAGAGAGGCCTCCGGGACCTGGGCCCGGACCGCCTCGATCGTCTGCTCGGCTTCCGCGACCTCCAGCCCATGGGAGTCCCAGAACAGGCGCGACACCGCGTCGGCGTCCGGCACCGAGGCCCAGCGGCCATCGAAGCGCGCGGCCTCCACCGTCAGACGCTCGACCCCCACCGACTCGCCGCCCACGGTGCGCGCCCGCGTCACGTGCAGGACCTCGGTCCCCTCCGCGAGCTCCAGCGTCGCCGCTTCCCGAGGATCGGCGCGCCGCCGGTCGATCCCGATCAGGCGAGAGTGCCCGCCGGCTTCCGCCGTGCCACGCGGGTCACGGCCGTCGAGGTCCACCGCCTGAACGACCTTGTGGCCGGCCACGTACGTCCCGCTCCCCCGCCGCCGGTAGACCCGGCCCTCGGCCACCAGCTGCTGCAGTGCCCGCCGTACGGTCTGGCGAGACACACCGTGCGTCTCACACAGCTCGCGCTCGGGGGGCAGCGGCGCATCCGCTGGCAGACCATCCATGAGGCGAACGACCGACTCTCTCAGCCGCTGGTGCTTCGGCTGCTGGCGGACCACCTGATGTCCGTACCTCACTCTAGTTGACCGTAACAATTCAAATTGATAGGGTCAACTTCGTCATGGGATTCGAGCTTACCGTGAAACGAGGGCTGGCCCTGGTGGCCGCGGCCTCCGCGCTGCTCGCGGCCTGCGGGCAGGGAGGCGGCGGCGCGACGACGACCGGCGGCAGCCTGGTGATCGGCGAGGTGACCGGCGTCCAGAAGCTGGACCCGCAGGTGGCCACCAAGTTCGTGGACGTCGCGGCCCTGGGCCTCATCTACCAGCCGCTGATCAAGCTGGACAGCCATCTCCAGCTCCAGCCCGACCTGGCCAGGAGCTGGCAGGTCTCGAGCGATGCGTCAACGCTGACGCTCCACCTGCAGCAGGGCGTCACCTTCCATGACGGCAGCGCACTCACCTCGAGCGACGTCAGGGCCAGCCTGGAGCGTGTGCTCGACCCCAAGACCGGGGCGGCGGCGCGCTCCTACCTCTCGGCGGTGAAGAGCATCGACGCCCCTGACCCGAGCACCGCGGTGCTCCACCTGAGCCGGCCCGACTACTCGATCGTCTCCGGCCTGGCCTCGACCAACCTGGCGATGCTGCCCCAGAAGGCGATCGACGCCGGCACCATCGCCACCCAGCCCGACGGGACCGGCCCCTTCAAGTTCTCTGCCTGGAACCCGCAGACGTCCTTCTCCGTGGTCCGCAACGATCACTACTGGAACGGCAAGGTCTCGCTCGACCGGGTGGAGATGCGCGTCATTCCGGACGAGCAGTCGATGGCAGCTGCGCTCAAGGCGGGCACCATCCAGCTCGGCAGCATGTCGCAGCCCCAGGTGGTGCGCCAGCTGTCCGGCGGCAAGCTCCAGGTCCAGAAGGTGCTCGCCCTGTCCTACCGGGCACTGATGCTCCAGAGCGGCAAGGGAGCGCTCGCCAACGTGAACGCTCGCCTGGCCGTCCAGTGCGCTATCCACCGCCAGCAGGTGATCGGAGCTGCGGTGCTCGGTGACGGCAAGGTGATCGGCCCGGTGCCCCAGGGTCCCTACGCGTCCGATCCCTCGGCTCGGCCCTGCCCGACCCGCGATGTGACCAGGGCGAAGGACTACCTGGCCAGGGCCGGGATGCCGAACGGGTTCGCGTTCAAAGCCATGTATGCACCCGAGGAGGACCCGACCAGCGAGGCACAGGTGGTCAGCGTCCAGGGCCAGCTGGCACAGGTCGGCATCCAGATGCAGCCTGACAACCAGGCCGGTGACTCCTACGTGCAGCGCTGGCTGGCAGGCGACTTCGAGTCCGCGTTCGCCCTCAACGGGGCTGGGCCGGATCCGTACACGATGTACGGCCGCTACTTCGGCCAGGGCGCCAACCTGGGCAAACCAGCCGGCTTCGCGTCGCCCCAGCTCGCCCAGCTGCTGGTCCAGGGTGATCAGTCCACCAGCACCGGCGAGCGCAGCACCGCCTACCAGTCCTTCTACCGGCAGCTCGAGGACAACGCGGTG
>DATFRD010000362.1:0-6831 GCA_035263645.1 Candidatus Dormiibacterota bacterium | reverse complement strand
ACGCGCGCTGCCGGCAGGTCCCCCTGCTCCCGCAGCAGCATGCCCAGCCCGTCCAGGCAGGCCACGGTGTCGAAGTGGTCCGGGCCGAGCGTCCGCTCCGACACTGCCAGCGCCCGCTCCAGCAGTCCCCTGGCGCCGGCGAGGTCGCCCTGGAAGCGCAGCGTCCACGCCAGGTTGGTGAGAATCACCGCGGTATCCGGGTGATCGGTCCCCAGGGTGGCCTGCGCCCTGACCAGGGCCAGCTCCAGGGCGGACTGCGCGCCCGCCAGGTCGCCCTGGGCCTGGAGCAGGGAGCCGAGTCCGCTGAGCGAGGTGATCGTGCGGTGATCGTCAGGCCCGAGGACCCGCTGGCGGATCTCCAGGGCTCGTTCCATGTGGGTGCGCGCCCGGCGCAGGTCACCGGCTGCCCAGAGCAGCCGCCCGAACTCGAAGGAGAGGGCGGCGGCGCGCTCGTCCTCGGCGCGGCCCAGCGCCGCGCGGACCACCACGTCCAGGTGCGGCGCGGCGACTATCCGCTGGTCGGTCCGCTCG
The DNA here is from genome assembly GCA_035263645.1 of Candidatus Dormiibacterota bacterium. Classification (GTDB taxonomy): domain Bacteria; phylum Chloroflexota; class Dormibacteria; order Dormibacterales; family Dormibacteraceae; genus CF-161. Next base: position 6,300 of record DATFRD010000362.1, on the reverse strand, counting down.
CCGTCGTTCACGGCCCGCGCCCACCCGATCATCGCGTCCTCGACCGCGACGAGGGCGGCCAGGTCGGTCGCCGACCCGCGGAGGCACTCGGCCGTGAGCCGGTGGAGGCGCAGCATCCCATCGTCCGTCTCCAGCAGCCCCAGGTCGGTCAGCCGGCCCAGGCCCGCCTCGGCGGCCGGTCCGGCGCCCGCCTCCAGCAGGACCTGCCGGGGGACCGGCTCACCCGGCGCCAACCAGGCCGCCCTCGCCAGCAGCGCCAGGGCGGAACGGCCGCCGGAGTCCGAGCGCTCCAGCCAGCGGTCCAGCAGCACGAAGGCGCGGGCGGCGGCCGGCGGCTGGTGGGAGCGGCGCCGGCCGAGCCGGCCCCGAGCCGCGGTCTGCCCGGCCCAGGGCCCGGGGGGCTCCGAGTCGGCCGCCAGCGTCGCTGCCTGCTCGCCGACCTCGCGAGAGCGCAGCCGCTCGAGGAGTGAGTCGAGGCCGACCTGGTCGTGGTACCGCCGCAGGAAGCCGCCCGCCAGACGGAGCGCCAGGGGCAGGTCCTCGAGCTCCTCGGCCAGGTCGCGCAGCCCGAGCCCGGTCTCCGGCAGGTCGGGCCGGAGCCGGTGCAGCAGCGCCATGCTCTCGTCGACGGGCAGCGGCGACACCGGCAGCGTCGCCAGCCCGAGGGCGGGGTCCCAGCTCGCGCGGCGCGAGGTGACCAGAACGTGGGCGCCGCCGGAGCTGGGGAGCCACTCGCGGAGCAGGTCCTGGTCGTCGCAGTCGTCGTAGACCAGCAGTCGCGGGGTGTCCGTCTGCCAGCTGCGCAGGACAAGGTGGAGCTGGTCGTCCAGCGCCAGCTCCGAGAAGTCGGCGCGGAGCTCCATCCCCGCCGGACCCCCGCAGGCAGCGACCTGCAGCGATACCTCCTCCGGAATGCTGAAGCTCACCCAGAACACGCCGCCGGCGAAGTAGCGTCCGAACCGGTGCGCGAACTCGGCGGCGAGCTGCGTCTTCCCCACCCCGTCGGCGCCGGTCAGCACGACGGCACGGCCGGCTCTCAGCGCCGCCGCGATCTGCTTCAGGTCGGCCCGCCGGCCGGTGAACAGCGGGTTCCGGCCCGCCGTCATACGAGAGCCAGTCGGCAGCGGCCCGGGGTGGGAAAGTGCTTCGGGCGGCAACCCCTCCAGCTGCGCCCGGGCGATGTCCAGGTCGGTTTCGATCGGTACCTCCGCTCCTTGGTGCCCTCAGGGCAGCGAAAGCAATATACGTCTCGTGCGCGGGCCGCTGCGCGGCCCACACCGCCCACTCCTCCCGTACGCTGCCCCCTGATGAACGCACCTCTAGACCAGCGCGACCGGTGGGTGCCGCCGGGCGTCGACGCGCTTCCACTGGACCGCGTGGGGGACTCGGGGTGGAACGCCTTGTCCGACCTGCTGTTCCCGGTCCTGGTCCTGAAGGACAGCGCGCTGGAGCACAACCTGGCGCAGATGGCGGAGTTCTGCCGACGCCACGGCGTGGACCTGGCACCGCACGGCAAGACCACGATGTCCCCCCAGCTCATCCAGCGCCAGCTCGGGGCCGGTGCCTGGGGCGTCACGGCCGCGACGCCGGCGCAGGCCCGCCTGTTCCGGGCGTTCGGCGTGCAGCGGGTCCTGCTGGCCAACCAGGTCGTCGATCCGCTCGGGCTGCGCTGGCTCGCGGCGGAGCTGCAGGCGCATCCGCAGGCCTGGCTCTGCTGCCTGGTGGACTCGGAGCCGTCGGTTGACCTGATGGAGGCAGCGCTGGCCGGCGCCGCCCGGCCCCTGCCCGTGCTCCTCGAGCTGGGCGTCACCGGTGGCCGCACGGGCTGCCGCACGCCGCAGGAGGCGCGGGCTGTGGCGCGCCGCGTGCAGGGCAGCCGCAGCCTGCGGCTCGTGGGGGTCGAGTGCTTCGAGGGCGTCGCCAGGGACGCCGGCGACCGGGTGGACGGGATGCTCGCGGGGGTGAGGGCGCTGGCCGAGGACCTGGCCGGCGCGGGCGCGTTCGACGAGGCCCCGGAGATCGTCGTCAGCGCCGGGGGCAGCGCGTTCTTCGACAGGGTCGTGCATCACCTGGCGGGCGGGTGGGACCTGGGCCGGCCGGTCCGCGTGGTGCTGCGCAGCGGCTGCTACCTGACCCACGACCACGGACACTACGAGCGCCTCTCCCCCTTCGGCGGGCGGCTGCCGGAGTGGGAGCCCCTGCGCCAGGCCATGGAGATATGGGGCCTCGTGCACTCGCGGCCGGAGCCGGACCTGGCCATCGTGGGCTTCGGCAAGCGTGACGTGTCGTACGACCTCGCCCTGCCGCGACCGCTGCGGGTGCGGCGGCCCCAGAGACCGCCGCGGGAGGCGGCCGGCATGGAGGTCTTCCAGCTCAACGACCAGCACGCCTACGTCCGGGTCCCCGCCGGCGACGACCTGGCCGTCGGCGACCTGCTGGGCTGCGGCCTGGCCCACCCCTGCACGGTGTTCGACAAGTGGCGGTCCGTACCGGTGGTGGACGACGACTACGGCGTCGTCGGGGCGATCAGGACCTGCTTCTGAACTCGGCCACCGCGGCCAGGAGGCGAGCGTTCTGCTCGGCCGTCCGGACGGTTATCCGCAGGCTGCCCGGCAGCAGCGGGTGGTCGGCGAGATTGCGCACGACCATGCCCCGCGCCTCCAGCCAGGCGTACAGCGATCGTGCCTCCTCCGGTGACGACCAGCGTGTCAGGAGGAAGTTCGTGACCGACGGCTGGACGTGGGCGCCCAGCTCGGCGAGCGCGTCAGCGAAGGGCTCCCGCGCCTCCAGCACGATCCCGACGTTCGCGCGCATGGATCCCAGGTCCCGCAGAGCGGCCGCGCCCAGGCGGGCCGTGACGCGGCAGACGCTGTTCGGCGGGCGGACCCGGTTCATCAGCTCCGCGACCGGGGGCTGCGCGACCGCCCAGCCGAGCCGCATCCCGGCCATCCCGAACGCCTTCGACATGGTGCGCACCACCACGAGGTTCGGATACCGTGCCACCAGCGGAACCACCGACCCGCCGGCGAACTCCGCGTAGGCCTCGTCGACGACCACCATGCATTCGGCGCCGCCGACCAGGCGCTCGAGGTCGCCGGGATCGGTCGCGGTCCCGGTGGGGCTGTTCGGCGAGCAGTGCCAGAGGATCTTGGCCCCGCGCGACGCCTCCACCAGGCCGGCCAGGTCCGGCCCGAAGCCGCCGCCCAGCGGAACCGGCCGGATCCGGGCGCCGAGCTGGGAGCTGACGATGGCGAACATCGCGTACGTCGGGGGCGAGACGACGACCGGGTCGCCGTTGTCCAGGAACGTCTTGGCGACCACGTCCAGCACCTCGTCGGCACCGGCGCCGACGACCAGGTGGTCAGCGCTCACCCCGCAGTACGAGCCGATCAGCGGCGTCAGCTCCGCGTAGCCGGTGTCGAAGTACTCGTTTGGCTGGCCCTCGCGGCGCGCCGCCTCCATGACCCGGTCCCAAGCGGCCGGCGCGAAGGGCGACGTGTTCAGGTCGAATCGGAGCACCTGCTCAGGGCTGAGCCCGTGCTTGTCCGCCACGGCCTCGGACGAGAGCTCCCACTGGTACGGGTCCAGGTCGAGCACCGTCCGCCGGGCCAGGCGGGCGGCAGGCGAGTCGGGCATGGCCGCGAGTCTATCCGTCCGGGAGGCCGTACACACGCGCCGCGTTCGCGCCCAGCACCCGGCGCGCCGCGGCGGCGGGCAGCTGCGCGGTCACGGCCCGGAACCGGCCCAGGATCTCGTCGTAGCCGGCGGCGAGCAGGCAGACCGGCCAGTCAGAGCCGAAGAGCAGGCGGTCCTCGCCGAACCAGCCGGCCACCAGGTCCACGAAGGGCGCCAGCTCCTCCGAGCGCCCGACCGCCAGGCCGGAGACCTTGCAGCTCACCTGGGGGAGGTCGCTGAACGGGCCCATGCCCGCCGCCCAGGCCGGGTCGGCGCCGTCCCGGACGGCCGGCGCCCCCAGGTGCTCGATCACGAGCGCGAGGTCCGGCAGGCGCCGAGCCGCCTCGAGGGCCGCGGCCAGGTCGCGGGGCCCGACGAGCAGGTCGCAGACGAGGCCGGCGTCCACCAGCGCGGCCAGGCCGCGCAGGACCTCGGCTCGGAGCAGCCGGCGCGGGTCCGGCTCCTCGCGCACCCGGTGCCGCACGCCGACCAGGTGCCCACCGCCCGAACCCGCCCGCAGGGCGGCCACAGTGCTGCCTACGTCGGGCCCGGCCAGGTCCACCCAGCCGATGACGCCGGCCACGAAATCGGTCGCGTCGGCCAGGGCCAGGAGCTCGCGCGTCTCCTCCAGGCTGGAGCGGGCCTCCACCACGATCGTCCGGTCGACGCCGTTGGCCGCCAGCACCGGGCGCAGGTCGTCCGGCCCGAACGGCCGCCGGATCGAAGCCCGCTCGTCGGTCAGCCACGCGTAGTGGTGCCGGCGCGGGTCCCAGAAGTGCTGGTGGCTGTCGAGGACCATCCCGTTCGCCCGCCCGCCCGTCAGCCGAGTAGCGTCCGGTAGAGCGCCACGGTGCGGTCCGCGATCGCCGGCCACGTGAAGCCCTCCAGCACCCGCCGGCGGCCCGCCGCCCCCATCCGCTCCCCGAGCCGGGGGTCGGACAGCACGGCGTCCATACGCCCGGCCAGGTCCCGCGCGAACATCTGTGGCCGGTCCGGGTCCCAGCCGACCAGCCAGCCCGTCTCGCCGTCCACGACGATCTCGGGGATGCCGCCCACCCGCGAGGCGACGACGGCCGTCTCGCAGGCCATGGCCTCCAGGTTGACCAGCCCGAACGGCTCGTAGACGGACGGGCAGACGAAGACGGCGGCGCCCGTGAGCAGGTGGACGAGCTCGGGGCGGGGCAGCATGCGCGCGATCCAGACCAGGCCACCGCGCTCCCGGCGGACCCTGTCCGCAAGCGCGTCCACCTCGGCCTCGAACTCCGGCGTGTCAGCGGTCCCGGCGCAGACCACCACCTGGTATCGCGGGTCCAGCCGGAGCGCTGCGCTCAGCAGGTGGTCGATGCCCTTCTGCCGCGTCACCCTGCCCACGAAGAGGGCGTACGGGCGTCCCGGGTCCACTCCACAGCGGCCCAGGGTGGCGGCAGAGCGGTCGGGGCGGTACAGCTCCGGGTCGATGCCGTTGTGGATCACGTGCACCCGGCGGGGGTCGATCTCGGGGTAGGCCGTCAGCAGGTCGGCCTGCATGCCGCGGGACACGGCGATCACCGCGTCGGCGGCCAGCAGCGCCGTCCGCTCGCAGAAGCTGGAGACGCGATAGCCGCCGCCCAGCTGCTCCGCCTTCCACGGCCGGAGCGGCTCCAGGCTGTGCGTCGTGGCCACGTGGGGCACGTCCCAGGCCAGCTTGGCCAGGTGGCCGGCCAGGTTCGCGTACCACGTGTGGCTGTGGACCAGGTCGGCGCCCTTCACGCCGGCGGTCATGGCCAGGTCGATCGACAGCGCCTGAAGGGCCGCTGCCTCCGGCATCGGCTCCGCCAGCGCCGACCACGCCCGGTGGGCGACCACCCCGGCCTCGGCGCGCGCCTCTCCCCAGCAGTGCACGGTCAGGTCGACCCGGGTGCGGAGCTGGCGGGCCAGGTGCTCGACATGGACCCCGGCGCCCCCGTACACGTCCGGCGGGTACTCGCGCGTCAGCAGGGCGACGGCCGGCGCCGCCGTCACCCGTCCTCCGGCGGCACCGGCTGGCCCTTGCCGATGGCCACAACGCCATGCGGCGACACCGTGAAGCGCCGGCGATCGCGCTCGGCATCGAGCCCGATCCGGGCGCCCGGCGGCACCAGCACGTTCTTGTCGATGATGGCCTGGCGCACCGTCGCCCCGCGGCCCACCTGGACGCCGTCCATCAGCACGCAGCCCTCGACCAGGGCCCCCGTGTTCACGCGCACGTCAGGCGACAGGATCGACCGGCGCACGACGCCGCCCGAGACGATGACGCCGGAGCTGACCAGCGAGTCGAGGGCCTGGCCCCGGCGGCCGTCGTCGTCGAACACGAACTTGGCCGGCGGCGTGGACGACCCCTGCCAGTTGTAAATGGGCCATTCGCGGTTGTAGAGGTTGAACACGGGGTCCACGGCGACCAGGTCCATGCTGGCCTCGTAGTAGGCGTCGATGTCGCCCACGTCGCGCCAGTAGCCACGCTCCCGGTCGGCGACGCCTGGCACCTCGTTCGACGCGAAGTCGTACACGGAGGCCTGGCCGCGCTCCACCAGCCTGGGGATGATGCTGCCGCCCAGGTCGTGCTTGCTGCGGACGTTCTCGGCGTCCTCGGTCACCGCCTCGATCAGC
>DATFRD010000361.1:0-7943 GCA_035263645.1 Candidatus Dormiibacterota bacterium | reverse complement strand
AACCGTTACTGGACCGAACTTGGCCTGCATGGATTCGGTGAGCGCTGGCAACTGCGGCATGCCTGACGAACCGCCGGATGCGTGACCCGCATGTCCGGTGGTGTGGGAGGGGGCGGGGCGACCCCGCCCTCTACCCGATGGAACAGGTCGTCCTCCGCTGTCCCTCCCCCCGCGCGGGGGAGGTGGCCCGCCAGGACCGGCCCGGCCGCCGGGCCCGGTGCTACCGTTGACTGCCGATGGGATCCACAGGGGGAGGCTATCTCCGCTACCCGACACTTCACGACGACGACGTGGTGTTCGCCTGCGAGGACGACCTCTGGGTGGTGGGCGCGGGCGGCGGACGCGCCTATCGGCTGACCGCCGGCGTCGGCGAAGCCAGCCACCCCCACCTGTCACCCGACGGCTCGTGGATCGCGTTCACCGGCGAGGAGGAAGGCCCTCCGGAGATCTACGTGATGGCTGCCGCTGGCGGCCCGGCGCGGCGGCTCACGCACCAGGGCGCGCCCTGCCGGGTGGCCGGCTGGACGCCGGACGGCTCGCGCATCGTGTACGCGACGGCCGCCGGCCGGCCGTTCGTCACGCAGATGTGGCTGCAGGAGATCGGCCTGGATGGCGGCCTGCCCGTCCAGCTCCCGATGGGGCCGGCCATGGCGATCGCCAGGGGGCCCAGCGGCGCGGTGGTGCTGGGTCGGGCCTCCCGGCAGGACCCGGCGTACTGGAAGCGCTACCGGGGGGGCCGCGCCGGCACGCTGTGGATCGACCCCGACGGCAGCGGCTCGTTCCGGCCGCTCCTTAGGCTCGACGGCAACCTCTCCAGCCCCGTCTGGATGGAGGACCGGGTGTACTTCCTCTCCGACCACGAGGGCGTCGGGAACGTCTACTCCTGCACCGCTGCAGCCGAGGGGCTGCGGCGGCACACCCATCACGAGGACTTCTACGCGCGCAACCTGGACGGCGACGGGCGGCGCCTCGTCTACCACGCCGGCGGCGACCTCTACCTGCTCGACCCCGAGGACGAGGAGTCGCGGCCCATCCGGGTCGAGCTGCCCAGCTCGCGCACGCAGCGCAACCGCCGCTTCGTCCCGGCCGACCGCTACCTGCACAGCGCCACGCTCAGCTCGGACGGCACCGGTCTGGCGATCACGACCAGGGGCAAGGCGTTCAGCTTCGCGAACTGGGAGGGGGCGGTGGCTCAGCACGGGGAGCCCGACGGAGTCCGCTACCGGCTCCTTACCTGGCTCAACGACGGCGGCCGCCTGGTCGCTGCGGCCAGCGACGAGGGCAGCCGGGAGGTCCTCACGGTGCTCCGCGCCGACGGCTCCGCGCCGCCGGAGCCGCTCCCCGACCTGGACGTCGGGCGGGTGCTCGAACTCGAGGTGTCGCCAGCGGGCGACCTGGTCGCGGTCGCCAACCACCGCAACGAGCTGCTGCTCGTGGACCTCGGCGCGACGCCGCCCACGCTGCGCCGGCTGGACCGGAGCGAGAGCGGGCAGATGGACGGCGTGGCCTGGTCGCCGGACGGACGATGGGTGGCCTACGGCTTCATGGACACCGCTGAGACGGCGGTGATCAAGCTCTGCCGGGTGGAGACGGGGGACACAGCCGCCGCCACGGCGCGGGTCCTCTACGACTCGAGGCCGGCCTTCGACCCGGAGGGACGCTACCTCTACTTCATCGGGCATCGCGACTTCGAGCCGGTCTACGACCAGGTCCAGTTCGACCTCGGCTTCCCCCGCGCCACCCGGCCCTTCGCCGTCGCCCTCCGCCGGGACGTCCCGGACCCGTTCCGGCCGCGGCCCAAGCCGCCGGAGAGCAAGGAGGCCGCCGCCAAGAAGAAGGCCGAGGAGGAGGAGAAGGAGGAGGAGGGCGACGCCCGGGCCCCGGTAGAGATCGAGCTCGAGGGCATTACCGATCGCGTCGTGGGCTTCCCCGTGCCGGTCGGCCGCTACCGGACGATCCAGGGCATCAAGGGCAAGGCGCTGTTCTCCTCGTTCCCGGTGGAGCCCCGGCAGCGGTCCGCCGGCCCCCCCGCGCCGGGTGGGACGCTGGAGTCGTACGACTTCGAGAGCCAGAAGCAGGAGCGGCTGGCCGAGCGGATCTCCGGGTTCGACGTGGGTCGCGACTCCCGCACGCTGCTCTACCGTTCGGCGGGCTCGCTCCGCGTGCTGAAGGCGGGCGAGAAGGCGCCCGAGGGGCGGCCGGGCGCGGACGGCCCCGGTCGGGAGAGCGGCTGGATCGACCTCGGGCGCGTCAAGGTGTCGGTGGCGCCTGCTGCCGAGTGGCGCCAGATGTTCCAGGAGGCCTGGCGGCTGCAGCGGGAGCACTTCTGGGTCGAGGACCTGTCCGGCGTCGACTGGGACGAAGTGCATGCCAGGTACCTGCCCCTCGTGGACCGCGTCACGACGCGCTCCGAGTTCTCCGACCTGCTCTGGGAGCTGCAGGGCGAGCTGGGCACCTCCCACGCCTACGAGTCCGGCGGCGAGTACCGCTGGGGCCCGCACTACGAGCAGGGCTTTCTGGGGGCGGACTGGGAGTACGACGCCGACTCCGACGGCTACCGCGTGGCGTCGCTGGTCAGGGGCGATCCGTGGCAGCCCGACGCGACCTCGCCGCTGCTCGGCCCCGGCGTCGACGTGCGTCCCGGTGACCTGGTGCTCGCCATCAACGGGCAGCGCCTGAGCGCGAGCGTGACGCCGGGCGAGCGCCTGGTGGACCAGGCCGGCAACGAGGTCGTCCTGGTCGTCCGCCGCGAAGGGGAGGCCGAGCCTCGGGCGGTGACCGTCCGCGCGCTCGGCGACGAGACGCCCGCCCGCTATCGGGACTGGGTGGAGGGCAGACGCAGGCTGGTGCACGAGACGTCCGGCGGCAGGGTCGGCTATCTGCACGTGCCGGACATGATGCCCGGCGGGTTCGCCGAGTTCCACCGGGGCTTCATGGTCGAGTACGACCGGGACGCGCTGGTCGTGGACGTCAGGAGCAACCGCGGGGGCCACGTGTCCGGCCTGCTGCTGGAGAAGCTCGCCCGCCGGCGGGTCGGCTACAGCTTCGCCCGCTGGGGGGCTCCCCGCCCGTACCCGAACGAGTCGCCGGCCGGCCCGCTGGTGGCCGTGGCGGACGAGGCGGCTGGCTCCGACGGCGACATCTTCAGCCACGCGTTCAAGCTGCTGGGCCTCGGCCCGCTGATCGGCAAGCGCACGTGGGGCGGCGTGATCGGGATCCGCAGCCACCACAGCCTGGCGGACGGCACGGTGACGACCCAGCCCGAGTTCTCGTTCTTCTTCGACGACGTGGGCTGGCGGGTGGAGAACTACGGCACGGACCCCGACATCGAGGTCGACAACACGCCCCAGGACTACCGCGACGGCCGGGACCCACAGCTGGAGCGCGCGGTCGACGTGGCGCTCGACCTCCTGAAGCGGCGGCCGCCGCACCGTCCTCGGCCGACGGACCGGCCGCGGCTGGCCAGGCCAAGGCTGGCTCCCCAGGCGAGCCGCGATGGGACGGCCCCCGAGCCGGAGACCGAGCGCCGTCAGGCGGGGGTGCTCGCGTCGGGGACCATGGTCGCGCCGGACGCGAGCGAGCCCGCCCGGCCTTCCGGCCAGTAGCGGACGAGGACGCGGGCCAGGATCCGGTCCCCCGGGACCGGGCCGAAGGCGCGGGAGTCCCTGGAGACGTTCCGGTTGTCGCCCAGCACGAAGAACTCGCCGGCCGGCAGCGTGAGCGGCCGGGGTCCGGAGCTCCCGCCGCGGCCGTCGGCCAGGCAGCAGGACTGACCCAGCACCCAGCCGGGCAGGACGTAGGGCTCGTCCAGGCGCTGCCACGACCCCAGGCCATCCGGCTTGAGCAGCACCGCCGGACGGGCCGGCATGCCCGGTCCGTCGACGTGGGCGCCGTCGATCTCGACCGTGTCGCCCGGCACGGCGATCACCCGCTTCACGACGGGGACGCCGTTGGGCTCGGCGACGACGACGACGTCACCCCGGTGCGGCGGCACCAACCGCACGGCCGCCCGGTCGACCAGCAGGACGTCCCCGTCGTCGAGCGTAGGGAGCATGCTCAGGCCCTCGACCCGGGCGGTCGACACGGCCAGGCCAACGCCGAGCAGCGCAGCGAGCACGGCAACGACCAGCAGCGCGTCGCGGACGACCCGAAGCCACAGCGGCCACCGGCTCAAATCCGCCGCGCTACCTGCTAGCCGTGTCCGTGACCGGCGTCCAGGCGAAGGCCATGGCCCCGCCCACGGTGCCGAGGATCATCCCGATCAGGAAGCCGCCGTAGTCGGACGTGATCAGCGAGACGACTGAGAAGAGCAGGGCCAGGATGCCGGCGATCTGGTGCTGCCGCGGTGTGAACCAGGTGAACAGCCCCATCATCGCCACGATGATCCCGACCAGGACGCCGAGCCACACGCTGCTGCCGGCGATGAACAGCACCTTGAACGCCGTGCTCGGTCCGTACGCGATGACGGCGCCGCCCAGGACGCACAGGAGGCCGCCCCAGAAAGGCCGCGAGCGCCGCCAGATCCGGAACGCGACTCGTGCGCGTCGGAAGCGCGGCTCACGGTAGGTCGTCAGCGTGACCCGCGGACTCTCGTCGCTCATTGGGGACCCACCGGGGAGGGCGCCGGGCGGCGCCCCCCCTCGAGCCCGCAATCCGTGCGGGGATGCGTGTCCGGTCTCAGCACGCCGCTCCGAAGCTGAGGCTCAGGTTCGGCAGGGTGAACGTGCTGGCCGAGGTCCCGTTGGACACCTGCCGCAGACCGCCCAGCGAGACGGACTGGGCCGACTGGCCGAACGTCCCGGTCGGCACGTTACCGGTGTTCACGTTCGGCCCCGTGCCTCGTGAGGTGGGCTCCGTGAGCGCCGGATTCGAGAACGTGCCCATGTCCTGGCCGATCCTGATGTTGCTGAAGCTGGCGGTTCCGGCGCTCAGCGACGTCGCGTCGACGACCAGGTTGGTGGCCGTGACGGGGCTGTTGGCGACGTTACCCGCCGTGATCCGAAGGGTCAACGGGCCCACCGACACGGACTGGCACAGGTTGACCAGCGTGGCGTTGGGGATGATCGACTCGATCTGCGGAACCGGGGTCCCGTTGCCCGCGAAGTCGGCGACTCCGAACTGATAGAAGCCCTGGCCGTTGCCATCGGTGGCGCCGCTGCTCAGGCTGTCCGCGGTGACCGTGAATGCGGTGCCTGAGACTGCGAAGGAGACGGCGAGCGCCCCCGTCGCGACCAGGAACAGGATCGCCCCTACCATCACGTAGGCCGGCGCGAGCACGAGGGCGAAGCGGCGCCACCGCGTCCTGCCGACCACCGGGGTCTCGTCCGCTTCCGTCATGCGCATCCTCCTCCCACTGTTAGGTCGTCCCGCCGGAGGACGCAGCCGGTGGCGCGCCGGCCGGCTCGACGGACAGCGTGCCGCCTCTCTCGACCCGCGCTCGCCGGGGCCAACCACCAGACCGGCCCACCGCCGCCTCCCTCCTCACGGGACTGCCGTTCAATCGACGCCCCACCGGGGCGCTTCACTGCACGGAGATTCTGGTACTTGCGCGTACCGAAGTCAACACCGCCGGTTGCTGACCGTGCCTGGCGCCTTCAGGGACGGCGTTCCAGGCGGTACCACCACGTCTCCAGGCGGTCCGTCCCGCGGGTCGCGTCGCGCAGGTCCCAGGCCCGAAAGCGCGTCCGCAGCTCCTCCGCCGAGACGCCCCTCGGACCCGGGCGCATGGCTCCGGGCGCGAACCCGAAGAGGAGCATCGTCGCGCCGGGCCGGGCCGCCGCGGTGACGCCGGCGGCGTACGCGTCCCGACGCGCCTCCGGGATGCTGTGGTAGCAGCCCAGGTCGAACACCAGCCGGTAGCCCCCGCCCAAGTCCAGCCGGTCCAGGCGGGTCACGTCGCCCCGCAGCAGCCTCGGCGACACCCCCGCCGCCAGCGCCTTGCGACGGCCGCCGGCGATCGCCCTCCCCACGAGGTCCACCCCGGTCACATCCCAGCCGTGGCGGGCCAGGTAGATCGCGTTGGTGCCGGTGCCGCAGCCGAGGTCGAGCGCCCGCCCGGCCGGCAGGGCGCCGGGCCCCTCGACGACCGCGACGAGCTCCGGCGGCGGGACCCCGGAGTCCCAGGGCTTGAAGCCGACCAGGTAGGCCAGGTGGTACCAGGCGCTCATGGGTTGATCCTCAGGCAGCCGTCAGGCACGCCCCCCAGTGCCTGCAGCAGCGGACAGCCGGCCCGGCTCGCCGCCGGCACCAGATAAACCTCCTCGCCCCGGACGGCGAGGTGCCCACCCAGCTCGGCCAGGAGGAAGGCGGTCACCCTCGGCTCCGGCGGGCAGAGGCCGTCGACCGCCGCGGGCGGCTCGACGCCCAGCGCGGCGCAGGCCGCGGTCAGCCCCTCGGCGTGGAGCCCGGGCGGGACGCTCGGCCACGGCTCTCCCATGGCCACCCGGAGCAGCGTGCTGAGCGCCGAGACCCGGGTGGCGTGCGGCTCCGGCGCCGTCCACAGCGCCCGCTCGTGCTGCAGCCCGCGGAGCACGTCGCCCGCCCGGCTGGACCCGCTCTCCGGCGCCAGCGCGACCCACGTACGGTCCCGGCGCAGCCGAGCCCGGTACAGGTCGCGATAGGCGATCCGGCCTGGCTGGAGCGCCGCCTCCGCCACCAGGCCGGCCAGCGAGCCTCCGGCCGGCCGGCCCAGGACCGCCGCACCGGCCTCCTGCTCCCACGCCTGGGTCGCGCGCTCGACGCGCCCGTCCCGGACGCACGCCAGCGGCAGCGCCAGCCGGACGGAGCCCAGCCCCAGTCCGGCCCGGTCCCGCCCGCCTCTTGCGGCCCCGGGCGGCAGCGCGCTGCCGCCCAGCGCGTCCGCCACCATCTGCACGTAGCCCCAGCCCCAGCGCTCCCGGCGCAGCGCGTGGCGGTGCGACCGCACGGCCGCGGCTCCCGCCGGCCCGGCCGGCCACTCGAGCAGGAACGTGGGGCCGGGTGTCACGCTCAGGGTCATGCTCTCGGCGCCGTCGTGGCGCCGGGCGTTCACGGCGAGCTGGACCAGGGCCAGGGCAACGGCGGCCGGGGCCGGCACGCGGGCGGCGGGCACGGGAGCCTCCACCTGCAGCGCGAGACCCTGCGTGCGGGCCGGCAGCGTGGCGCCGACCAGGGCCACGACGTCGTCCACGGTCCCCTCCTGGCCGCCGACGGGCCGCCCCGCCACCAGCTCCAGCGCGGCCGCCAGGACCGAGACCCGAAGCGCCTCCTCGCCGGCCAGCCGGCCCGCCGCGGCAGTGAGCTCCAGCAGCAGGCGGGCCATCAGCGCGTCGAGCTCGGGAGCGGGCGCGTCGGGCGCGACCAGCAGGTGGCCGTGGCCGGTGTGGAAGGACACCGTGCCCGGACAGGGCCCCGTCCACTCGGGCGTCGCGCTGACCTCGCGCCCCTCGTGGTCGACCAGGGCCGCGGGCAGCGGCAGACCGGGCACCTCGCCCGGCTCCAGCCTCACGGGCCGGGCCCGGCCCCGCGCATCGCCAGCTGGTAGTGGCGTCCGCCCAGGGCCCGCACCAGCACGGGGGATCCGACCTCGTCCAGCCAGTCGTGGAACCGCCGGGCGGCCCTGGCGTCGCTGTCGCGCAGCACCACGCTCCGGTTGGCCCGCTTGGCGGTGACCAGCGCGACCGCCACGCGGTGGCTCATCGTGCGGCCGCTGGGCAGGTGCACCACGACGCCGCCGCGGACGGCCAGGTCGCCGACGTGGCCGCCCAGCAGCCCCTCGATGCGCAGGCGCAGCCGGGCGAAGCCGTGGCGCTTGGACTGGAACAGCGCGTGCGGGTGACTCCGGTAGACGCGAGCCTGGTCGTCGATCGTCTCCACCCCGGCCGAGTACACGAGCGGGATGCAGTTGAGGTGGCTGGCGTGCAGGCGGCGCAGCACGTCGTCGACCGTGGCCTGCCGCTCGGAGG
>DATFRD010000360.1:0-5831 GCA_035263645.1 Candidatus Dormiibacterota bacterium | reverse complement strand
AACCGTTACTGGACCGAACTTGGCCTGCATGGATTCGGTGAGCGCTGGCAACTGCGGCATGCCTGACGAACCGCCGGATGCGTGACCCGCATGTCCGGTGGTGTGGGAGGGGGCGGGGCGACCCCGCCCTCTACCCGATGGGACGGATTTGCCTACGTGACCCGGCCGGGGGCCTCGTCGAAGAGGAGATGGCGGCCGCCCTCCAGCAGCCTGCGCAGGCGGTCCATCGCGTCCCAGACGTCGACGAAGCGCGTGTAGGCCGGCGCCGGCGCCAGCCGGACGAGGTCGGGGGGGCGGAAGTCGGGCACGACACCCGCCGCGAGCAGCGCCCGCGACACGCCGTACGCACGCGAGTGGCCGAGAGCGACGTGGCCCCCTCGCCGGCTCGGCTCCCGGGGGGAGGCGAGGGCGAACCCGTGGGGCCGCAGCCAGGACTCCCAGAGGTCGACGGTCAGGCCGGTCAGGGCGACCGACTTGGCCCGCAGCCGCGGCAGCCCCGCCTCGGCCAGCACGTCCACGCCGACGCCGACGGGCACGACGGCCAGCACCGGCGGAGTGCCGACGAGGAAGCGGGCGATGCCCGGCTCGGGGTCGTATGCCTGGCCCATGGCGAACTGGTCCCGCTGGCCCCACCAGCCCCAGATCGGCTGGCGCAGCCGCTCCTGCAGCGCGCGCCGGACGTACAGGAACGAGGGGGCTCCGGGGCCGGCGTTCAGGTACTTGTAGGTGCAGCCGACCGCGAGGTCGACCTCCCAGGCGTCCAGCTCCACCGGCACCGCCCCGACCGAGTGGCAGAGGTCCCACAGCACCAGCGCGCCCGCCCCATGGGCGGCGGCCGTCACGGCCGGGGCGTCCGCGATGGCGCCGGACAGGTAGGAGACGTGCGACAGCGACACCAGCGCCACGTCCTGGCCCAGGTGCGGGGCCACCGTGGCTGCGTCGATCGGGTCGGGGCCCGGCGGTTCCAGGAGCCGCAGCTCGAGCCCGCGGGCCGCCGCCAGGCCCTCGAGCACGTACCGGTCCGTCGGGAAGTTGTCGGCGCTGGTGAGCACGACGCGCCGGTCGCGGCGGGCGTCCAGCGCCGCGGCCGCCAGCTTGTAGAGGTTCACCGAGGTGGAGTCGGCGATGGCCACCTGGCCGGGGGCGGCCCCCAGCAGGGCCTGGCCCAGGCGGTCGCCGACCCGCTGGCCGACATCGATCCACTCCTGCCATATCCGGACCAGCTGGTGGCCCCACGTCTGCTGCACCGCAACCGCCATCGCGGTCACCGTGGCCGCCGGCAGACGTCCGAGCGAGTTGCCGTCGAGGTAGAGCAGGCCGGGGTCGTCCAGCACGAATCGGTCGCGGAGCCAGCCGATGGGGTCCTCGGCGTCGAGCCGCTCCGCGACCGCCCGGTCAGGGCCCGCCGTCACGAGGTCGGCTCGCCCTCCTTCTGGGCGAGGGCGACCGAGGCGTCCTCCATGGTCTTCAGCACCTGGGCCGCCCGGCCGGTGTCGGCCCACTGCGTCTGCAGGCTCGTGTCCGTGTAGGTGGGCTTCCACGTGACGGCGGCCAGGTGGCTGTCCACGAACGTGTAGGTGCCGACCACGCTGGTGCGGGTGTCGTCGCTGCAGTAGGTCCGGTAGTCGGCGCCCAGCCCAGGCCAGCAGTTCACCTGGTCGAACACGTAGTTGCCGTGGGCGTACGTGATGAGGTGGTTCTTGTAGACCTCGATGCCCTGGACCCAGTGTGGATGGTTGCCGATCACCAGGTCGGCGCCGGCGTCGATGGCCAGGTGGCCCAGCTCGATCGGGTCGTCCGGGGCGATGCCTGGTGCCGGGATCGGCTGCCGCTCGTACTCCTTGCCCCAGTGGAACTGCACGACCACGACGTCGGCCTGGGCGCGGGCGTGCTGGATGTCGGACACGAGCGCGTTGCGGTCGACCGGCGGGCCGCCGGTGACCGCGTTGCAGCCGATGAACGCGAACCTGAGGCCGCGGACGTCCAGGATGGCCGGCGGCCCGAGGTTGGTCTCGCTGAGGATGCCGTGCTGCTGCAGGAGGTCCGCCGTGCGCTGGGTGTCAGGCCCGGCGTAGACGTGGTTGTTGGCCAGGTTGGCCACCTTCGTCCCGATCGCCGTCAGCCCGTTCACGAAGCGCGGGTCGCCGCAGAAGACCAGGCCGGTCGGCCGCTCCGGGCAGCCGGCCAGCAGCGGTGTCTCCAGGTTGACGAACGTGACGTCGGCGTTCTTCACGTAGTCGGCGGTGGGCCGGAACGGCCAGAGGAAGTCCTGCCGGCTCGTCGCTGCGATGTCGACCAGGCGGGCGGGGATGGTGTCCCCGGTCGCGATCAGCGTGCGGACGTGCGCGGGCTCAGCCGTCACCGGGCCCGAGGGGTGGAACAGGCCGGTGAGCGTGAGCTGGGGTATGGGCGTGGGCCTGGGGGAGGGCGGTGTGGTTGCCGGCGGGGTCGTTCGCGTGCTGGCGGGACCACCGGATGCGCCCGGCGAGCACGCCGCCGCGAGCAGCGCGGCGATCACCAGGACGCCGATGCGTTGCACGAGGTCGATAGCGTAGCCGGATTCTCGCCGAGGCGGGCGATCAGGCGCCGGGTGCGGCGGCTCGAACCCCTGGTAAGCTTGCGGTCGTGCAGCTCGCAGTCTGACGACGCGTGAGGTCCCCGCCGGTCCCACGGCGGGCGCTGCTGGGCGCCCGCAGAGTTGTCAGTCAGGAGCTTCATGATCACCGCCACCAACCTCTCGCTACGCGTCGGAGCGCGCACCCTGTTGAACGAGACCTCGTTCACGATCGCGCCTCTGAACCGCGTCGGCCTCGTCGGCCGCAACGGCGCCGGCAAGACCACCCTCGCGCGCGTGCTGTCGGGCGAGGGGCTGCCTGCGGGCGGAGCGGTCACGCGCTCGGGGAAGGTGGGATACCTCCCGCAGGGGCCCAGCGAGGCCGACGGCGGCGTGCGGGCGCTGGACCGCGTCCTGTCGGGTCGGGGGCTGGATGCGGTCCTGCGTGACATTCGCCTGGCGCAGGACGCGATGGCGGCGGAGGTGCCGGGGGCGGTCGAGCGCTACGGCTATCTGGAGGACGTCCTCGCCTCGCTGGGCGGCTACGGGGCGGAGGCGGAGGCTGCCTCCATCGCCGCCAGCCTGGCCCTCCCCGCCCGACTGCTCGAACGGCCTCTGCGCACGCTGTCGGGCGGCCAGCGCCGGCGCGTCGAGCTGGCCAGGATCCTCTTCAGCGGCGCGGACACGCTGCTGCTGGATGAGCCGACCAACCACCTCGACGCGGACTCCATCGCGTGGCTGCGCGACTTCCTGAGAGCACAGCGGGGCGGTCTGGTGGTCATCAGCCACGACGTGGGCCTGCTGGAGGCGGTGGTGAACCGGGTCTTCCACCTGGACGCCGGCCGGTCGGCGCTCGACATCTACAACGTCGGCTGGAGGACCTATCGCGAGCAGCGGGAGACCGACGAGCGCCGGCGCAAGCGAGAGCGCGCCAACGCCGAGAAGAAGGCCTCGGCCCTGCTGGCCCAGGCGGACCGGCTCCACGCCAAGGCCACCAGGGCGACCCAGGCCCAGGTCATGGAGCGGAGGGCGAGGCAGCTGCTGGCGGACAGCCCGGGACCGCCGCGGGCGGACCGGGTGGCCCGGCTCCGCCTCCCGGACCCCGCGCCGTGCGGCCGGGTGGTGCTCACGGCGCGGGACCTGAGCAAGGGGTACGGCTCGACCGAGGTGTTCACCGGGATCGACCTCGAGCTGGAGCGCGGCTCGCGCACGGTGGTCCTGGGCGTGAACGGCGCCGGCAAGACGACGCTGCTGCGGACGCTGGCCGGCCTGGAGCAGCCGGACGCCGGCATCGTGGCTGCCGGGCACGGGCTCCGGCTCGGCTACTACGCCCAGGAGCACGAGACGCTGGACCTGGGCCGGACCGTCCTGGAGAACATGCAGGCGGCGGCGCCCGAGGCGGACGGCAGGGTCGTGAGGAGCATCCTCGGCTCCTTCCTGTTCTCGGGGGACACCGTGCAGCAGGAGGCGAGGACCCTCTCCGGCGGAGAGCGCACCCGGCTGGCGCTGGCGGTGCTCGTGGTCTCCGGGGCCAACCTGCTGCTGCTGGACGAGCCGACGAACAACCTCGACCCGGCCAGCCGGGAGGAGGTGCTGGGGGCGCTGGCCGGCTACCGCGGCGCCGTCCTGCTGGTCACCCACGACGAGGGCGCCGTGCGGGCGCTGCAGCCCCACCGGGTGGTGCTCATGCCCGAGGGTCTGACGGAGTGGTGGGACGACAGCCTGGTGGAGCTGGTCTCGCTGGCCTGACCCCGATTCCCGGCGGGCTGGCCAGCCCTGGGGCTGGCCAACGGCCGTCACGATCTCGCATGATGTCGGGTCGTGGTTCCCACGTGGAGTCTCGTGCTGACGTTCGTGGCGGGCCTGGTGGTGGGGGGAGGGGCCTACCGCCTGGTGTTCAGGCGCCCTGCTCCGGCCAAGCCGGCCGCGGCGGTGACGGAGCCCGTGGTCGAGCCGGTCGTGGCGATCGGGCCGGAGCCGGCTCCGATCCCCGCGGCGCCGGTCGAGGTTGCCGAGCCGGTCGACGCGGCGGAGCCAGCCGCAGAGGCGGCGGAGCCGGCCGCAGAGGCGGCGGATGCAGCGGAGCCCGCGTCGACGCTGACCGCAGGCGTCGACGCGGTGGCGGAGCTGGAACGCCGCTACAAGGGCCGCCGCGCCGACGACGACGACGAGGCCGTCCCGCGCCGTCGCGGGCAGCGCTGAGGCGCTGCCCGCGACCCGCCGGTCGCCGAGCCGGGTCCCGCCGCCGACCGCGACGCGGGCCCGGTGTCCGCCCGTGCCGTGGAAGGCGGCTAAGCTTTGGGCGGGCCCGTTCGTCTAGTGGACTAGGACGCCGGCCTTTCAAGCCGGAAATCGCGGGTTCGAAGCCCGCACGGGCCACAGCCGCCCCTTCCTCCCCGCCACCGCCCGGCAGGGACCTGGGCGGGACCGTTCACAGTGAGATGAAGCCGCGGAGCGGTCTCGGCCGGTAGTCGTCGAACAGCGCGAAGTTGATGAGCGGGGTGGCGGCCACGGCCCCGGCGACGAACGCCCGGTTGAGCAGGCGCACCGCCCGGAGGCGGCGTCCCCGGCCGGCGGCGCCGGCCGTAGTCTCTCGACCCACGATCGCCTCGCCGACGAGCCGGGCCACGCCAGTCAGGACGGCGCCGGTCACGAACACGTCCTTGAGGGCCACCGCGGCCCTCGCGTCCCTGTCCAGCCCCCGCCGGGCGAGCGTCCGGCGCTCCTGCAGCCAGCAGGCCCCGGCGACGGCGTACGCCGCCGCGGCGGCCAGCCCCAGGCCGGTTCGCCAGGCCCGGTGATAGTCGGTGAAGGGGATGCCGTCCGGAAACCCGCGCCTCATCAGCAGGCTCATGACGGTCACCCTACCCCTGCCGTGGAGAGCCGGCCACGGCCGTTCGGCGGGCATGGGCAGGGCCCGGTGGGAGAACGGCTCGTCCCGCGCGGATTCCACGAGCCGCCCGTCTGGTGACGGTCAGTACGGCGAGATCCCGTACCCGAAGGGGAAGAGGGGAGTCTGGCCGTCGCCGGAGTCGAGTGGCTCCTGCCCGACTGTGGCCGGCCAGCTGACCGGCAGCCTGCCGCTGAACGGGTGGTCGCCGAAGAGCGCGTCGGCGACGCCCTCGCCCTCGCTGCCGGGCAGCCAGGCCGCCACGAACGCGCTCGACTCTGCGAGCTGCCTGCCGACGATCAGCGGGCGGCCGGAGACCAGGATGACGACGCACTGCTTCGTATGGGAGCAGATCGCCTTCACGACGGCCGCGTCGCCGGGGGCGAG
>DATFRD010000359.1:0-2828 GCA_035263645.1 Candidatus Dormiibacterota bacterium | reverse complement strand
CTGGACCGCCGGCTGGAGCTGCTCGTGGACGGGCCGCGGGACCTCCCCGAGCGGCAGCGCACCATGCGGGACACGCTGCGCTGGAGCTGCGAGCTGCTGGAGCCGGAGCCGCGGGCGCTACTCCGGCGGCTCACGGTGTTCGCCGGCGGCGTCCCGCTGGACGCGCTGCAGCCCGTCTGTGAGGCCGCCGGCGCCCTGGGCGGAGGGCTTCGGCACCTGGCGGCGCTGGCGGACCACAGCCTCCTGCTGCAGCTGCCATCGGAGCGCTGCGAGGCCCGAGCGACGATGCTGGAGAGCGTCCGCGAGTACGCACACGAGCTGCTCGTGGCCGCCGGCGAACTGGACGTGACCGCGCAGGCGCACCTGGAGTACTACGTCGATCTCGCGGACCGGGCCCGCCGGGAGATCAAGGGCCCGTCGCAGGAGGCCTGGCTCGAGCGCCTCAGGCGCGAGCACGACAACCTCCGAGCGGCGCTGGGCCGGGCCGCCGAGCACGGACATGCCGAATCCGGGCTGCGGCTGGCGGCCGCCCTGTCCGCCTTCTGGGACTTCGCCGGCCACCGGCGGGAGGGGCTGGCGTGGCTGGAGCACCTGCTGGCGACGGCCGGCGAGGTGGCGCCCGACGTTCGGGCCGAGGCGCTGCACGTGGCGGCCTCGCTGGCCTGGCGCGTGGGCTCATCCGAGCTGGCGGTCACCCGCCAGCGGCAGAGCCTGCAGCTGTTCCGCGAGCTGCGGAACCCGCTCGGTGTCGCCAACGCCATGCGGGGGCTTGGCATCGCGCTCGACGGTCAGGGCAGCTACGCGGAATCGCTCCTCATGTTCGAGGAGGCCGTGGCACTGCTGCGGAAGCAGGACGATCCTGAGCTGCTGGCGTCGGCGCTCCTGCACCTGGGAGTGGGACTCGCGCGGCATGGGGACGCGCGCCGGGCTGCTGCGCTGTACGAGGAGGCGCTCGCCCAGTACCGCCAGATGGGCAATGCGCTGGGAACGGCGCACTGCCTCATCAACCTGGGGAACCGGGCGAAGGCGGACGGCGGTCTGGCCCTGGCGCAGGCCCGCTACGAGGAGGCGGCCGCAATCGCTCGCAGGCTCGACTCCCCGTTTCACCTGGCAGCAGCCCTGATCGGGCTGGGCGATATGGCCAGGATCCGGAACGACACGGCGGCCGCCGCCGCGCACTGTCGCGAGAGCCTGCGGCTGTTCGCGGTGCCTGACGAGCGCCAGGGCGTCGCGGTCTGTCTGCGGATGCTGGGCTGGGTGGCCTGGATGGAGGGGCGGTCGGAGGCAGCGGCCCGGCTCTACGGCGCTGGAGAGGCCCTGTGGCCGGACGCGCCCGCGGCGGACAAGGACGAGGAAGAAGTGCACATCCAGGCCTGCACCGCTCTTAGGGCGCAGCTCGGGAACGACCGGTTCGTGGCCGCCTACCAGGCAGGCGGCCACCTCTCGCCGGACGAGGCGGTCGCCGAGGGCCTGGCTGCCGGCTGACCTCCCCGCGCCTTGTACGGGCGAACGTACGGGCGCTGTCGGTGGACACTCCTGGGCCGCCCCTGTACACATGACGGCACGCCAGCCCTCAGAGCGTGGATCTGGTTGAAGCGCAAATCAGGCAGATGGAGGGTACTCGGATGATTCGACGGATCCTGGTTGGACTGACCCTGGCGATCCCCGTGATCGTCTTCCTGGTGGCCATCGCCCCCATCACCCAGGGCCACTGACCGGCTATCCCTGCCAACCCGAGGTACTGGTCGCGATGAGAAGGCTTCAGCTGCTGTATGCGATCCCGGTGGCAATTGCCAGGACCGCGAAATGCCCGCGCGCTGGCGTCGACTCTCCC
The DNA here is from genome assembly GCA_035263645.1 of Candidatus Dormiibacterota bacterium. GTDB lineage: Bacteria > Chloroflexota > Dormibacteria > Dormibacterales > Dormibacteraceae > CF-161. Next base: position 994 of record DATFRD010000359.1, on the reverse strand, counting down.
TCGGAGCCAAGCATTGTACGGGTTGGTACGAGTTTGGAGCTTGAACGGGAGCGCTCGCCATGATCGACTGCAACGCGGCGCCGACGATAGGGCGCCAGCTGCCCGGCTGGGAGGAACTGTGAGAGAGGAAGGGGATGGCGAGACAGCGGATCGTTGAGCGCAGGCTGGCGGTGGCAGCCACGCTGGCGATGGTGTTCGCCGGCCTGCCGGCGTTGACCGGGCATGCCCGAGCGGCGGTGGCCAGCACCACGGCGATCGCGGCAGACGAGCCGACGGCGCTGGCCGAGGCCCAGTCGAGCGCGCAGCCGGTGGAGGCGCTGTCGGACCGGACCGAGTTCGCGCAGACGTTCGTGAACCCCGACGGCAGCTTCACCGACAACGTGTCGGCGACGCAGCAGCGGGTGCAGCTCTCGGACGGCACGTGGGCGGACATCGACACCACGCTCCAGGCGCAGTCCGACGGGACGCTGGCGCCCGCTGCCTCGCCCACCCGCTCGGCGCTGTCGGGCGGGGGGGGCGCGCCGGTGGTGACCGTGTGGCAGGACGACTCCTGGGGTGGGGGCACGCTGGCGGTCACGTGGCCGGCCGGCGCGCTGCCGGCGCCGACGGTGTCCGGCGACACCGCGACGTACCCGGGCGTGGTGCCGGGCGTGGACCTGCAGGTGACGGCCTCCGACCAGGGGGCCGACCTGGCGCTGGTGGTGAACAGTGCGCAGGCGGCTGCGAACCTGACCACGTTCAGCCTGGGGCTGTCGGCTCCGGGGTTCACGCTGAGCGCGGGCTCGGCCGGGAACGTGATGGCGACGGACTCGCTGGGCGGCGACGCCTTCGACGTCTCGGCGCCTCGGGTGTGGGACTCGGCGGCCGGCGGCTCCGGGTCCAGCGGTCCGGGCCCCTCGGTGCTGCAGGCTCCGGCGAGCGCCTCGCTCTCGGGCGGGACGCTGACCGTGACGCCGGACCAGGGCATGCTGACCGGCACCGGCACCTTCTTCCC
>DATFRD010000358.1:0-35671 GCA_035263645.1 Candidatus Dormiibacterota bacterium | reverse complement strand
GCCGGCCAGGCCCTGGAGATCGGCCACCACGGCCAGCGGGTCACGGTCGGCCCGGAGGCCCCGGTCACGCTGCCGATCCCGGACGCGGCACTGCGGGAGGCGCCGCCGCAGCCGCCGGGCCGGGAGCCGGCCCGGCGCCTGGTCCGCTGATCCGGACAGAGCATGGCCGCCCCGCGACACTGCGTACTGTCCTCGACAGGCAGGTAATCACGGGGCTGCACGACGGCGCAGATTGACCGAACGTGCTCACTTGACCCAATTGACGAGACACTCTTGCTATAACGTCGATGCTTGCCGGCACCCCCGAACGACGAGCGACTTCACGACAAGGAGAATCGACGTTGGGTCAACCAATCGTGCACTTCGAGATCATGGGCAAGGACGCGGTCGGGCTCCAGAAGTTCTATGCCGACCTGTTCAGCTGGAAGGTCGGCGAGCCGGCGCCGGAGATGGGCTTCTACGGCCTAGTCGACGGTGGGTCGAGCGGCCTGGCCGGCGGGATCGGCCAGGACCAGGACGGCGGCGCGCGCGTGACCATCTACGTGCAGGTGCCCGACCTGCAGGCCACGCTCGACCAGGCAGTTGCGATGGGCGGCAAGGTCATGATGCCACCCACGGAGATCCCCGGCATCGTCACCATGGCGATGTTCGGCGACCCCGCCGGCAACACGATCGGGCTGATCAAGGGATAGGAGAGGATGCAGGGGGAGCGTCGCCTCCCCCTGCGTCGCAGTCAGACGACGGCCGTCCCACTTGGGTGTGTGGAGCTGCCCAGCATGTACAGCGCGAGCTCCAGGCCGCGCGCGGCGACAGCACCGCGCGGATCGCCAGGTCGCGAGTATGCCTAGGCGTCGGCCCTGCTGCGGCCGTCGGACGACGTCGGACGTCCCGACAGGCGTCCGGTGGGGGATCATGGTGCGCGTGGCTCCACTCCTTGTCGACGTACTGGACGCGTCGGGCCTCGCAACCCGGCTGATCCGCCTGATCTGGTTCCTGCTGACAGTGGCTGAGGCCATCGTGGTGCTGAGGGTGCTGTTCCGCGTGCTGGCGTCGACGGAGGCCGGCTTCGTGAAGTTCGTCTACCGCGTCAGCGTGCCGCTGGTCGCCCCCTTCACCCCCATCGTCGCGGACCAGCCGCTGGGTCGCGACGGCAGGCGCGTCATCGATGTCAGCGCGATCATCGCCATGATCCTGCTGTTCCTCGGCGCCTACCTCCTGGTCACGCTGATCAGCATCGTGGTCGGCATCTGACCTTACGGTCGCGGACCCAGGTGGCCACTGCGATCGCCAGGCTGCGGGCCTGGTCATAAAAGATGCAAGGGGCGGCGGGCCCCCGGTTTTGTTGGCCCCTCCCACCCTCGCGGGGGCAGGTTGGGTGGGGGGGCCTGGCCGGCAGCGTCTCTGACCCGACAGCTCGTCGCAGATGCCCCCTCCGGCCCCTGGCGGGGCCACCTCCCCCGCGAGGGGGGAGGGGCTACCGGGGGTCGGCGTCGGTGACTACCGGGGCCTGCGGGCGGCCGCACCAGTCGCTCCGGCTCGTCCGGTCGTGAGTGACCAGCTCGGCGACCTGCTGCCGGCCCGGGACGGGCACTTCCGGTTCGAGTCCGGCCACCACGGCGACCTCTGGCTGGAGCTCGACCTGCTCCACCTCCGGCCGGCGCTGGTCCGGCCGTTCGCCGCCGAGCTTGGCCGGCGGCTCTCGGCCCATGGGGTGGAGGCGGTCTGCGGACCGCTGACCGGCGGCGCCTACCTGGCCCTGGCGGTCGCCCTGGACCTCGAGATCGCCTTCTGCGCCACCGAAGGGTCGGCCGCGCCCGGGGCGGAGGGGCTGTTCCCGGTCGAGTACCGGCTGCCGGCCGCGCTGTGGCCTGCGCTGACAGGTCGCCGGGTGGCGGTCGTCGACGACGTCGTCAACGCCGGGTCCGCCGCAGGCGGCACGGTGGCCGCGCTGCGGAGGGCCGGCGCCGTGCCGGTCGCCCTGGGCGCGCTGCTGGTCCTCGGCGCCGGCGCGGCGGCGCTGGCCGCCCGCGAGGGCCTGGCGCTGGAGCGCCTGGCCGAGCGTCCTGCCAACCTGTGGACGCCGGCAGAGTGCCCGCTCTGCGCTGCGGGAGTCGCGCTGGACGCAGGGGTCAGGCCTCCGCCGGCGGCTCCGCCCTGACCCCGCGAGCTGCCTCCAGCAGGAGCCGGACGCACGCGTCGCTCGATACCGCCGTGGGGTCGACCATCAGGTGGTAGCGGCCCGGCTGAACGGGGTCGGCGCCATCCTCGGCGGCTCGCAGCAACCTGCGCGCCGTCGCCTCGTCCACGCCCCGCTCCGCCATCACGCGGCGGAGCCTCCGCTCCACCGGGCCATCGAGCCGCACCCAGAGTGAGCCCGCCCGGCTGCGGGCCGCGGCCGCCAGATGGGGACCGACCACCACGCAGCCGGCGCCGGCCTCCAGCTCCGGGATGGGTGCGTTCACACCGTCGGAGCCGCTCCCGCCGGCGGTGCGGTCCACGACCGGCACCCCCAGCTGCGCCGCGAGCTGACGCCCGATCGCAGCCCCGCCGCATCCGAAGCTGGACGCGATCGCGACCACCGGGCGCGGTCCGGCCGGACCGGCCGCGGGCTGGAGGGTCGCCCGGGCGGCCGGTTCCCCGTGCACGAACCGGCTGCCCCGCAGCCAGGAGGCGGCCGCGGCCACGACCATCATCGCCGCCGCGAAGGCGAACGTGACGTGCATGCCGTCCATGAACGGCCCTGAGATCAGGTTCGGAAAGTACGACTGGCCGGTCAGGGCGGCGGCCCGCCCCGCCGGCAGCTGCGCCAGCGTCGGTCCGAGCAGCTCCCGCATGGGGTTGTAGCCCAGGAATGCGGCGAAGAGGCTGCCCACCGGGGGCAGGCCGGCGATGCGCGCCGCGACCTGCGCCGGCACGCCCTGCGCCGTGAGACCGCGCATCAGCGTCGAGGGCAGCGAGGCGCTCAGGCCGGCCACCATCAGCGAGAAGAACATGCCGATCGAGAGGTTCATGCCGGCGTTCTGGAACGTCGACAGCATCCCGGAGGCGACCCCCCGCTGGTCTGGCGGGGCGGCGTTCATGATGCCCGCGGTGTTGGGGGCGGCGAACAGGCCCATGGCCAGGCCGATCGCCAGCAGCAGCGCGGCGAACGGCGCGTACGAGAAGTCGGCCGGGAGCAGCAGCATGAGGCCGAAGGCCCCGGCGGCGGCCAGCATGCCGCCCGTGGCGAACGGCCGGGCGCCGAAGCGGTCGGAGAGGTAGCCAGAGAGCGGCCCGGCGACCAGGAAGCCCGCGGTCATGGGCAGCATGTAGATGGCGGCCCACAGCGGCGTGGACTCGAAGCTGTAGCCGTGGAGCGGCAGCCAGATCCCCTGCAGCCAGATGATCAGCATGAACATCAGGCCGCCGCGGCCGATCGACGCCAGCAGGGCGGCCACGTTGCCGAACGTGAACGCCGGCACCCGGAACAGCCCCAGCCGGAACATCGGGTCCGGCACCCTGCCCTCGACCAGCACGAACGCGGCCAGCATGAGGACGCCGGCGGCCAGGGCCGCGACGACGGCAGGGTTCAGCCAGCCCATGGTCGCTCCTCCATAGGGCTGGATGCCGTACGTGATGCCGAGCAGGACGAGGACCAGGCCCAGCCCGAACGTCAGGTTGCCGAGCCAGTCGATGCGGGCACGCCGCACCGTCCCGATCTCGCGGAGCTTGAAGAACGCCCAGACCGTCCCGAACAGGCCGACGGGCACTGAGACCAGGAACACGAGGTGCCAGTCGCCGGTCGAGAGCAGGCCGCCCACCACCAGGCCGACGAACGAGCCGGCGATCGCGGCGACGGAGTTGATGCCCAGCGCCATGCCCCGCTCGCGCGCCGGGAACGCGTCGGTCAGGATTGCGGCCGCGTTGGCCATGATCATCGCGCCCCCCGCGCCCTGGACCACCCGCAGCGCGATCAGTGTCAGCGCGGCTGAGGGCCCCCTCCAGAGGACGAGCGACAGGCCGATCGCGGCCGCGGTGAAGATGGCGAAGCCGAGGTTGTACAGGCGGACCCGTCCGTACATGTCGCCGATGCGCCCGAGGCTGACCACCAGCACCGCCGTCGTCACCATGTAGCCCATCAGCATCCAGAGGAGGCAGCTGACGTTCTGGGGGGTCAGCGGGTCCAGGCCGATGCCGCGGAAGATCGCGGGCAGCGAGATCAGCACGATCGACGAGTTGATCGTCGCCATAAGCATCCCGATGGTGGTGTTCGAGAGCGCGATCCACTTGTAGCGGCCTTCTCTGCGCAGGGGCTCGCTCACTGGGGTGCCTCCGTCTCGGGCTGCAGCCGCTTGACCTCGTCCACCAGGTCGGCGAGCGCAGCGGCCAGCCGGCGCCGGCGTTCGGGGGACATCGCGTCGATCGCCTGGTGGACCCGGCTGCCCACCAGGATCTTGCTCTCGCCGAGCGTGCGCAGGCCGTCCTCTGTGAGGTGCACCGCAACCGTGCGGCGATCGTCGTCGCACCGGCGGCGGACCGTGAGGCCCCGCTCCTCCAGGCGGTCGAGCAGGTGGGTGACCGAGGCCGGCGAGAGCCCGACCAGCCGGCCCAGGCGGCCGGCCGGCAGCGGCTGGCGACGCAGCTCCCGCAGCGCAGCCAGCTGGGTCAGCGTGATCCCGGCCGATCGCCACAGCGCGGCCTGGAGCGGCTCGGCGAGGAGAACAGCGTCGAAGTAGGCGAGCAGCGCGTCCCGGACGTCCGCCTCCACCGGGCTCGAGCTCTGCACGTTCACTGCCATCACATCAATAGTAGCCGTGGCGTAAACAATGGCGGCCGGTGGAGCGACATCCCCCCCTCCGGCCCTGGCGGGCCACCTCCCCCGCGGAGGGGGGAGGGGTCTTACGCCGCGCTGTGCGACATCGCCAGCTCTCCCGGCCGGTCCGGGCCCGGCAGCACGTGCTCCGCGAAGGCGTCGCCGGGCAGGGACGCCCTGGCCAGCTCCAGCAGGCGGGCGTGGTGGGTCAAGAGCAGCACCTGCGTCCGCCGGGCCAGCCGCGCCAGCACGTGCAGCGTGGCCCGGGCCCGGCTGTCGTCGAAGTTGATGAGGATGTCGTCGAGCACCACCGGCATCGGCGGGTTCGCCTCGAAGTGCTGGGCCAGCGTGGCCAGGCGCAGCGCCAGGTAGAGCTGGTCGCGCGTGCCTGCGCTCATCTGGGCGACCGACTTCTCGTCGCCAGCGGCGGTCACGGCGACGATCAGGAGGCGGTCGCGGGCGTCGGTCTCGGCCTTGAGGCGCACGAAGCGGGCCAGCGTGATCTCGGAGAAGATCTCGCCGGCAGCCCGCAGCAGCGGGGCCTGGTTGCGGTCGCGGTACAGCTCGATCTCGCGGGCGAGCACCGCCTGCGCCACGCGGAGCCTCAGAAGCCGGCCCGCCTCGGCCAGGATCCGCGCCCGGTGCTCCTCCGCCTCGGCCGCGGCCTCGGCCGCGGCTCCGGAGCCGTCGAGGCGATCCAGCTCCGAGCGGGCCGCGGCCTCGGCCCGGACCGCCTGCTCGTGGTCGCGGCGGAGCGCCTCGAGCCGCTGCTCCGCGGCGGTCACCTCGGCGGCCACCTGCTCGGGGCTGGTCGCCGCCGCCTCCCGGACGGACTGCTCCACGGTCCAGCCTCCGCCCTGCTGGAGCAGCTCCGTCTCGCACTGGGCCAGCGACTCGACGACCGATCGCCGCTCCGCGGCACGATCGACAGCCCGCTCCAGGTCTTCCGGGGAGCTGGCCCCCAGCCGGAGCATGAGCTCTTCGAGCCCGGCGCGGTCCTGCCGCTGCCCCGCCTCCACGCGTTCGCGGCGGGCGACCAGGGCCTCGCGCGCCTCGAGCCGCTCCCGCCGCTGAGCATGCCACTCCCGGTTGCGCGCCAGGCGCTCCTCGAGCTCCTCGGCGGCCGCCGGGGCCGGCCGGTCGCGGAGGTCCGGCGCGGCCTCCGCGACAACGGCCTGGACGGCCGCCTCGTATCGCTCCATGTCGCGCCGGATCCCCTCCCGGCGCGCGCGCAGCACGTTCGACTCGTCGATCCTCACCATCGCCTCGCCGAGCCTGCGCAGCGCCGTCGCCGCGGTGGCGGCGGTGCTGTCGACCGGCAGCCGGAGCGGCGCCTGGGCCGCTCGCCAGCCGGCCTCCCAGGCGGCCATGTCGGCCCGCGCAGCCTCCAGCTCGGCCTCGAGCTCGGCCCGGTGCGCTTCCAGGTCCTCCAGCGCGGCCAGCAGCCGGGTCTGCTCCTGGCGGGTCGCCGCCAGTCCCGCCGCCATCTCGGACGCACGGGCCTGCAGGTCTTCCAGCGCCACCCCGGCCGGGGCCGGCCGGCCCAGGTCGGACAGGGCGTCGGCGATCGCGCGGCGGTGACCGTCGAGCGCCGCCCCGGCCGCGGCGACGGTCGATCGCAGGCCGTCGGCCCTGCCGGCCAGCGCCACCAGCCGGGCATGCCGGTCCAGCCAGCCCTGCATCTGCTCGGCGGCGCCGGGGTCGATGTCGGCCGGCGCCCACTCGGCGAGCCACCGCTCCTCCAGCGCGCGCCGCCCGGCGTCGAGCAGGGCCTGGCGCTCGGCCAGCAGCGCCAGCTCGCTTTCGCAGGCCTCCAGCCCCGCCCGCGCCTGCGCCGCCCTGACCACCCGCTCGCCGGCGTCGCGCAGGTCGTCCGCCACCTCGTCGGCCGCGTCCACAGCCGCCGCATACGCGTCGGGGAGCGGCAGGTCCCCGCAGTAGGCGGCCGCGTCGTCGGAGCGCGCGCCGTCCATGGGTGCCTCCAGCCAGGCCCGGCGGACCAGCTCCCAGCCGCGGTCCCGGCGCCCCCTCGCGGCGCGCAGGTCGTCCATGGTCGGAACCCGCCCGGTCAGGCCGAGCTCGCGGAGCACGACGTGGAGGTCGTCTCGCCTGGCCTCGACCGCGGCCTGGCGCGCCGCCACCGCGCCGGCGTCCTGCTCGATCCGGACCAGCTCGACCTGGAACAGCGTCACGCGCTCCCGGCTGGGGACCGGGAGCAGCGCGACCGCCTCCAGCGGCCGGCCGGCCAGCCCCAACTGAGCGCGGAGCGCGCTGGCCTCGCCCTCGACCGCCGCCAGCTCCCGCTCGGCCTCCTGCCGGGAGGCCGGGAGGCGTCCGTCGCGCCGGCTGCGCTCCAGCGCGCGCTGCAGGGGGGCCGGGTCGGGCGGGTCGCCCAGCCCGGCCAGCCGGGTCCGCCGGCGCGCCGCCTCGCGTCCCAGCCGCGCGGCCGCCCGCTCTGCCTGGACCAGCCGCTCCCGGAGGACCGGGTGGCTGGCGATCGCGTCCTCCAGGCAGTCTCGCTCGGCGGTCGTCAGCCGCAGCTCGCGGTCGGCCACCTCCACCTGCATCTCCGGCCAGACCTGGCGCAGGAGGGAGCCCGCCTGGGAGATCGTCTCCGCGAGCCGCCCGCCCAGCGCCTCCCGGTCCCTGGCGTCCTTCTCGTACCGGCCCCGTCCATGAGCGAGGCGCTGGATCTCGGCGGTCCTGGCGAGGAGGGCGTCGTCCACGGTCACGGCCGCCAGCGCCGCCTCGACCTCGGCCAGCCGGTCGACGGTCTCCCGGTGCCGGTCGGCGCCGGCGCGAAGGCTCTCCGTCACCTCGCGATGCCGCCGCGCGACCGGTGGCGGCACGTCGGGCACGTCTCCGATCTCGGCCGCCCGCGCCTCGAGCCGTCGCCTCCTGGTCAGCAGGGGGAGCGCCGCCTGCAGCCGGCGCAGGCGCCGGAGGTCCGCGTCCAGCGCGAGCAGCCTGGCCTCCAGCCGCTCGCGGGCGCCCTGGGCGGCACCCACGGCCCGGCTCAGCTCCTGCCACTGCCGCGGCCGGAGCTGCAGCTCGCGTACGCGCCGTCGCGCGGCGTCGTGATCCGCCATGGCCTGGTTGAGGAGCCGGGAACCGCGGGGGCGATAGATCTCCTCGGCCTGCCGGTCCAGCTCCCCGAGCAGGGTGTGGACCCGGCCGGCGCCCACGGCGGCGCCGTACAGGCTCCGGCCAACCTCGCCCTCGCCCCGGAGCAGCTCCTCGCCGCCGGCCACCAGGCCGTCGTGGTGGAAGCCGAACATGGCCTGGAACAGCTGCCGGCCGACGCCGCCGAGCAGCGCGCCGAGGCGGGACTCGGGCACCGGCTCGTCGTCAGGGGTGCGCAGCGTGTCCAGCCGGCCCTTGCGCCGCACCACCTCGAGCGTCTCGCCGGCCGTCCCCTCGACGACCGCGCCGAGCCGGAGCCGGTTCATCGGGTGCCGGAACGCCAGGTCGGTGTGGACGGGCATCCCGTACAGCAGCTCGTCGATGGCGCGCAGCGCCGTGGTCTTGCCCGCCTCGTTCGAGCCGAGGATCAGGTGGAAGTCCGCGGGGCGCTGGAGCTCCAGGGAGACGTCCGTGAAATGACCGAACGCGATCAGGTCGAGGCGCCGGAACCTCACGGGCCCGCCACCCCCTGCAGCCGCGTCAGCAGCAGGCCCTGGACTTCGTCCAGCAGCCAGCCCAGCCGGCCGGGATCCGCGAGCGAGAGCTCTCCGGCCAGCTCGCCGTCGTGGGCGAGCCTGCCGGCCAGGCCGCGGATCTCGCCGATCTCACGGCTGCCGCCGAGCTCGGCGAGCAGCCGCTCGGGGTCGGCCCGATACCGGGCGATCGAGGCCAGCAGGGCGCCGAGCGGGCCGTCCTGCTCCCGTGCGGCGTCCAGGTCCGCCCTCGACGACGTCCGGAGCAGGACGCGCTCGACCCAGATCCCGTCCGGGTCCAGGTCGGTGGCCGCGGCCCGGATCTCGCTCTCCCAGCGGGCGGCGTCGGCCCAGAGCGCCTCGTGGGCCGCGCTCGCCCCGGTCAGCTCCACCCGCACGGCCAGCAGGCGCCCGCCGGCCGCGTCGAGCTCGCGGGCCAGCGCCGCCCTGGTGGCGTCGACCGCCGCCTCCGGAGTCTCCGCGTCTCCGGCAGGCACGACGCACCAGGCCCAGCGCACGACGTCCAGGTCGACGTGACGCACCGACGTCACCTCGCGGTCCTCCACGTCCACGACGGTGCACCCCTTGGGCCCCGCCTCTTGGACGTGCCGTCCCTGCAGGCAGCCGGGGAACACCACCCAGGGGTCGCGGTGCAGCACCTGGCGCTGGTGGACGTGGCCCAGCGCCCAGTAGTCGTAGCCGCGCGCAGCCAGCCCCGCCACGGAGCACGGCGCGTACGTCTCGTGAGGACCGTCGGTGGAGGCGCTCGTGTGCAGCAGGCCGACGTTGAAGTAGCCGGCCCGGCGGGCGGGGTAGCCGGCGGAGAGATCGACCTGCACCCAGCGCTCGGCGTAGCCGTGGCCGTGGACGGCGACGCCGACGTCCTCCAGCAGGGCCGTCTCCGGGCCGTCCGCCGAGAAGTGCCGCACGTTGTCCGGGAGACGCAGCGTCCGGGTGATGACGCTGCGGGCGTCGTGGTTGCCGCTCACCGCGAAGACCGGGATGCCCGCCTCGCGCAGCCGCGACATCTGGGCGGCGAAGAAGAGGCCGGTCTGGTAGTCCCGCCAGTCGCCGTCGTAGACGTCGCCGGCGACGAGCACGAAGTCGACCGCGTCGGCGATCGCCAGGTGCACAAGGTTCTCCAGGGCGCGCCGGCTGCAGGCCCTCGCCTCCTGGAGGGGGGCGCCCGGATACCTGGCGAGCCCGCGCAGCGGGCTGTCCAGGTGCAGGTCGGCCGTGTGGATGAACTTCAACGTGAGCTAGGACGACCTCGACCGAACGCGCCGGGCCCCGAGGGGCGAGGCCCGAACAGATGATCGCCAGGGTACGCCGCCCCCTGCAGGCTGTCAAACGCGGCCCCGAAGCGCCTGGGTCGATAGCCCCTCGACCCCGGACGGGGGAGGTGGCCCGCCAGGGCCGGTGGGGGAATGGATCGAGCAGCCCCCTCCTCCAACCCCTCCCGCGAGGGGAGGGGGGCCACCTGTGGGGCCGGCCCCCGTGGCGTGCTTAGGTGATAAGCCCCGACCGCACGGTGAGCACGCCCAGGACGTCGATGGCGGCCAGGGCAGCCACGAGCAGACCGGCTGCGGTGGCGGACCAGGCCGGGCGCAGGCGGTCGAGCAGGGTCGCGAGGGAGAAGGACACCGCCAGGCTGCCGGCCGACAGCGCCACGAACAGGTAGCGGCCCTGCGCCTGGTAGTCGATGACGATGCTGTTGACGAGCATCTGCAGCCCTGCGAGCCCGATCGCCAGCGCGACCACGGCAGCCGATGCCCTGGTCAGCGCGGCCCACGCGGGCCACCGGCGGGCGACCGCCGCGCAGCCCACGATCGCGAGCAGCCCGAGCCCCGCCTCCACCCCCCGGTAGAGCATGTCCGGGCTGCCCGCCACCTTCACCGAGGTCGTCATGTTCCCGAAGTAGGCGACGGAGCTCCTGACAGCCGTGTCGTACCAGGCATGCAGCTGGGCCAGATGGCGCAGGTGGAACGGCGTCGCCCGCATGGGCGCCAGGCCCGGCAGCAGGTGGTGGAAGACGGCGAGGTTGCGGGCGAACCACCAGCCGGCGCCGAGCAGCGGCAGCACCGCGATCAACAGGTACTGACGGCGCCATCCCTGGCGCCACCAGGCGACCGCGGCGGTGGCCAGCAGCAGCGCGGCGAGCACGTAGTCCGTCTCCTTGGCGAGCAGGGCGGCGGCGACGGCGGCGCCGATCGCCGCGCACAGGCCGGTGCTGGGCGGTCTCCGCGGCACAAGGATGGCCAGCCAGATGAGCACCGCGCCGGCCAGGAACGAGAGCCCGTCGTCCGTGATCGCCCCGCTGATGAACTGGAGCTGCGGCACGGAGGCGGCGACGATGACCGGAAGGGCCTGGCGCCAGGGCCGGCCAGGGTACAGGGTCCTCGCGGTCGCCCAGACCACGGCGAGCGTGAGCGCTCCCAGTGCGATCGAGAGCCACTGGGCCGCGACCGGGGTGCCGGTCAGCCGGTAGAGGAGCGCGGCCGCCGCGTAGTAGAGCGGCGGCTGCTGGTCCTCCCGCACGTTGACCGGCAGCCTGAGGTGCAGCGCGATCAGCCGCACGTAGGCCAGGTGGGCGTTCTCATCGGGTGCCTGGCCGATCGGCGTGAAGTGGGCATAGAGGTACGACTGCGCGACGAACGCGCCAACGGCGAGCAGCACGGCTGCCGCCGCCAGCCGGCCGGTGGGCGGCAACCACGGCCGCCGAACGACGCCGGCGGCTGTTCCGCCCAGGGGTCGCGTCCCGGTCAGCATGCGCGGACTTGGTGGGCCAGCGGAGGCCGTCGGTGGATCAGGATTACGTAATGTACGTGGCCGGCGCCCACGGCCGAACCCCGAAAGGGGGGCCGGGGCCACCCTGCATTCTCAGGCCGGGCCGGCGTCAGACTGCGCAAGCCGCCGCCGGAGCAGCTCGTAGAGGATCACCCCCGCGGCCACACCGACGTTGAGCGAGTCCTGCCCCGGCGCCATGGGAATTCGGACGTGCTCGTCGCAGGCGTCGAGCACCTCCGGGCTCAGGCCGGAGAGCTCGTTGCCGACCACGATCGCGGCCGGCGGCTCCAGGGGGCAGCGGTAGAGGTCGGTCGCGCCGCGCGCGGTCGCCCCGACCACCCGGAGCCCGCGGCCCCGGGCCGCCCGCAGCCACGTGGCCGCGTCGGCGCAGGTCAGGACGGGGAGGCGGCCGACGGCGCCGCGGGCCGCGCGCACGCAGTTGCGATGGAGCGGGTCGGCGTCGGCCTCCGCCACCACCACGGCCTCCACGCCGGCGGCGTCGGCCGTGCGCAGGACCATGCCGAGGTTGTCGGGGTTCTGCAGGTTCTCGGCGACGAGGACCACGCTGGTGGGGCCGGTGAACAGGCGGCCTGCGTCGCGCAGCCGGAGGTGGACGGCCGCCAGGACCGGCGGCAGCGGACGGGTCGGAGTGAGGGAGCCCAGGAGGCCGTCCGAGGCGCGGTGGCAGGGGACGTCCAGCTCGCGCGCGCGCTCCACGAGCCGGACGCCGGCGGGGGCCCGGACCAGGTCCGCGGTATGCACGACCGCCGCGACCGGCAGGCCGTCGTCCAGCGCGCGGCGCACGAGCAGCGGCCCCTCGGCGACGAACTGGCCCAGCCGCCGACGGCCCGGCGGCCGCGTCAGCTCGCGGAGGCGCGAGACCAGCTCGTCGTCCCTGCCCAGCGTCCGGCCGGGCCCTCCGCCGCCCGGCTTGACGGCCCGCAGCCGGACGACCGGGACCCCCTGCCCGCGCTCCGTGCTCTCCTCGTCCACGTCCATGACGTCCCGCATGGCCTCGGCCAGCCAGGTCCCGACGGCCCGGACCCGGGCTCGACGGCCGGACGGGAAGGCGAGCAGGAGGTCACGCAGCGCCCGCTCGCTGGCGGCGGCCAGCACCGCTCCGACCTCCGCGTTCGGAGCTGGCTCGGGAAAGATGACGACGACGCCCTCCAGGTCGGGCCAGCCGGAGACGAGCAGCCTGGCGGAGCAGGCGGCCGGCGTCGGCATGCCCAGGCCGCCCAGGAGCGCGGCCAGGTCCGGCTTCCCGGGCCCTGGCGGCTCGCCGAGCGCCCGGGCCAGGAAGCGGGCGGCGGGGTCCGCGTCCCGTGTCGCGGTGGCCATGGCGCCCAACTTAGCCGGATTCACCGTGCGAGCGGACCGTTGTGAGGCCGCCGCGAGCGACCGGTGAATCTCGGCTTGGCCTGGTTGATCCCCACCCGGCCTGGCCCGCACCATTGGCCTGGAGATGACGGACACAGAGGGGACGACCGATGCCGTGGCTGCCCTGCTGCACGACCCGCTGCCGCTGGCGCGGCTGCTCGGCGTGCGCCTCACCAGCCTGGCGCCCGAGCGCGTCGAGGCCGAGATGGAGGTGCGCGACGAGGTGTGCACCCGGCCAGCGGTGCTGCACGGTGGGGCGCTGATGGCGCTGGCCGACACCCTGGGGGCGATCGCGACCATCGCCAACCTGCCTCCGGGCGCGACGACCACGACCATCGAGAGCAAGACCAACTTCTTCGCCGCGATCCCGCTCGGCGACGTGGCCAGGGCCGAGTGCACCGCGCTCCACCGGGGCCGGACCACAATGGTCTGGCAGACCCGCGTCACCCGGGGCGACGGCCGCCTGGCCGCGCTGGTCACGCAGACCCAGCTCGTGCTGCGACCGTGATCCACGCTGGAGCCGGCTCGGATAAGGTGGGAGCGATGAGCGCTCGCACCGAGGCCGCCGAATACCGCGTGGGCCGCGTGGACGACATCGTGGAGGGCACCGGCGTGCTGGCCGTCGCTGGCGCCCTCGAGGTCGGCGTGTTCAAGGTGCACGGCCGGGTGCACGCGTACGAGAACCGGTGCATGCACCAGGGCGGGCCTGTGTGCACAGGGGAGATCATCGGCCGGTACGAGCAGGTGCTGAACTCGGACGGGACGGTCGCCAGCGAACGGTTCGCGGACGACGAGGTGCGCATCGCCTGCCCCTGGCACGGGTGGGAGTACGACCTCGAGACCGGCGAGTGCACCGCCGATCGCCGGTACCGGCTCCGCCGCGTCCCCGTCGTGGTCAGGGAGGGCGATGTCTACGTCAGGGCCTGAAAGGGCAGGGGGGGCAGACTCCGTGGTTCCCCCCCTCCCGTCGCGGGAGGGGTTGGGGGAGGGGGATCTCCAAACCCCCCACCGGCCCTGGCGGGCCACCTCCCCCGCGAGGGGGGAGGGACTCCTGCCCATGACTGAGGCCGAGGCGGCGGCGGAGCGGCTCGCCGCTGCGCTCGAGGGCGGGGCCGACCTGTCGGGAGAGACCGCGCAGCGGCTGTTCGCCGCCCTGGTGCGTCTCGGCGCCCGGCATCGTCGCGAGGGCGGCGGCCCGCCGCTGGCGCCCGGCGCGGTCGACGTGGAGGACGTCATCCTGACCGCCGCCGAGATGCTGCGGGCGGCCGAGGTGACCAGCTTCGAGCTGGCCGCCCTCTTCAACGTCTGACCTGCCGGCTCCCGCCCCAGGCAGCCAGGGCCAGCGTGAACAGGGTGGCGGGACACACGCACGGGCCCCGGCAGACGGGGCACACCCAGCCGTCACGCACGCTCTCCGCATGGTAGAAGCGCTCGACGGTGGGGCCCTCGCGGAAGCCGAGCCGGCGGAAGAGCCCGACCGACGAGCCGGGCCGGCCCGACCGCCAGGAGACGGCGATGGCCGTGTCGCAGCCCTGCTCCCGCATCCAGTCCAGGCTGACGGCGGTGAGCTGGCTGCCGAGACCACGCCGGCGGGCGGCGGGCTCCACCGCCAGCGCCTCGAACGAGCCGACCGTCCCTCCGAAGATCCCGGTCGCCTGCGGTCCGAAGCGCTCGTAGTAGGCGGCGTCCGCGGGCACCAGCAGACGGCTCAGGGTCGCGCCGGCGACGGTCGTCCCGTCCGCCACCCACACGCCGGCCGTCGGGTCCGCGGCGTCTCGGAGAAGGCCCTCCGCCGTGTACAGGCCGGCGCCGAGCTCGCGGTCGAGCAGCGCGGCGGCCGTCGCCGCGGTCGAGCGATCGCCGGCTCGAAGGCGCACCACGGTCCCGCGCTCGGGCCTCACGCCTCCGGACGGTAGCACCGGGGCGCAGGGCCGCCGGGGCTTGCCGTCCGCCGCGTCGTGCGGTACACCTCAACCCGGGTCATTTCGCAGTGGAGGAAGCGCTATGAGCGTCGAGGGAGCGGTCCGGCAGGCGACGGTGGTCCAGGATCGAAGCTTCTCGTTCCTCGCCAACGCCAGGCGGGAGGCGGAGCGGCGCGGCCTGTTCGATGTGCCGGTCGTCGACTGCGACTGCCACGTGTACGAGACGACGGCCACGGCCGAGATCGCCGCCTACATCCAGAACCCGGCAGTCCGGCGGCCGTTCGAGCGCTACACGCAGTCGATGCTGATGCACGCGTTCATGCCGGGCAACCTCGGCGACCGCAACGTGGCCGGCCGGATCAAGACCGATCTCGACATGCGGCTGCCGGCAGGCGCCTACGCCGGCGCCCATCCGATCGCCGCGGGCCTGCTCCACTCCATGGAGCAGATGGCCATCGACTACGCGATCCTGTTCCCGACGCCGATGCTGACCCTCGGCACCCATCCCCAGCCTGAGATGGAGGTCGAGCTGGCCAGGGCATACAACCGATGGCTCGTCGAGCGGGTGCTCGTGGCCAGCCCCAGGATCCGCACGATGGCGTACCTGCCGATGAGCGACCCGGACGCCAGCGTGGAGTTCATCGACGAGTTCGCCGAGCGGCCGGGCATCCTCGGTTTCATGGTCACGGCCGTCCGCTACCAGCCGATTCACCAGAACCGGTTCATGAAGGTGTTCGCCGCACTGGACGAGCGCGCCCTCCCCCTCGCCTTCCACTCCGGACCGAACTGGAGCGACCGGCCGTTCGAGCAGCTCAACCGGTTCATGAGCGCGCATGCGCTCGGCTTCCCGTTCTACGCGATGATCCAGCTCACGAACATCGTGGTCAACGGCCTGCAGGAGCGGTTCCCACGGATCCGGTTCATCTTCATGGAGGCGGGCCAGGCCTGGGTGCCGTTCCTCATCGCGCGCCTGGACAACGAGTTCCGCTCTCGCTCGTCCGAGGCTCCGCTGCTGCGCCGGCTGCCCAGGGAGTACATCCGCGAGATGTACTTCACCACGCAGCCGCTGGAGCAGCTGGACCTCGCGCACCAGCAGGCGATGTTCGAGCTCATGAACGCCGAGACCCAGCTCCTCTACTCCTCGGACTACCCGCACCAGGACTTCGACCTGCCCAGCACGGTGTGGGACCTGCAGTTTCTGCCAGAGCAGGCGCGGCGTAACATCCTCGGCGGCAACGCCATGCGTCTGTTCGGCCTGGAAACCCCGGCCCCGGCGGTCGCCGTCCCCCGTTGAGCGCCCGCCGGGCCTTCGCCCGTGACGGCACCCGGCTGTCCTACGTCGACTTCGGGGGCGACGGAGCCGTGCTGGTCGCGCTGCACGGCCACCGCGGCTGCGCGCGGAACTTCGCGCCGCTGGCCGAGGCCCTGGCTCCCGACTGGCGCGTCCTTGCCCTCGACCAGCGCGGCCACGGCTGGAGCCACCGGCCCCGCGCCTGCGACCGCCCGGCGTACGTGGGCGACGCGGAGGCGTTTCTCCTCCACCTCGGCGCCGGCCCGGTGCCGGTGCTCGGGCACTCGCTCGGCGGGGTCAACGCGTACCAGCTGGCCGCCCGCCGCCCGGACCTCGTCAGCACCCTGATCATCGAGGACGCCCCGGCCCGAGTCGGCCCGCCGCCGCCGGAAGGCCCGGACTGGCCGCGGCGCTTCCAGAGCCTGGGCGCGGTGCTGCACTTCCTCCAGGAGCACAGCCCCGGACTCGGACGGCACGTCCTCGACAGCCTGGTCGAGCTGGAGGACGGCTGGGCCTTCCGGTTCGAGCCGGCCTGGCTCGCCCGCTCGCGGGAGGCGCTGGCCGGCGACTGGTCGGCCGACTGGCGCTCGTCGAGCTGCCCGGCACTGCTCGTCCACGGCACGCGCAGCCACGTCCTGAGCCAGGAGGGCGCACGCGAGATGGCGGCGGAGCGTCCCCACACCCGGCTCTTCGAGCTGGACGCCGGCCACTCCGTCCACGACGACCGACCGGCCGACTTCGCGGCGGCCGTGGGCGGGTTCCTGGCGGAGGTGGCGCCGCCGGCCGGAGCCGCCCGGCTCCCCCCGCTGCCCGCCGCAGGGCGGAGCGCCGGACGCGGGCTACGATGGCCCTCGTGACAGAGCAGGACACCGCCAGGCAGGAGAAGCAGGAGAAGCGGGACGAGCGGCCGGAACCGCCGGAGGAGCGGGAGTCCGTCACCGAGCACGCCGCCCTGATCGGTGGGCGCTCGGTCCCATACCGGGCGGTCGCCAGCACGATGACCCTGCGGGCCGACGACGGCGAGGCGAGGGCGAGCGTCTTCACAGTGGCGTACTCGCGCACCGACGTCGCCGATCCCTCGGGCCGGCCGATCACGTTCGTGTTCAACGGCGGCCCCGGGTCGTCGTCGGCATGGCTGCACATGGGCATGGTGGGGCCGCGCCGCGTGGACGTGCCCGACGCCCCGGGAGCGGCGCCGGCGCCCTACGCCGTCGTCGACAACGATGCCTCTCTGCTCGACGTCAGCGACCTGGTCTTCATCGATCCGGTGAGCACCGGCTTCAGCCGGCCGACGGCGGGCCAGGACGCGAAGCAGTTCCACGGCTTCAAGGAGGACGTGGAGGCGGTGGCGGAGGTCATCCGCCTGCTGACCACGCGCTCCGGCCGGTGGCGGTCGCCCAAGTACCTCGTCGGCGAGAGCTACGGCACCACGCGAGCCGCGGGCCTCGCGCTGCACCTGCAGCAGCGCCACGGCATCTCGCTGAGCGGCGTGGCGCTGGTGTCGGCGATCCTGATGTTCCAGCTGAGCCGTCCGGCACCGGGCAACGACCTGCCCTACGTCCTGTCCCTGCCCACGTACGCCGCCACGGCCTGGTACCACGGCCGGCTGGACGGGCGCTTCCCGAGCCTGCGGGCTGCGACCGACGCGGCGGAGGCCCTCGCCCTCGGCGACTATGCGGCCGTGCTGCTGCTGGGAAGCCGTGCCGAAAAGGCCGCCCGCCGCTCGGTCCTGGAGCGGCTGGCCGCCTGCACCGGACTGGACACCGGGTTCCTCGAGGCCTGCGACATGCGCGTCTCTCCGCAGCGGTTCTTCAAGGAGCTGCTGCGGTCGGAGCGGCGCACGGTTGGGCGCCTCGACACACGGTTCACCGGCATCGACGCCGACGCGGCGGGGGAGGCTCCGGAGTACGACCCCAGCTCGGCGGCGCTCCAGGGCGCGTTCACCGCGGCGGTCAACGCCTATCTGCGCGGTGAGCTCGCGTTCGAGTCCCCGCTCAGCTACGAGGTCCTGAACGGCGAGGCCGTCCGGCCCTGGAACTTCGGCGAGGACGGGAACAACCGCTACCTGGAGGTCGCCTCGAGCCTGCGCGGGGCGATGTCTCAGAACCGGCAGCTGCGGGTGCTGCTGGCCAGCGGCTACTACGACCTGGCCACGCCGTTCGCGGCAGCGGAATGGACGCTCGATCACATGGGCCTCGACCCGAGCCTGGCCGGCAACGTGCGCACGGCCCGGTACGAGGCGGGCCACATGATGTACATCCACCCGCCCTCGCGCGTGGCGCTGGCGACCGACCTCCGCAACCTGGTGACCGGCTGGACCGGGTGAGATGGCGGCGGACCCGCGGCACGCCCGGCTGCTGACGCCGGCCGACCTGGAGCTCCTGGTCGCGGCGGCGGGGCCGGGCGGCGCCGGGGTCGGGCCGGACCGCCTGCGGGCCGACCCCGCCTTCGTCGAGGCGCTGCTGGCCAGCCCGGCGCTGCACCGGCTCGTGTTCGGCATGGGGGATCGAGACCCCCTGCTCGTCGCCTCCCCCTACCTGGTCTTCTCCGTGCTCGTCCATCAGGTGGCCCGTGAGCTGGAGGCGACCTCGTTCGTCGAGGAGCGGCTGGGGCCGGGCCGGACCGTGCCCGTCTTCGACGTGGCCACGCTGCGGGAGTGGCTCGCCCGGCCGGTGCACCGGGCGTTCCTGGCCGAGCTCCTGGCGTCCTACACTCGCGTGGCCAGCGGCACCGTCTGGCAGCGGACGGGTCGGGGCTGGCGCCGGCGCCGCTACAGCGAGCTCGACCCGCTGCGGCTGGCCCAGATGCTGGAGGTCGTGCCCGCATCGCAGCGCTCCACGGTCTGCCGCCGCCTCGGCGACCTCGCGCTGTTTCTCGCCGGCGTGTTCCCGGAGCACGTCGAGTCGCACCCGCTGCAGCCCCGGCACCTCGACCGCATCCGCCGGCTGCTGGACGCCACCGGCCTGGGCGGGCCGGCCGCGCCGCCGGACGAGCTGCTGCTCTCCGGCGGCCCGCAGCGCGGCCTCTGGCTGCTGGAGTGGCTCGGCCGCCGGGCCTACGGACTCGCCGCCGGCGGCGGCGGCGCGGCGGCGGACCTGCCCGGGCTGGTGGAGGGCTTCGGCCGGGCCCGCCGGGTGCTGAACATGCTCACTCGCCGGCACCTGTATCCGGCGCGGGAGCGCTGGTTCCCCCGCGCCGAGACGTAGCTCCGGAGCGCGGCGCGGACCCCAGCGGGCGGCCCCGGCTGGCGGCCAGGATGGCGGCGCCGGTGGCGAGCGTCAGGATCGCGATGGCGAGCAGCACGACGAAGACGGCGTCCAGGGCGTTCGCCACGAGCGGCGCGGTCACCGCGTCCAGGTGGCCGCCCCTGGTGAGCGGGTCGGCGACGCGCGCAGGGTCGACGTGGTGGGCCACCGCCGCGGCCTGGGCCCGGCTGGCGAGGAGGAGTCCGAGCAGGGAGACGCCGACCGCCCCGCCGATCGTGCGCGACAGCTGGTTGAGGGCCGTGGAGACGCCGCGCGAGCTCCAGTCCACGACGCTCTGGATCACGATCAGCAGCGGCGTCTGGAGCTGGCCCATCCCCATCCCGATGACGAAGCCGGCGCAGCAGGTCCAGACGACGGCGTCGAGCGGGGGATGGGCGAGCAGCATCGCGCAGCCCGTCACCATCGAGATCGCGCCCGTCATCACCAGCCGCTCGTAGCCGAAGCGGAGCATGACCCGGCCCGAGAACAGGGCGGTCCCGGTCCAGCCCAGCGACGAGACCGCGAGGGCGGCGCCGGCCTGGAACGAGGTGCCGCCCAGCACGCCCTGCACGTAGAGCGGCAGGAAGCCGTTCATGGCGAACATCACCGTCCCGGCCAGGAAGGCGGCGCCGGTGGCCGGCCCGATGACGGGGTGTCGCAGGAGCGCGAACGGTATGGTGGGCTCGGCCGTCCGTCGCTGCAGCACGGCGAAGGCGACCAGGGCCAGCGCGCCCAGCCCGACCATCGGCACCGACGGGGTCCGGCCGCCGCCGCCGTCGAGGCCGAACAGCAGCAGGCCGATGCCCGCCGTCAGCGTCAGGGCGCCTGCGTAGTCGAGCCGGCCGCGGGCGCTGGCGGGAGGAGCGTCCCGGTGCGTCCAGAGCAGCGCCGCCGCCAGGAGCACGACCGGCAGGTTGATCCAGAAGATCCAGCGCCAGCCGACCGTGCTCACGAACACCGCGCCCAGGGTGGGCCCGGCCAGGGCGGCCACGGCCCAGACGGAGCTGAACAGGCCCTGGAGGCGCGCCCGCTGCCGGAGCGTGAACAGATCACCGACGGTGGTCAGGGCGACCGGCAGGACGCACCCGGCGCCGATGCCCTGGAGCGTCCGGAAGACCACCAGCCAGACCATGTCGGGGGCCGACGCACAGAGCAGCGACGCAGCCAGGAACCAGGCCATCCCGGCGAGGAGCACGCGCCGGCGCCCGTGGACATCGGCGAGGCGGCCCCAGAGCGGGACGGTGGTCGTGCTGGTGAGCAGGTAGCCGGCGATCAGCCAGGGGTAGAGGGCGAAGTGCCCGAGCTGGCCGGCGATGGTCGGGATGGCCGTGGAGACGACGCTGGAGTCGACGGCCGCGACGAACATCGCCAGCATGAGTCCGAGCGTCACCCGGACGCGCCGCGACGTCCACGCGACCGCGTCCGTCTCGGCCGCGCTCCCAGGGCTGGTCACCACGTCGATTATCGGCGCGGTCGCCCGGCCCCGCGCCACCCGGCGGCTATCCTTCCGTGCCGTGGAGTGGCTGAGCGTCGGCGCACGGGGTGGGGCTGAGGTCCGGCCGGTCGGCCAGGGCGCGCTCCGGGTGTACCGCCGCGGCTCGGCGGAGCCGCTGGCTGCCCTGTTCGGGCCCGGCGAGACCGCGTCCGCCATCGTCGAGGGAGACGCCCGCCAGGTTCTGCGGGGCATGCCATCAGAGGCGTTTCGCACGTGCGTCACCTCTCCGCCCTACTGGTCCCTGCGGGACTACGGCATCGAGGGCCAGATCGGCCTGGAGCTCTCCGTCCAGGGCTACGTGGACGCGGTCGCCGCCGCGTTCTCGGAGGTGCGCCGGGTCCTGGCCGACGACGGGACGCTGTGGCTGAACGTGGGCGACTCCTACACCTCGGGCGGCCGGACGTGGCGCGCGCCGGACCGGAAGAACCCCGTCCGGGCGATGGACGTCCGGCCGCCCACCCCGGCCGGGCTGAAGCCGAAGGACCTGGTCGGCGTCCCCTGGCGCCTGGCGCTCGCCCTGCAGGCGGCGGGCTGGTATCTGCGCGCCGACATCATCTGGAGCAAGCCGAACTGTCAGCCGGAGAGCGTGCGGGACCGGCCCACGCGCTGCCACGAGTACCTGTTTCTGCTGTCGAAGTCGGAGCGCTACTACTACGACGACCGGGCGGTGCGCGGTCCCCGCGACCGGCGCCTGAGGACGGTGTGGGAGATCAGCACGCGCGCTCGCGGGGACGTGCACGTGGCGACCTTCCCGCCCGAGCTGGTTGCGCCGTGCGTCGCATCCGGGTCGGAACGCGGCGACCTGGTGCTCGACCCCTTCGCCGGCTCGGGGACGACGGGCTGGGTGGCGATGCGGACGGGCCGGCGGTTTGTCGGCGTCGAGCTCAACCCGGCCTACGTGGAGGCCGCCGCCCGGCGGCTGGCCTGAGGACAATGGCTGCGCGAAATGACCCGGATGACCCTCCTTCGGCGTCAGTGGGTCAGGGCTGTTGACCAGTCTCGGCCGCTTCGCCGATCTTCTCGAGGCACTCGACCCGGTTCCCGAAGGGGTCCTCGGTGTAGAACCGCCGATAGCCAGGCAGCTCGGCGTCCATCCTGACCGGGAAGCCGGCCGCCTCGACACGGCGCCGCTCGGCCTCTAGGTCGTCGGTGACCAGCGCCGGGTGCCGTCGGCTGGGCGCCACGAACTCCTCGACCCCGCAGTGGAGCTGCTGGGCCCCGCAGCGAAACCAGACGCCTCCGCGGCCTGCCAGGGTGGCCGGCTTCGGGAGCTCCGCCAGCCCGAGCACCTGGCCGTAGAAGTGGCGGGCGGCGTCCTCGCCGCCGGGCGTGATCGAGACCTGGACGTGATCGAGTCCGACGATGGCCACGGCGAGAGCGTAGCCGGCGCCTCTTCACACTCGGCCCCCACAGATGGAGCGGGCCTCAGCCACCGGCCGCCCAGGTGACGCTGCCGCCCACCACGGTCGCGGTGACGCCGCCGTCCCCAACGACCGTCAGGTCGCAGAGCAGGCCCGGACGCAGGCGGCCAAGCCGGTCCTCCATGCCGACGGCGTAGGCCGCGCCCCAGGTGTAGGCGCGCAGCGCCGCTGCCCGGGTCAGGGCGAGTTCCGGGTGCCAGCCGGCGCGGCGCCGCCAGCCCGTGGCGGCGTCGATCCCCAGCAGCGGGTCAGCGGACTCGACAGGCGCGTCGGAGCCGAACGCGAGGACGGCCCCGGCGTCCAGGAGCGAGCGCCACGCGTAGGCGCCCCGCACGCGCTCGCCCCACTCCCGGTCGGCCACCTCCCGGTCCGACACGGCGTGGATCGGCTGCATGGACGCGATCGCCCCCGCGGCCCGGAAGCGCGGCAGGTCGGCCGGGTCGACGCACTGCGCGTGCTCGATCCGGGGCCTCCAGCCCGGCCAGGCCCCGGCCAGCGGCTCGAGCGCGTCAAGGGCTCGCCGCACGGCGCCGTCGCCGATCGCGTGGAGGCACAGGTTGAGGCCGGCCGCGGCGCACCGGCGCGCCAGGCCGGCCAGCTCGTCCTGGGGCAGGACCGGCACCCCGGAGCCGTCCAGCATCTCGGCGGTGCGGCTGCCCAGGGACCCGTCCAGGAACGCCTTGACCCCCCAGATGCGCAGGCGGCCGTCGCCCAGCCCGGCGCGCAGGCCGAGCCGCTCCGCGTGCTCGAGCCGGGAGGCCGGCAGGTTCCAGGTGACCCGCACCGGCAGCGGCCGGCGGGCGTGCAGGCGCGAGAGCGAGGCGAACGCGGCCGGCGCGTCCATGGAGTGGACGGAGGTGAGGCCGAGACGGCCGAGGTCGCGGAGCACGGCGTTCATGGCGCCGTCCAGCCGCTCCGGCGTGGGACGCGGCACCAGCCGCTGCAGGGCGTCGACCACAGCCTCCCGCACGATCCCGGTCGGGTTGCCCCGCTCGTCGCGATCGATCACGCCGCCAGGCGGATCGGGGGTGTTCCGACGGATGCCGGCCGCGGCCAGCCCGGCGGAGCTGAGCCAGGCCGAGTGGCCGTCCTTGCGGACCAGGAAGGCGGGCCGGCCTCCGGCCGCCTCGTCCAGGTGGCGCCGGTGGGGCAGCTGGCTCCCCGGCCAGCCGTCCTCGTACCAGCCGCGGCCGGTCACCCAGCCGTCGGCGGGCAGGAGGCGGGCGCTGCTGCGAACGCGGTCCAGCGCCTCCTCCAGGGAGCGGGCGCCCGCCAGCGCCACCTCGAGCTTCAGGCGGGCCATCCACTCCAGGTGGAGGTGCGCGTCCGCCAGGCCCGGCAGCGTCTGGCCGGCCAGCTCGACCACCTCCGCGTCCCAGCCGGCCGCGGCTCGCGCCGACTGCCCGACGGCCAGGATGCGGCCATCCGGCCCGGCCGCGACCTCCGGCTCGCAGCCGGCGAAGAGGCGTGACCGGCTGACCAGGATTCCACCCTGCGAGCCGGCGTGCCGCATCGACTCGCGCGACGTCGGCGGAATCCGACTCAGCTGTGCATGCTCGCCGCGGCGGCGGTGTCGGCGACCTCGGCCACGGACGCCTCCAGGATCTCCAGCGCGACGTCCGCCTCGGCCGGCGTGACGACGAGCGGGGGCGAGAGCCGGACGGCGCGGGCGCCGGCGGTCAGGAGCAGGAGTCCCCTGCGGAACGCGCGCTGGACCACGTCGGCTGCGCCGGCCGGGGTGTCCAGCTCGATGGCGGCCATCAGGCCCAGCCCGCGGCACCCCGCGACCAGACCCGGGTGGCGCTCCTGCACGCGCCAGAGGCCGGCCAGCAGGTGATCGCCCACCTCCCTGGCGTTGTCGATCAGGCCTCCTTCCAGCAGGTCGAGCGTGGCGAGCGCGGCTGCGCAGGCGAGCGGGTTGCCGCCGAAGGTGCTGCCGTGGGAGCCCGGGTCCCAGCTCATCAGCTCGGCTCGCGCCACGAACGCGCCGAGGGGGAGGCCCGACGCGATGCCCTTGGCCAGGCAGACCACGTCCGGCTGGACGCCCCAGTGCTCGGCGGCCAGCATCCGTCCCGTGCGGCCCATGCCGGACTGGACCTCGTCGGTGACCAGGAGGATGCCGTGCCGCGCCGTCAGCTCCCGGAGCCCGGGCAGGAAGTCCGGTGGCGGCACCAGGTAGCCGCCCTCGCCCAGCACCGGCTCCACGAAGACCGCGGCCACGCTCTCCGGCGGCATCACCGTGCTGAACAGCTCCTCGATGTTGTCAAGCACCTCCTCGCTGCCGACGCCCCGGGACGGCGACGGGTAGGGCGCGTGGAACACCGCGGGCAGCAGTGGCGCGAACCGACGCCGCTGGGTGGCCTTGCTGGCCGTCAGCGAGAGGGCGCCCATCGTCCGGCCGTGGAAGGCCCCGATGAAGGCCAGGAAGTTCGGCCGCCCGGTCGCGTAGCGCGCCAGCTTCATGGCTCCCTCGACCGCCTCGGCGCCCGAGTTCGTGAAGAAGACGCGGGCCGGGCCGGGCATCAGGCGGGCGCTCAGGCGCTCCGCCAGCTCGATCTCCCCCTGGTAGTAGAAGTCCGTGCCGGACATGTGCAGGAAGCGGGCCGCCTGGTCCGTGATCGCCCCCACAACCTGCGGATGCGCGTGGCCGGTCGCGCAGACGGCGATGCCGGCGGTGAAATCGAGGAATGTGTTCCCGTCGACGTCGGTGACCCAGCAGCCGTCGCCGTGGTCCATGACGAAGGGGTAGGCACGGGTGAAGCTGGGCGACATGGCCGCCCGGTCGCGCTCGATGAGCGCCGCGGCGCGCGGGCCCGGCAGCTCGGACACGATGCGCGGCCGGCGCTCCATGGAAAGCAGCATACGGGCCGCGCCGACTACTCCAGCGCCTCGTCCAGCCGGACCAGCCGCTTCTGGAGCCCGTAGATCGCGGCTTGGGTGCGATCGGCCAGGTGCAGCTTCGACAGGATGTTGGACACGTGCGTCTTCACCGTCTCCTCGCCGATCCCGAGCGCGCTCGCGATCTCCTTGTTGGACCGGCCGCGAGCCAGCGCGCGGAGCACCTCGACCTCGCGGGGCGAGAGCTGGTCCACGGGCTCCCGGCCGCGGCCCCGCATCTCCTGCAGCACCCTCGCCGCGACGCTGGGATCGAGCACGCTCTCGCCTCGGGCCGCGGCTCGCACCGCGCGCACGACCTCCTCGACGCCGGCGGTCTTCAGCAGGTAGGACGTGGCCCCGGCCCGAACCGCGTCGAACACCAGGTCGTCGCCGTGGTGCGAGGTGAGCACGATGACCTGGGTGGCCGGGCTCAGCGCCTTCAGCTCGCGCAGCGTGGTGATGCCGTCCATGCCCGGCATCTGGAGGTCGAGCAGGACCACGTTGGGCACCAGGCGCTGTACCGCCACCAGGGCGGATGCGCCGTCGGCGCAGTCTCCGGTCACCTGGATGTCCGGCTCGTGCTCCAGCAGGAAGCGGAGGCCCTGGCGGACGACGTTGTGGTCGTCCACGATCAGCAGTCGGACCGGCGCCTCGTCTGGCGGCGGGTCGGGACCGCTCACCGGGGCTCGAGCGCGGGCAGCAGCACGCGGAGGCGGGTCCCCCGGCCGGGAGCGGAGTCGATCTCCAGTGTCCCGCCCAGCTCCCTGATCCGCTCGGCCATCAGGCGCAGGCCGAGCCCGTGGCCCGTGGTCGCCTTCACGTCGAAGCCGCGGCCGTTGTCCGACACCGTCAGCTCGGCCGAGCCTCCGTGGCGCCGGAGGCCGATGACCACCTCGTCGGCCTCGGAGTGCCGGACCGCGTTCGACAGGCCCTCCTGGGCGATCCGGAACACTGCCTGCTCGACCGCGGCGTCCAGCGGCACCGGCTCCAGCTCGCGCCGGACCCGGACGCCGACCCGGACCTCGTACGCCTCGCACAGCTCGGCGAGCGCCGGCATCAGGCCCTTCTCCTCGAGCGCCGTCGGCCGGAGCTCGAGGAGCAGCGCGCGCATCTCGCGGATGGCCGAGGCGACGGTCGTGGACAGCGTCTCCAGCTGGGGCCGCACGGCCACGTCCGGCGGCAGCGCCCTGCGCAGGCCGCCGACAAGCGCGCCCATCGAGAACAGGTCCTGCGAGATGGAGTCGTGCAGCTCGCGCGAGATCCGCGAGCGCTCCGCGAGCCGGGCGTTCCGCTCGGCCAGGGCTCGCTGCTCGGCGATCGATGCCTGCAGGCGCTCGGCCATGCGGTTGAAGTGGCTCTCCAGCTGGCCCAGCTCGTCGGCGCCAGACTCCGGAACCCGGCTGGTGAAGTCGCCCGACGCGAAACCGACCGTGCCCGCGGCGAGCCGGCGGAGCCGCCTGACGAGGCCGGTCGTCGTCAGCATGCCGAAGACGACGCCCATCGGGACGGTGACCCCGATCAGGACCAGGCCGGCCTGGAGCAGCGGCTGGAGCGCGGACCACGAGGGCGCGCCCGCCGGCACCGGCACCTGCACGTAGGCGTAGCCGAGCAGGGCCGGGGAGTCGACCGCTCCCCTGGCGTCCTTGCCGGCCCCCTTGGCGGTCACCACGCCGGTCGAGGACCGGTCCGGGCTGGCGGCCGGGGTCTGGGTCAGGCGCTCGTCGACCGGGATCCCCGCCGTGGCCCACGCGATGGCGCCGCCCCGGGCGGTCTTGGAGATCGTGGCCAGCTCCCTGTCCCATCCAGCGGGCAGCCACTGATCCGCGGCCGAGCCGACCGGGTACCGGGCCGGGTAGGAGCTCGCATAGACCCGGCCCGAAGTATCGAGGATCACAGCCAGGGACATGGGCCCCCGGTCGGGCAGCAGCTGGGTGACCAGAGGGATCAGCACCCCGTCGCCGCTGTCCTGCTCCTTGCCCGGCCCCAGTGCCGTTCCCGGCGTGCCCAGCTGGGTGAGGGCGGGCAGCACGAGCCCAGCCGGGTCGGCGGAGGGGGCCGCGACAGGCTGCTTGCCGGTCGGTGGCGCGCCGGCAGCCGCCAGGGCCGTCTTGGCGACGACGAGCTGATTCAGCGTCGCGCCGTAGACCTTCGCGTACCAGTTGGCCGTGTTGACCACGCGGGCGGTGACGTTCGCCTCCTCGTTCACGTTGGGGATGACGGTCAGCGCGCCGAGGCCCTCGACCACCAGCACCGCCACGAACGTGACCACGACGTACGAGGCGGTCATGCGGGCCCTGAGGCCCAGCCGCCCGGTCAGTCTCGTCCGCACGGGGGTCATGGCCGTGGATGGATCATAGGTCGCCGCCGCCCGGATGCCCTCCCCCGCGAGGGGGAGCCCGGCTCCCCAGATCATGGGGCGGAAATTCACCGTTGCCGGCGATGTGCAGCCCCGCGGGCGCCACCTAGCCTGCGGGCCATCATGAACACGCGTCATCTCCTCCCCTCCCTGGCGGCGGCGATCGCGAGCCTCCTGGTCGCCGCCTGCGGGCCTCTTCCCGGGCAGACGGCTCCCGCGCCGCGGCCGTCGCCCAACGTGGCGCAGGTGGCCCACCAGCTCGCGCAGTGCATCCGCGCCCACGGCGATCCCAGCCTGCCCGACCCCATCATCGACGCCCAGGGCAACCCGCAGCTGCCGCCGGGCACGGCCAGGCCGCCTGATGCGGCGCTGCAGGCGTGCTCGTCGCTCCTGGCCCAGCTGCAGCACGCCGCGCCGACCGAGCATCCCGACGCCAACCTGATGCGCCAGTTCGCCCAGTGCATGCGCGCCCACGGCATCACGGACTGGCCCGACCCCGACTCGGAGGGCCGCTTCCACATGCCGCCGACCCTGGCCGACTTCAAGGCGAGCCCGCGGTGGCCCCAGGTCCGGGCCGCCTGGACGGGTCCGTGCAGCCGGTACGACCCGAGCGGTCACATCGAGGGCGCCCCGTGAGACGGTCGCTCGCGGCCCTGGCCCTCGCACTGGTCGTGGGCGGTGCCGCCGTCGCGCTGATGGTGCGCGGCCGGCCCGCGCCCGCGGCCGCGGTCACCGCCGTACCGATCGGCACTGCGCGGGTGATTCGGACCGACATCGTGTCGAGTCAGCGGGTGAACGGGACCCTGGACTACGGAGGCCCGTTCACGGTGACCGCGCCGGCCGGCGCCCCGCCCGAGCAGGTCGAGCAGGCCCGCTCGGGCGTGGCGGCCGACCAGGCCGCGCTCGCCGCCGCGCAGCAGGCTGCCGCTGACATCGCGGCCGGCGACCGGCTGGCCGTCGCCCAGGCCGAGTCGGCGGTGGCGACGGCTGCTCCCGGCCCGGGGCTCGTGCAGGCGCAGCAGCAGCTGGCGACCGCGCAGCAGCACGCGCAGCAGGCCGAGCACCAGGCGGCGGCCCAGGTCTCCACGGCGGGCCTGAAGCTGCAGAGCGACGAGGCAGCGCTCGGGTCGCTGCAGTCCGACGCCCGCCTGGACGGCACCTACACGTGGCTGCCGGCGCCCGGCGCCACCGTGAGCCAGGGTCAGGCGCTCTACGCCGTGGACGGTCGCCCGGTCGTGCTGCTCGACGGCGCCCAGCCGGCCTGGCGGGACCTGGCGCCCGGTGTCAGCGGCGACGACGTCCGTCAGCTCGAGCGGGACCTGATCGACCTGGGCTTCGCCAGCTCGGCCGACCTGGCGGTCGACGGGAGCTTCACCGGCGCCGACGCAGCCGCGGTGGATCGCTGGCAGGCGTCGATCGGCTTGGCCCGAACCGGGGTGGTCCGGCTCGGAGAGGCAGTGTTCGCCGCGGGGCCGCTCCGGGTGGCGGCCGTCCGGGCGGTTCTGGGGGGCCAGACGCAGCCCGGCACCGCCATCCTCGACCTCACGAGCACGCACCACGTCGTCAGCGCCCAGCTTCCGGCCGGACAGCAGCAGCTCGTCCGCCAGGGCGACCGGGTCTCGGTCCTGATGCCGGATGGCCACACGACTGTGGGCGGGACCGTGCGCGACGTCAGCCGGGTGGCGACGGCCCCGTCCCAGCCCGGCCAGGGCCAGGGCGGCCCGCCTCAGCAGGCGGCCACCGTGACGGTGACCATCACCCTGGCCGACGAGGCGGCGGCGGGCACCCTCGACCGGGCACCCGTCTTCGTCTCGATCACGACGGCGTCCAGACGCGGCGTCCTGGCCGTCCCGGTGACGGCGCTGCTGGCCCAGCCCGACGGGGACTACGCGGTCGCCGTCCGCTCCGCCGGCTCGAGGCACCTGGTCGTTGTACAGCCCGGCCTGTACGGCGACAGCGGCGCGGTCGAGGTGAGCGGACGCGGGCTGGCGGAGGGCGACCTGGTCGAGGTACCTGCCCAGTGAACGCCGTCCTGGAGCTCCGCGACGTCTGGAAACGCTATCCGGGGCAGCCGCCCGTCGAGCCACTCCGCGGCGTGAGCCTCGCCATCGCCGAGGGGGAGCTGGTGGCCATCGTCGGGCCCTCCGGGTCCGGCAAGACCACGCTGCTGCACGTGATGGGTACCCTGGACCGGCCGACCAGCGGCGAGGTCAGGCTGGAGGGACGGCCGGTCACCGGCCTGTCCGACCTCGAGCTCTCCGGCGTCCGCGCCCACCGGCTCGGGTTCGTGTTCCAGCAGTTCTTCCTGCTGGAGGGGGTCAGCGTGCTGGACAACGTGGCCGGCGGGCTCCTTTACCGCGGTGTGCCGCTGCGGCAGCGGCGGCGCCTGGCGGCAGGCGCGCTGGAGCGCGTCGGGCTCGGCCACCGGCTGTCGCACCGCCCCAACCAGCTCTCCGGCGGCGAGCGCCAGCGAGCGGCCATCGCCAGGGCGGTGGTGGGCAGGCCCGCCCTCGTGCTGGCCGACGAGCCCACCGGCAACCTCGACAGCGCCGCCGGGCAGGCGGTCGTGGCCCTCCTCCGCGAGCTGAACGCTGCGGGCACCACCATCGCGGTCATCACCCACAACGCCGAGGTGGCGCGGGCCATGGGCAGGAGGCTCGAGATGCGGGACGGCAGCATCGTGGCCGACAGCCGGACGCCAGCGTGGTGACCCGGGACCGCTCCCGTCTGCGGGCGCCGGACGCGCTCCTGGGCGCCTGGCTGGGCCTGGGAGCGCGCCGCCTGCGGGCCGGCTTCTCGGCCCTGGGCATCTGCATCGGCGTCGCCGCCATCGTGGGCGTGCTGGGCGTGACGCAGTCGAGCGAGAGCCAGCTGCTGGCCCAGATCGACCGGCTGGGGACCAACCTGCTGACCGTCGACCGGGGCCAGGGCTTCGGCGGCAGCGAGGGTCAGCTGCCGCTGACGGCGCCGGCCATGATCGGGGTGCTGCCGGGCGTCCAGCGCGTGTCATCCACCGCCCTCCTGCCCGGCGGGGTGTACCGGACCGACGAGGTGCCGGTCTACATGACGGGCGGCATCGGGCTCCGCGCCACCGACCCCACGCTGCTGCGCACCCTCGAGGGCCGGCTCATCGCAGGGGCCTTCCTCAACGCCGCCACCGAGCGCTATCCCGTGGCCGTCCTGGGCTTCACGGCGGCGCAGGCGCTGGGCATCGCCACGCTGGACGAGCCGGCCCGCATCTGGACGACCGGCCGCTGGCTGACCGTGATCGGCATCCTGGCCCCGGTCGAGCTGGCGCCCGAGATCGACCGCTCCGTGCTGGTCGGCCTGGGCTTCGCCACCTCGGACCTGGGCTTCGACGGCTTCCCCACCCACCTCTACGTCCGTGCCGACCCCGACCGGGTGGCCGCGATCAGCCAGGTCCTGAACCGGACGGTCAATCCTCAGAGCCCGGACGAGGTGGACGTCCGGCGCCCGTCAGATGCGCTCGCGGCGCGGCTTGCCGTGCAGGGGTCCGCCACGTCGCTGTTCGTGGGCCTGGGCGCCGTCGCCCTGCTGGCCGGAGGCGTCGGCGTCGCCAACGTGATGGTCATCGCGGTGCTGGAGCGCCGCTCGGAGATCGGCCTCCGCCGGGCCCTGGGCGCCAGGCGGCTCCACGTCGGGATCCAGTTCCTCTGCGAGTCGCTGCTCCTGTCGGCCCTGGGGGGAGCGGCCGGCGTCGCCGCTGGCGCTGCAATCACGGCGGCTTATGCCGGCGAGCAGGGCTGGACGCCGGGGATCCCGGCCGTCGCGGTATGGGGCGGCCTGCTGTCGGCGCTGGCGATCGGGGCCGTGGCCGGGCTCTACCCGGCGCTGCGCGCGGCTCGACTGGCCCCGACCGACGCGCTGCGCTCGGTATGACGGGGCTGGACTCCGAGTACACGGCGTCCCCCAGGGCGCCTGGATCAGCGAAGCTACGCAGAGGATGATCTTTCGGCCGCTCACGCGCGAATGGTGGGCGACGGGCTCACCGCGACGGGCCGTCGCCGCGCGCTCGCCCGCCCGCACACGCGTTCTCGTGGCCGCCGCGGCGGCCGCGCTGGCTGCGGTCCTCTTCCCCGTGTACGAGCGCCTGTCGGCGACCGCGGCCATCACGGCGGACAGCGCCAACGCCGTCCTGCAGGGCCAGGCGATCGCCGGTGGCAACCTCCTGCTCCATGGCTGGACGCTGTCCGGGGCCTCGTTTTTCGTGACCGACCTGCCCTTCTACGCGGTGGCCGCCTCCGTGCGCGGCCTCTCTCCGGCGGTCGCACACGACGTGGGCGCTGCGATCTACACGCTCCTGGTGGTCGCGGCCTGCCTCCTGGCGAGGGGCCGGGCGACCGGCCTGGACGCGGTGGCCCGCATGGCGGTCACGCTCGCCCTGCTACTGGCGCCGGCATCCGGCGCGCCGGTCGAGCTGCTTCTGCTGGGGCCGTTCCACGCGGGCACCGCTCTCACGCTGATCGCGGCGCTGCTCATGCTCGACGCCGCCGGTGAGCGCGTCGCCGGAGCGGTCGTCGTGGGGGCGCTGCTGGCGCTCGCCGTCCTGTCGGACGCCCTGGCCCTGTACGTCGGGGTGGCGCCCATCGTGGTCGTCGCCATCCTGCGGCTGGCGTCCGGCCAGGGACCGCGGCGGCCCGACCAGGCGCTCCTGGGGGCGGCCGTGCTCGCGGTCCCGGTGTCTCTGGTGCTCGGCTGGACCCTGAGCCAGGTCGGCGGCTTCATGACTGTCCCCCTGGACGGCTCGTTCGCGACCATCGAGTCCCTGCCCAGGAACGCCGCCCTGACGGTGGAAGGGGCGCTGCTCCTCTTCGGCGCCAACTTCTTCGGGCAGCCGGTGGCCAGGGTGGGCACACTGGGCATCCTTGTCCACCTGGTGGGCTTCGGCTTCGTGGTGGCCGCGTTCGGCTCGGCGGTCCGAACGTGGCGGCGGGGGGAGCAGATCGAGCGGCTGACGCAGGTCCTGGTCGTCGGCATGACCGTCGACGTGGGCGCGTACCTGTTCAGCAACGAGGCGATCGACCTCAGGACGTCGCGCTACCTGATCCCATTCCTGGTGTACGGAGCGGTGCTCGCCGGGCGCGTCGGCGGCCGCTGGCTGGGCGATGTCCGCGTGCGGGCCGGCGCCGCGGTGGCCGCAGCCGCGTACGCGGCGCTGCTGGGGGTCGCCCTCGCGACGCCGCCCGCACCGCCGCCGGACCGGCAGCTGGCCACGTTCCTGGCCAGGAATCACCTGACCTACGGGGTGGCTGCGTACTGGCAGGCGAGCACGACCACGGTCGACACCCGGGGCGCCATCCGCGTGCGCGCCGTCGACCTGAACGAGGATCCGCCCACGCCCTACCGCTGGGAGGCGCAGACCGCCTGGTACGATCCCGCCGTACCGGGCAACGACGCCCGGTTCGCGCTGCTGGATACCTCGGACCGGCGGTCTCTGGATCGCGGCGCCGCCGAGGCGGCCTTCGGGCCGGCGACCCGCGTCTATCACGTGGGCCACTACGAAGTCCTGGTCTGGGATCGCAACCTCCTCAACAGCCTCAACCGGTAGGCAATTTTCTGTCGTTTCCGCTTTACGACTTTCTGATGCTTGTCTAGGGCTTTCTCAGGGTCGCGGTGGCTAGCTTGGCGGCATGCGGGCGCTCGTCGGGTTGGGAGTGGGGGCCCTGCTGCTGGGCTCGGCCTCACTGGCCGCGGGGGTCGTCGCCGGAGGGCGCCTCGCGGTGCTGGGCGCCGACCCGGTCACGGCCGCCGCTCCGGCCGCGTCCGCTGCCCCCGCCACGCCGGGGGCGACGCTGGTGCCGTTCGCACCGCCAGCGGGGACGCCCTCGGCTGCGACGCCGGCGCCGGCGCGCCCGTTTGCAACCCTGCAGGCGGAGGTCGACGACCTGCTCGCCGCGGCCGGGGCGTCGGGCGGAGTCAGTCTCGTCGAGCTCGCCGGGGCCAGTCCCCGGTCGTGGGCCGACAACGGCGACCAGCGCTTCGTGGCAGCCAGCACGTACAAGCTCCCGCTGCTGATGGAGGATGCCCAGGACATCGCCGCCGGGCGGGCCAGCCCAAACGACCAGCTGTGCTACGACCCCGACGACTGGGAGGACGGCTACTTCTCGGACTACGAGCCCGGTGACTGCTTCAGCCGGGCCACCCTCGACCAGCGAGCGGGAACCTACTCCGACAACACCGCGGCGCACATCCTGGTCCGCTACGACGGCGGCACCGACGCCCTGAACGCGTATGCCAGGGCCCACGGGACGACCGAGTCGACCTTCTACGACCCGAACGTGACCACGAGCAACGACCTGGCGCGCCTGTGGCAGGACGAGGCGGCGGGCAGGGCGGGCGGCGTTCGAGCCCAGGCGTACCTGTACCCGCTGCTCACCGACACCGCGTACGAGGAGGGGATCCCGGCGGGGACCCCGGCCGGGACGACGGTCGTCCACAAGATCGGGATCCTGGACGCCCAGGTGAACGACGCCGCGCTGGTCGAGAGCGGACCGCGCGGGCCTTACGTGCTCGCGATCTGCACCGAGGGCGGCGGCTGGCCTCTGGTGGCGAACATCTCCAGGGCTGTCGCCCAGTTCGAGGCCTCCTGAAGGGAGAGATGCCCCTGGCCGCTCAAGCCGGCCGACACCCCACCACCACCCGGTTGCGGATCGAGGCGTGCAGCTCCTCGAACTCGCCGAACATCGCGTCGATGAGCTCACGGCACTCGGTCTCGGTCAGGCCGGCAGTCTGAAAGACCTCCACCAGCCCCCCGAACAGGGAGCGGACATCACGGGCCATCCAGGCCCCGACCCGGCCCCCCCACTCGCCGATCGGCAGGACAACCGTATGACTCACCAGGCCGACCGCGCCGGCCTCCGCCAGGTAGCGATCCAGTGACCGAAAGACGTGCCCGAAGGTGTCGTGGCCGACGGCGCGGCCCAGCTGACGGAACACGTCCCAGAGGCGTCGAGTGGCGGGCCCTTCCGGGCTCACGCCCGGAAAGGCCTCGAAGAGCTCGATCCAGCCTCCGCGCCGAGTCACCCGCACCAGCTCGGCGACCTCGCCGGGCCAGTCTCTCAGGGGAATGCCCGAGATCAGGAGCCGCTGGTGCACGAAGTCGAACTGGCCGCCGGCGAACGGCAGGCCCTGCAGCACGTTGCCTTCGACGTACCGGTAGTTGGGGGGAGGCGACGGCTTGCTGGGCGTGAGATCGAGTCCCACGACCATCGAGTCGGGGAACTCGGCGCAGATCTCGTAGGCCCACTGCCCGGTGCCGCAGCCGACGTCGAGGATGCGGCCGGGCCCGACGATCGGGGCGAGGTGGTTGCCCTTCATGGCCTCGCGGATGGCGACGTGCTGGACGTCCAGCCGCTCCACCTGGCCCGGGTCCCGCGGCAGAACGTAGGCATCATCGATGGGCCTGCTCCTCCCGTCCATGTCGACCCCACCGTAGCAAGCGCCGGGGCCCGGCGCTATCCGTAAACCCGCCGGGCGGTGCCCGACCAGATCCGCGGGTCCTCGCCGACCAGGTCGCGCAGCATCGAGACCCACGCGGCATAGCCGGTCACCGCCTCGGCCACCGGCCAGTTGCTGCCGAACATCAGCCGGTCGGGGCCCAGGCAGTCCTGGAGGTGGCGCACGAACGGCGCCACCGACGCGGCTCGCAGGGGCAGGTCGTCGGCTGCGTGGACCGTGACGGACAGCTTGGCGGCGACATTGGGCAATCGCCCCATCTCCTCGACGGCGTGCAGCCAGTAGGCGGCCGGGGGCCGGCCCAGGTCCGGCTTGCCCAGGTGCTCCAGGACGATCGTCGTCTCGGGACAGGCGCAGGCCAGCCGGGGGACGGCCGCGACCTGCTCCAGACGCACGCACACGTCGCAGGCGAGGCCGAGCGTCCCCAGCAGACGGGCGCCGCGCACGTAGTCCGGCCGGCAGCAGAACTCCGGGTCCGCCTCGAACTGGCAGGTGCGGCGCACGGCCCGCACGGCCGGCAGTACGCGCAGCCGGTCCAGCTCTCTGCCGACGTCGGGGGCCTCCAGCCGGGCCCACGCCACGATACCCATCAGCCGGGCCGGATCAGCCTCGGCTGCCACGAAGGCTGCTTCAGCGGTGCCGTCAACGAAGTCGTCGACCTGGACGTTCACGGCGGCCTCGACCGGCAGCCCGGCCCACGCGTCCCGGAAGTCGCTCCAGAGCACGTCCCGCTGCAGGTAGGGCGCGGCCAGGATGCCCGCTCGTCCGGCGTCGGCGTGCCGCCAGAGGTGGAAGTGCGAATCGATCAACTGTGGCGGTAGCCTAGGGGCGTGGCCGGAAACCGGGCCGAGAGATTTGGGGTCCAGGTGCCCCAGATCCGGTGGCGCCGACGAGGAGCGCAGGGAGCGCCCTCCAGGGCGTGAGCGAGCACCGCAGGAGGCAACGCCGGAGATGGGGTGCATGGGCCCCAAAG
>DATFRD010000357.1:0-6807 GCA_035263645.1 Candidatus Dormiibacterota bacterium | reverse complement strand
GCTGCTGCTGACCGCGGCCAGGACAGCGAGGCAGCCCCAGGTCGAGGCGGCGGCGCGGACCAGCCGCTGAACAGGCGCGGGGAGGCGGCCGGAGACGCCGCCTCCCCGGCCGGAGTCTCGGACGTCGACGCTCCCTTGACGCGCGGCCGGCGACTGTGACAGGATAGCCTCATAGTGAGAAATTCTCAAAGTGAGATGAATGGCCGAAGCGACTGAGGAGCGGTTCCTCGCCGACTACGACCCGCTCCGGTACGACCCGGTCGCGGTCACCGTCGACGTGGTCGCCCTGACGATCCGGGACGGCCGGCTCCAGGTCCTGCTCGTGCGTCGGGGAGAGCCACCGCACGAGGGCCGGTGGGCGCTGCCCGGTGGCTTCGTGCGGAGCCAGGAGGACCTGCTGGAGGCGGCGGCGCGCGAGCTGGCCGAGGAGACCGGCCTGCTGGCCGACGCGGCCGAGCAGCCGGGGCGGGTCCATCTCGAGCAGCTGGGGACGTACGGAACCCCCGGCCGGGACCCGCGGATGCGGGTCGTGTCCGTCGCCTACCTGGCCTTCGGCCCTGAGATGCCAGACTCCCGCGCCGGGGGCGACGCCGCCGCGGCGGCCTGGGTTGGCGTCGACGCCCTGGGGCTGCCGGAGGCCGTCCGGCCCGGCCGGCCGGTCGTGCAGCGGCCCGGCACCACCCGCCGGCTTGCCTTCGACCACGCCAGCATCCTGGCCGACGGGCTGGAGCGGGCCCGCTCGAAGCTCGAGTACGCGCCGCTGGCCACCGCCTTCCTGGGCGAGGAGTTCACCATCCCCGAGCTGCGGGCGGTCTACCAGGCCGTGTGGGCCGAGGAGCTGCACGCCGGCAACTTCCACCGCAAGGTGCTGTCCGTCCCCGGCTTCGTGGAGAGCACCGGCGCGACCGCGGAGCGTGGAGGCCAGCGGGGCGGCCCGCGGGCGCGGCTCTACCGGGCGGGGGATGCCAGGCTGCTGCACCCGGCGCTGCTTCGCCCATCTCGCGAGGAGGAGGCCCGATGACGCAGCTCGACGATGCGATCCAGCTGATCGAGGCGGCCCGCACCCCCGCCGACCTGTTCGGCCCGCCGGACGGCGACTCAGCATCACGCAGGTACCACCTCCTGGCCCGTCTCACCCACCCGGACACGGTGCGCGACGGCCGCGCCGCCGCAGCCGCCCGCGCGTTCGCCAGGCTCACGGCGCTGTGGAGCCAGGCTCGGCAGGGGGGCTCGCCCGCGACGATCACCACGCGTCGGCGGTCGTATGTGCTCGGCCCGCGCTTCGCGACCGGGGAGATCGCGGGCCTCTACCGGGTTCGCTACGGCCACCCGGAGACCGCCGCGCTGCTGAAGCTGCCGCGCGACCCGGCCCACAGCGACCTGCTGGCCCGCGAGGCGACCGCCCTGGCGCAGCTCGTGCAGGACGGGGATGCCCGCTTCCGCCCCTACGCGCCGCGCCTGATCGAGACGTTCCGGCATCGCGACGCCGCGGCGGGGATGACGCGGCAGGCCAACGTGATCGAGCTGCTGGGCGGATTCTTCAGCCTGGCCGAGGTCCGGGCCGCCCACCCCGACGGCCTGGACCCGCGGGACGTGGCCTGGATGTGGCGGCGCCTGCTGGTCGCCCTCGGGTACGCGCACCGCGCCGGCGTGATCCACGGCGCGGTGCTGCCGGAGCACGTGCTCATCCACCCCGCCGACCACGGGCTGGTGCTCGTGGACTGGTGCTGCTCGGTCCCCGGCTGCTATGCCGCGACGGATCCGACGGGCCGGGTGCCCGTCGTCGTGGGCCGCTACGCCGGCAGCGACCGCTACCCGCCGGAGGTGCTCGAGGGCCGGCGAGCCAGCCCGGCGACCGACATCTACATGGCCACGCGGTGCATGACCGAGCTGCTCGGCCAGCCGGTCCCGCGGCCGCTGCTGATGTTCGCGAGGGGCTGCGCCCTGGCCGCGCCGAGCCGGCGGCCAGCGGACGCGTGGCGCCTGCTCGGGGAGCTCGACGACGTGCTCGAGCGGCTCTACGGAGCGCGCAGGTTCAGACCGTTTGCCATGCCGGCGAAGGCCGGCTGAAAGGAGGATCCGATGGGAAGTGGACGCTGGTCAACGGACGTGTTCGACGCCGCGGCGCGGTACCGGGCGGCGAGGGGGGTCAGCGCCTTCGCCTACAGCGACGGCGGCGCGACCGCGGTGCACCCGAGCCTGGACCCGTATGGGGTGACCAGGCGCGAGAGCCGCGACTCCGACGAGCACCCGGAGTCCGTGGCGATCGCCGTGCTCTTCGATGTCACCGGCTCGATGCGCACGGTGCCGCGGGCCCTGCAGGCCAGGCTGCCAGAGCTGCTGGGCCTGCTGCTGCGCAAGGGGTACGTCACCCACCCGCAGATCCTGTTCGGCGCCATCGGCGACGCCACCTGCGACTGGGCTCCGCTGCAGATCGGCCAGTTCGAGTCGGACAACCGCATGGATGACGACCTGGGCCGGATCCTGCTCGAGGGCGGGGGCGGGGGCCAGAAGACCGAGTCGTACGAGCTGGCGATGTACTTCATGGCCCGGCACACCTCGATCGACTGCCAGGAGCGGCGCGGCCGGCGCGGGTACCTGTTTCTGATCGGCGACGAGATGCCGTACGCGCGCGTAAAGGCGCCGGAGGTCCGCAGGCTCATCGGCGACGAGATGGTCGAGGACCTGCCCGTGGAGGCGATCGTCGCCGAGCTCACCCGCAAGTACGACGTCTACTATATCCTGCCGCACGGCTCGTCCTACGTGGGCGACCACGAGGTGCTGGGCCGGTGGCGCCGGCTGCTCGGCCAGAACGTCATCCAGCTCGACGACCTGGATGCCGCGTGCGAGACGATCGCCCTGACCGTGGGGCTCGGCGAGGACGCCATCGACCTGGGCGAGGGCCTCGACCACCTGCGCGAGTACGGGTCCCGCTCCGGAGCCTCCGTCTCCAGGGCGCTCGCCACGATCGCCGCCGACCGTGCCATGGTCGCGGTCTCGGCCGTGCCCGGGGACCTGGGAACCGGCGCTTCCGGCGGGATCGTGAGGCTGTGACGCATGACATCGTC
The DNA here is from genome assembly GCA_035263645.1 of Candidatus Dormiibacterota bacterium. GTDB lineage: Bacteria > Chloroflexota > Dormibacteria > Dormibacterales > Dormibacteraceae > CF-161. The sequence continues at coordinate 3,739 of DATFRD010000357.1, read as the reverse complement.
GTCGACCTCGGGTACGGCGACGCCGGCAAGGGCACGGTCGTGGACTGGCTCTGCTCCCCTGCGAACGGGGGCGGGCCGGTCCCCGCGGTCGTCCGGTTCAACGGTGGCGCCCAGGCCGCGCACAACGTGGTCACCCCCGACGGCCGGCACCACACCTTCGCGCAGTTCGGGTCCGGCACGTTCCACGCGGGCGTGCTCACCCACCTGTCGCGCTACGTGCTGGTCGACCCGCTGGCGCTCGTCGCCGAGGCCGATCACCTCGTCGCCCTGGGCGTGCCCGACGCGCTGGACCGGCTCACGGTGGACCGTCGGGCCCTCCTCACCACGCCCTACCATCGGGCCGCCAACCGGGCCCGTGAGATCGCGCGCGGCGCCGCCCGGCACGGATCCTGCGGCGTCGGGATCGGCGAGACGGCGGCCTATGCCCTGGCCTACGAGGACGACGCGCCGCGGGTCGGCGACTGCGCCGATCCGCGGGTGCTGTGCCGCAAGCTGACCCTGGTGCGCGACCGGCTGAGCGAGGAGCTCGGCGAGCTCCAGGCGCCCCTCGTCGCGGCGTGCGTGGAGGCGTTTCGCGCCTTCGCCGGCAGCGTCAGGCTGGTCGACGATGCCTACCTGCCGCGCCTCCTGCGCCGCGGCCGGGTGGTCTTCGAGGGCGCCCAGGGCGTCCTGCTCGACGAATGGCAGGGCTTCCACCCCTACACGACCTGGTCCACCACCACGTTCGCCAACGCCGAGGCCCTGCTGGCGGAGGCCGGCCTCGCCGGCAGCGCGCGGCGGCTCGGTGTGCTCCGAACCTACGCGACCCGGCACGGGCCGGGCCCGTTCGTGACCGAGGACCCGGCGCTCACCGCCGGCCTGCCGGACCGGCACAACAGCCATGGGCGATGGCAGGGGGCGTTTCGCGTCGGGCACTTCGACGCCGTCGCGATCCGCTACGCCCTCGAGGTGTCCGGCGGCGCCGACGCCCTCGCGCTCACCCACCTGGACGTCGCGCAGGCACGGGCGGACCTCAGGATCTGCCGCGCCTACGAGATCGACGACCAGCGTGTGGAGCGCCTGCCGGTCGGGCCCCCCGGCGACCTCGACCGGCAGGCGCGGCTCGCCCGCCGCCTCCTCGCCGCCCGGCCCGTCTGCCACCGGGTCGCCGGCGGGTGGATCGAGACCGTCGGCGAGGCGCTCGACCTCCCGGTCGTGCTCGGCTCGTTCGGGCCCACCGCGGCCGACAAGCGCGAGCTGCGCGTCCGGGCCGGAAGGGGCGCCGCCGCCTGAGCCGACCCGCGCTCACGCTTCCCGGGCGGTCTCTCGGGTCGACGGGGCGGCTTCGGCCGGGCCGGCGTCGGGCTCGGCGTCGGCCAGGAGAGACAGGGAGAGAGCCAGCCTGGCCTCCGCCGGCCAGGCGCGTGTCGACGAGCTGGGGCAGAGGTCGTTGAGGACACAGCGCTCGCACAGCGGCCGCCTGGCCAGGCAGACGTGCCGGCCGTGCAGGGTCATGCGCAGCGAGAAGGCCCTCCACTCGGGGCGGGGCAGCAGCCGCCCCAGCTGTGCCTCCACGCGGCCCGGCTCGGCCTCCGAGACCAGGCGGAGGCGGTGGGCCAGGCGCATCGCGTGCCGGTCGGCGACGATGCTCGGGGCCCCGAAGGCCAGGCCGAGCACCACGTTGGCGCTCTTGCGACCGACGCCCGGGATCGTGAGCAGCTCGGTCATGGTGCCGGGCACGGCCCCGCCGTGGCGCTCGGCCACGGCCCGGGCGGCGGCCACCACCGTGCGCGCCTTGGTGCGGTAGAAGCCGATCTGGCGGACGATGTCCTCGACGTCCTCGAGCTTCGCCTCCGCCAGGGCGGCGGGGTCGGGGTAGCGGGCGAACAGGCTGGCCCCGATCTGGTTGGCGAGCCGGTTGGTGCTCTGGGCGGACAGGATGGTGACCACCAGGAGCTCGTACGCGCTCCCGAACTCGAGCTCGGACCGAGCAGGATGCACCCGAGCCAGCCGCTCGGCGGTGAGCCGGGCTCGCGCCCTGGCGCCTCGCGGCACGGCGCCGTCCCTGCGGGTCATGAGCGCCATTAAACGCCGCTACGACCGCACCAGGCCCCGGCGGTAGGCGTAGGTCACCGCCTGCGCGCGGTCGCGCAGGCCGGCCTTGCTGAACAGGTTGTTGATGTGCGTCTTGACGGTCGCCTCGCTCACGAAGAGCCGCTCGGCGATCTCCCGGTTCGAGAGGCCGTGGGCGATGAGCACGAGCACGTCCACCTCGCGCTCCGTGAGCCCGTCCGGAGCCGGCGGCGCTGGCGCCTCCGGCTCCCGGCTCGCGGGGCCGCCGCCCCGGCTCAGCTCCAGCAGCCGCCGCTGCACCTCCGGCTCCAGCAGCGCCTTCCCGGCGTGCACGGTGCGCACCGCGAGCGCGATGTCGCCGGCGCCGGAGTCCTTGGTGAGATAGCCCAGCGCCCCCGCCTGCAGGGCCGCGAGGACCGACTCGTCGTCCGCGTACGTGGTGAGCACCAGCACCCGTGGCGCCCCCTCGCCGGCGAGCACGCGGCGGGTCGCCTCCACCCCGTCCATCCGCGGCATCCGCAGGTCCATCAGCACGACGTCGGGGCGGAGCCGAGCCGCCAGCTCGACAGCCTCCTCGCCGTCGGCCGCCGCCCCCACCACCTGGATCCCGTCCGCCAGGCCGAGGAGCGTGGTCAGGCCCTCCCGGACCAGCGCCTGGTCGTCCGCCACCAGGACGCGAATCAGGCCGGCACCCACAGCAGGACGCGAATCAGGCGGGCACCCACAGCCGCACCCGGAACCCCTGTTCGCCGGGGCCGGCCTCCAGCCGCCCCCCCAGCAGCTCGGCCCGCTCGCGGATGCCTAGCAGGCCGTACCCGCTCTTCACGGCCCACGCCCTGGGCTCGCCCTCGTCCTCGACGGTCAGCTCGGCACCGTCCGGCCGCCAGCGCAGGCGCAGGGACACGCTGCGCGCCCTGGCGTGCTTGCGGACGTTCGCCAGCGCCTCCTGGGCGGTGCGGTAGACGGCCAGGCTGGCCTCGGAGGAGAGCCGGACCGGCTCGCCTTCGACCTCCAGCCGGCAGGGGACGCCGGTGTCGCTCTGGAAGTCGGCGGCGAGCGCCGGGAGCGCGGCCGGCCCGGGCAGGGGTCCGCCGCGCAGCGTGCCGACCGCCCGCCGGGCCTCGACCAGCCCGTCCTGCGCCAGCCGGTGTGCCCGCTCGACCGCTTGCAGCCCGGCCGGGTCGCCCGGGCGCTGCTCCAGCAGAACCCGGCCGGTCTCCAGCTGGACGGCCAGCGCCGAGAGCGTGTGGGCCAGCACGTCGTGGATCTCACGCGCCAGCCGGGCCCGCTCCTCGACCTTGGCGGACTCGAGCTGGGCCGCCCGCGACAGCCGCAGCTCCTCCAGCGCCTGCCGGGTCCGCGACTGCTCCTGGCGGAGCTGCCGAAAGGCCGCGCCGGCCGTGTACAGCGCGCCCCAGCCGACCACGTTGAGGGCGCCGGACAGCAGGTCGGCCTGGCCGTGCAGGACGTCGACGGCCTCGAACGCGGCGACGGTCGCGCCGACGATGGGCAGGCCCGGCCACAGCGGCAGGCGGATGCCGGCCTGGAACACCGTGCCGAACATGGCGGCGACGGCGGTGGGCCCGTGGGAGAGGACGAGCAGCGCGATCGCGCAGGCGCCCAGCGCGGTGGCGGCGGTCCAGTGAGGCCGCGCGAAGCCCACCATCCAGAGCCCGAGCACCACCGC
>DATFRD010000356.1:0-9571 GCA_035263645.1 Candidatus Dormiibacterota bacterium | reverse complement strand
TCAGGAGGTCGAGCGCGATGGCGTCCTCGGCCAGGCGCACGGGGTGGTGCAGCGAGGCCGGCAGGCGATCGGTGCCGACCACCAGGCGGCCGGTCGCCGCGAGCAGCGCCGCGCAGATGGGCAGCGCGGCCGGCAGGTAGCCGTCCTCGGCGAAGTGGTGCTCGCTGAGCCACATCGAGTCCAGGCCGGCCGCCTCGATGGCGCGCGCCTGGGCGATCAGCTCCGCGTACAGCTGCGAGTGCGTGGTCGGGCTCCCCGGCGGTCGCTGTCCGCTGAAGTCGCCCACGCCGAACCGCATCAGCCAGGACCCGGCGATCGCGATGCCGCAGTCACGCGGCCTCCGAGCGCGCGACGGCACGGCGCTGGACCGGGATGAAGCCGAGGGCCGCGGCGACGGCGCCCAGCAGGAGCAGCGTCAGGGCGAGCAGTGCCGGCACCAGCCCCACGCGGTCGGCACCGGCTCCGGTGGCGACCGCCCCCAGGTTGCCCAGCCCCAGGCCCACCCCCATCATCAGGCTGGAAGCCACCCCGGGCAGAGCCGGCAGGAGGCGCTGGGCGGAGGCGGTGACCTGGGCTTCGGAGGCGAAGAGCAGCACGCCGGCCAGGCCCATCCAGCCCACCTGGAGACCGCCCCCGAGCCAGGGGACGGGCAGCAGCGCCGCCAGGGCCAGCGCCAGCGACGCCGCCGTCACCACCTCGCTCCCGGCGCGCCGGGCCGCAATGCCGCCGGCGAGGGCGCCGGCCGAGCCGGAGAAGAGGAAGACCGCAAGGGCCAGCGCGGCCAGGCCGAGGCTCCCGCCCGACCCGGTGACCAGGCTGGGAAGGAAGGTCAGGTAGCCGCTCAGGACGGCCGAACGCAGGATCGAGATGGCCAGCAGCAGGCCCAGCGGCCAGGCCAGCAGCCGCAGCGAGCCGCTGGTACGGGCCACCGCAGCGCTCGAGCCGGCGTCGACGAGCCAGCGGCGGCGGGCACGCAGGAAGAGGCCGGCGGCCGCCATCGCGGGCACGATGACGAAGAGCGTCGCAGGCATGCCGAGCAGCGACACCAGTGGCACGATCACCAGCGACATGGCGCCGGTCCCCGCGGAGCCGCCGGTGAAGAAGATCGCGATCGAGAAGCCGGACGCGGACCGGCTGGCGCGCCCGGCCTGGGATACGGCCTGGGGGTGGAAGCAGGCGGAGCCCAGGCCGGACAGCAGCACCAGGCCGAGCATTGCCGGGTAGCTGGCGGCGAGGCCGGTGAGGCCCATCGCCAGGCCGCTCACCACCAGGCCCGCCGCGGAGAGGGGCAGCAGGGGGAAGCGGTCGTTGAGGTAGCCGAACGCCGGCTGTCCGACGCTCGACATCATGAGCATGCTGGTGGTGAGCAGCCCCGCCAGCGCGTAGCTCATGTGCAGCCTGGCTATGAACAGGGGCATCAGCGCGAAGAGGAGCGCAGGTGAGGAGTCGATGACGAAGTGCCCGGCTGCCATCAGCCAGACCCTTCGCATCAGCAGCGTCCGCCCGCCTCGGCCGCCCGGCGCAGGCGATCGTGGTCCCGGGCCGGGCCCGCCGGCGCCTCCCAGTCGACGTCCACGATCACCTCGGTCACCCCGGCCGCGGCCAGCCTGGGCAGCACCTCCAGCACGCCGTCCGGGGCCGGCGGGGTCAGGCGCAGGACCAGGCGCGCGGCCGCGGCGTCGCGTCCGGCGGCCGCCGCCGCCCGCCGGACCGCGGCCACCGACGCCTCCAGGCCGGTCCAGTCGATCCGGCCGGGCGCCTCCTGGCCCAGCCAGCCCTGGCCGGCGCGGCCCGCCCGGCCCAGCGCGGCCGGGCTGGTGCCGCCCACCAGGATGTCGGGCTGCCGCGCCGGCGTCGGGAAGGAGAGCACGCCGGCGGGGAGCCGGTAATGACATCCGGCCAGCGGCGGGGGACGCCCGGTCCAGCAGGCACGAAGGATCGCGATCCACTCGTCGAGCCGGGAGCCGCGCGTCTCGAACGGCACGCCGAGCGCCTCGAACTCCTCGGCCAGCCATCCGGCACCCACCCCGAGGGTGAGCCGGCCGCCGCTGATCGCGTCCAGGCTGGCCGCCTGCTTGGCGAGCACCACGGGGTGCCGGAGCGGAAGCACCAGGACGGCGACGCCGAGGCCGACGTGGCTGGTCGTGGCGGCGGCCGCGCTCAGCGCCACGATCGCGTCGTACCAGGGCGTGTCGGTGGGCCAGCCGGCTCGGCCGTCGGCCGCGAATGGGTAGCGGGACCGCACGCGCTCGGGCATGACCACGTGGTCGGAGACCCAGAGCGAGTCGAAGCCGGCCCGCTCCAGGCGCGCGGCCATCGCCGGGATGCCCAGGCGAGCCGGCAGCTCGCCCGTGGTCGGGAGCTTGGCCCCCAGGCGCAGGCTCATCCGGCCAGCCAGCCCCCATCCACCGGCACGTAGGCTCCGGTCATGTAGCGGGCGGCGTCCGAGACCAGGAAGGCGATCACCTCCGCCACCTCGCTGGCCTGGGCCGGGCGCCCGAGCGGCACCCGCCCCAGCAGCAGCTCCCGGCGCCGGGGGTCGGCCAGGCTGGTCGCGGACATCGGCGTGTCGACCACGCCGGGGCCGACCACGTTGACCGTGATGCCGTAGCGGGCCCAATCGACGGCCAGCGCCCGGCCCAGCATGAGGACCCCGCCCTTGGAGGCGGCATAGGCGGCCTGGCCGGCCAGGGCAACCTGCGAGTTGACCGAGCCGATGAGCACCACGCTGCCGCCGCGGCCGCGGGCGATCATGGCCCTCGCGGCCGCGCGGGCGGCGAGGAAGCTCCCCCGCAGGTTGACGGCGACGATCCTGTCGAACACCGCCTCGCCCAGCTCGTGCGCGGCCCCGTGCTCCTCGACGCCGGCACAGGCGACGAGGGCGTCCAGGCCACCGGGGAGGCGGGTCGCCATGGCCACCATGGCCTCGCAGTCGGAGGCCGAACGAACGTCCGTCCGGAGGGCCACCGCGGCCGGCAGCGAGGCAGCCGTGCTCCGCGCCGCCGCCTCGTCGATGTCTGCGCAGACGACTGTGCCGCCGCGCCCGGCGAGCACGCCCGCGGTGGCCGCCCCGATGCCGGAGCCGGCTCCGGTCACGACAGTCACCATCTTTGCGAACTAGCGCTCATTCGCATACACTGACACGCATCCTCGGCCAGGAGGGGGCATGCGCCTCGGTGTCGGGCTCTGGTGTCTCCAGTCCACCGCCCACCGGCCACGACCACACGTCCGCGCCTACCGCGAGCTCAGAGATGACGCCCGGCTGATCGAGCGTCTCGGGTTCGACGGCATCTGGCTGTCGGAGCACCACTTCTTCTACGACGGCTACTGCCCCGCCCTGCTCCCGGCCGCCGCCAGCGCGCTGGCGGTCACCAGCCGGCTCCGCGTCGGCACCGGCATGCTCCTCCTGCCCCTCCAGGACCCGCGCCGCGTCGCCACCTGCGCCGCGGACCTGGCCCGGCGGTCGGGCGGCCGCTTCGACCTCGGCGTCGGTCTCGGGTACCGCGAGGCGGAGTTCGCGGGCAAGGGGCTCTCCCTCCGCGAGCGGCTGCCCAGGCTGCTCCGGGGGCTCGAGGTGCTCGAGCCGGCGGGCGTCCCGGTCTGGATGGGCGGAGCGACCGTGCGGAGCGCCGCCCGGGCCGGGGCCAGGGGCCACCCGATCCTCCTCTCCGGCGCCCTCCCGACCGCGAAGGTGCTCGACCTGGCCAGGGCGCATCGCGCGGCGTGGGAGGCGGCCCGGCGGCCAGGACCGGCTCCAGTCGTGGGCGCGCTGCGCAACGTCTGGGTGACCGACGACCCCGCCGAGCGTGAGGCGGTGCTGGACTGGGTCCGGGCGAGCTATGTGCTCTACGCCGGCCTGGGCTGGGCGGTGGCCGCGGAGGGCGAGCATCGCAAGATGGACTTCCAGCGAGACGCCGGGGCCGCGATCGCCGACGCCGTCGCCACGACCGTCGTGGGCTCCGCCGACCGGGTCGTCGAGGCGCTCGAGGAGCTGGCCGAGGGGGGCGTTGGCTATGTCGCGTGCCGCCTGATGCTCGAGGGCGCCCCGCGGGCGGCCATCCACGCGGTGCTGCACCGGCTCGCCAACGGCGTGCTGCCGCGGCTGCGCGACGCGGTGGCGGCGTGAGGCTGGGGCTGGTCCTACCCCCGGGCGGCGAGGCCGACCTCGCCGGCAGGGCCGAGGCCCACGGCCTCTTCGGCGCGCTCGTCGGCGGGCCGGAGCCCGGGCAGGAGATGATCGCGGCCGCCTACGCGGCGGCGACCACCGAGGCCCTGCGCGTGGTCGTGCGGGTCCCCCTCCACAGCGAGCAGCCGGTGACTCTGGCGGAGGAGCTGGCGGTCCTCGACAACGTGGCCGGCGGCAGGCTGGTGGTCCTGGCGGACACCGGCGAGCTGAGCGCCGGACGAGCAGGCCAGGACCTGGCGGCGCTGCGGGAGCTGTGGAGCGGCCGCCCGGTGCAGCCGCCGGGCGCAGCGGCGCCGGTCATGCTCACCCCGGCGCCCGCCCAGGTCGAGATCCCGGTCTGGCTGGACGGCCCGGCGGCCCCCGAGCTGAGCGCGAGCAGTGGCCTGCCGCCGCTCGCGCTGCGGCCGGCCGACGTGCGCCCGCACGGGCTGGTGCGGCCGGCGCGGGCGGCGCTCTCCGGCGACCTGGATGCGGACCGGGCGCTGGCCTCCACGTGGCGTGCGGCCGGCGCCACCCACCTGCTGCTCGAGCTGCCCCCGGGCAGGGAGCCGGACGCGGTGCTGACGCTGGTCTCGAGGCACCTGGCGCCGGAGGTCGGCATGGTCGGCTTTCCGCGAGTCATCTCGGAGTCGGCAGCTCCCTTGCCATGGCCGCAGACGTCCTGATCGACCTGGCGGGCATCCACAAGTCCTTCGGGCACGTGGAGGTGCTGAAGGGCATCGACCTGACCGTCCGGCAGGGCGAGCACCTGGTGATCTTCGGGCCCAGCGGCGGCGGCAAGAGCACGCTGCTGCGGATCATGAACCTGCTCGAGATCCCCAACGCCGGAACCGTGCGGTTCCTGGGCCGGGTCTACAGCTCGCCGAACGGCAGCTCTCGCGCGGCCGGCGGCGCCCGGCTGACCGAGCTGCGCAGCCAGATGGGCATGGTCTTCCAGCGCTTCAACCTCTACCCGCACCTGACCGCGCTCGACAACGTGGCCCTGGCGCTGCGCGAGGTGCGCCGGATGAGCAGGGCGGCGGCCAGGGCCAAGGCGGCGGATCACCTGGCCGACGTCGGCCTGGCGGACCGCATCCACCACTACCCGTCGCAGCTCTCGGGCGGGCAGTCGCAGCGGGTGGCGATCGCCCGGGCGCTGGCCATGGACCCCAGGGTGATGCTCTTCGACGAGCCCACTTCCGCGCTCGACCCGGAGCTGATCGGCGAGGTGCTGGCGGTCATGGAGCGGCTGGCGGAGCAGGGCATGACCATGGTGGTAGTCACGCACGAGATGGGCTTCGCGCGCGAGGTCGGCGACCACCTGGTGTTCATGTCCGGCGGCGTGATCGTCGAGGAAGGGGGCAAGGAGGTCCTCGGCGCGCCCCGCGAGGAGCGGACGCGAGCCTTTCTGAAGGCTGTCCTGTGAAATGCAAGGGGGGGCAGGCCCCCCCTTCCGGAACCCCCCCTTTTCTCGGGGACATTGGGGGCACCTTCGGTGCGTCCCTTCGGGGCTGCCTGTGGCGTCCTCGGCGTCGGGAAGATGGACTCACACGCTCGGGCCAAGCCCTTGCTTACGCTGCCGCCGGGTTTTTTCTGAGGCAAGGAGCTGCGCATGGACTATGTGTTCCGCTGGGACGTCGTCGGCCAGTACGGGTCCTGGATCGTCACCGGCGTCGAGTACACCGTGGTCGTCGCCGTGGTGGCGATGGCGCTGGCCATGGTCTGGGGACTGTTCGTCGCCCTCGCCCGCATGTCGCGCTTCTGGGCGATCCGGTCGCTGGCCTCGCTCTACATCTCCGTCTTCCGGGCGATCCCGCTGCTGGTCTTCATCCTGTGGGCCTACTACGGCGTGACGCTTGTCACGGGCCTGAACGTGGACGCCGTGCCCGCGGGCATCCTCTGCCTGACGCTCCAGTACGCCGGCTGGCTGGCGGAGATCTACCGCTCGGGCATCCAGGCGGTCGACAGGGGCCAGACGGAGGCGGCGCTGGCGACCGGCATGACCCGGCTGCAGACGTTCCTCAAGGTGGTGTGGCCGCAGGCCTGGCGGATCATCATCCCGCCCACCGGGAACATGTTCGTCGGCATGCTGAAGGACTCCTCGCTGGTCAGCGTGATCGGCGTGGGCGAGCTCATGCGGCAGACCGAGGTCGCCGTGTCGCTGAGCTTCCGCCCCTTCGAGCTGTACAGCGTGGCAGCCCTGATCTACATCGGCCTGACGCTGGCGATCTCGCGCGGCGTCAGCGCGCTGGAGGCGCACTACCGCCGCGACGTCAGGAGTCCGCGGCGGTGGATGCCATGGCGGACCGCGCCCGTCCGCAACGCTGCCTGATCGGGCGCCAGACAACCCCACGCGGGATTGGGAGGGCAACATGGACGAGGAACGGAGAAGGTGGATCACGCGGCGCACGCTGTTCGGCGCCGCGGCCCTGCTCGCGGGCGGGGCCGTGGCTGCGGCGTGCGAGACCGGGACCGCCAGCGGCTCCAGCAACCAGAGCGGGACCTCGCTGCTGGACGAGATCCAGAAGCGGGGCACGCTGAACGTGATCACCCAGCTCAAGTACCCGCCCGAGATGTTCCGTGACCCCAGCAACCAGCCGGCCGGCTACGACATCGACCTTCTGAACATGATGGCCAAGGACCTGAACGTCAAGCTCAACGTGCTCGACCAGGACAAGTTCGACTCGATCGTCCCGGCTCTGCTGGCGAAGAAGGGGGACATGATCTCGGTCGGCCTGGTCAACACGCCCAAGCGGGCGCTCACGATGGACTTCAGCAAGGGCTACGTGCCCTACGGCCAGGTCGTGATCGTGCCGACGAGCAGCTCCGTCCAGCAGCCGTCGGACCTCAACAAATCGGGCGTCGTCATCACCGCCCTGCTGGGCTCGACCGCGTTCTTCCGGTCGCAGATCCTCTTCCCCAAGGCCACGGTTCAGGGCCTCGAGCAGGACCCGGCCCTGCTGGCCGTCGCCACCGGCAAGTCGAACGCCTGCGTCGTCGAGACCTACCTGGCCACCCCGTTCGTCCAGCAGCACAGCAACGTGAAGCTGCTCAACGACGGCAAGCCGATCGCCACGGAGTTCGGCTGCTACGGGATCCGGCAGGGCGACCAGCGGTGGCTCAACTGGCTCGACAACTGGGTCCGCTACAACACCGACAACCAGGTGATGCCGGGCATGTACGAGAAGACGATCCAGCAGCCCTGGGTCCAGCCGAGCTAGCCCGGGCACGCGCTGGGCCAGGTGGCGCCGCGATGCTGACCGTTGCGGACGCGCTCCGCCGGGGCGTCCGGCGCCACCCCCAGGCGCTCGCGGTCGCCGACGAGCGCGAGCGGCTCACCCACGGCGAGCTCGCCCGGCGGGCATGGGCACTGGCGCGCGGCCTCCGCGAGGCGGGGGTGCGGCCCGGCGAGACCGTGGGCATCCTGACCGGCAACAGCGTGTTCTCGGCGGAGACCTTCCTCGGCGTGGTCGTGGCCGGTGCGGTCGCCGTGCCGTACAACTGGCGCTGGGCGGTGCCGGAGCTGGTGTTCGCCCTGAACGACTCCCGCGCCAGGGTGGTCCTCGTCGAACGGGAGTGGGCCGAGAGCGTGGAGGCTGCGGCGGCCACCGGGGAGCTCCAGCACGTGGAGCGCGTCGTGCGGCAGGGCGCCGAGTACGAGGAGCTCCTGCGGTTCGGGCCCGAGCCCGGCCTGGCGGGGGGACCCGAGAGCGGGAGCGTGATCCTCTACACGGGCGGCACCACCGGCTTTCCCAAGGGCGTGCTGCTGACGCACCGCAACGTGATGGCCAACGCCCTGAACGAGATCGTCGACACGGACATGGAGCCGGACGACCGCACCCTCCTGATCGCGCCCATGTACCACTCGGCGTCGCTCCTCTGCTGGTTCCTGCCCCATCTCGTCCTGGGCGCCGCCAGCATCCTGGTCCGGGCCTTCGACGAGGAGCAGGTGGCCGGCACCATCGCCCGCGAAGGCGTGACGAACGGGTTCTTCATCCCCAACATGGTCCGGCGCATGCTGGCCAGCGGCCAGCTGCCCCGCCACGACCTCTCGTCCTTCCGCCGCCTCTACGTGGGCGGGGCCAGCTTCCGCCTGCCCGACAAGCGCGCGGTGCGCGATGAGCTGCCGGGAGCGCGCATCTACTACCAGTACGGCCTGACCGAGGCCGGCCCAATCGTGACCCGCCTGCGCCCGGAGGACATGTTCTCGGAGGAGCTGGACGGGTCGATCGGCCAGGAGATCCTGCTCAACGACGTGACCATCCGCGGCGACGACGGCGAGCTGCCGGACGGCGAGGTGGGCGAGCTCTGCGTCCGCGGTCCGAACGTGATGGCCGGCTACTTCGAGCGGCCCGAGGCCACCGCTGCCGTGATGAGAGACGGCTGGCTGCGCACCGGCGACCTGGCGCTGCGGAGCCCCGAGGGCTACTTCTTCTATCGCGACCGCCTGAAGGACATGATCAAGACGGGCGGGGAGAACGTCTACTCGGCCGAGGTGGAACAGGTCCTCTACGGCCACCCCCTGATCGCCGAGGCCGCCGTCCTCGGCGTCCCGAGCGACGAGTGGGACGAGGAGGTCCGGGCCGTGATCGCGCTGCGGCCGGGGGCCTCGCTGACCGCCGACGACCTCAGGGCCCACTGTCGCCGGCACCTGGCCGGTTACAAGGTGCCGAAGCGCATCGTGTTCCTGCCCATGTCCGGGATGCCGGTCAGCCCGAGCGGCAAGATCCTGAAGCGGGAGCTGCGGGAGCGACCGCTGTGGTGACCCGGGTGTTCATGGCGCCGCGCCGGCGCGGCATGTCCGTCGAGGCCTTCCAGGCCCACTGGAGCGGCCCCCACGCCGCCCTGGCCCGCCGCCTTGTGGGCCTCAGGCGCTACGTGCAGAACCACGCGGCGCTGCGGGACGGGCGGCCGCTGCTGCCGTATGCGGGCTTCGACTGCCTGCCGGAGCTCGACTTCGACGACCTGGCGGCGATGGACCGGGCGCTGTTCTCGCCGGAGCGCGACCGCGAGCTGGAGGACGACGAGGTCGCCTTCCTGGAGCCCGGCCGCTCGGGCGTCGTGGTCGGGTCGCGCGAGCTGCGTGCCGGCGGCGAGGCGCCGTCGGGCGCGGTGAAGCTGATGACGTTCTTCCGCAGCCATCCGATGTCCGGCGTCGAGCAGCTCGAGGCCTGCCTGCGGGGACCCTACGCGGAGGCGGTCGCGGCCGCGGGGCCGCTCCTGCACGAGCAGCTCTTCGCGCTGCGCCCCGGGCCGGCCCCGGCGTGCGACGCGGTCGACCTGATCTGGTTCGCCTCTCCTGACGCGGCCCTGGCCTGGCCGACGTCGCGGGCTGTCGCGCATGCGGCGTACGAGCTCTCGGGCAGAGGACAGGCGGTCGCCCGCGTCATCGTCCGGCCGCTGCAG
>DATFRD010000355.1:0-8713 GCA_035263645.1 Candidatus Dormiibacterota bacterium | reverse complement strand
TCTCGCTGGGATTTCCGCGGCACCTTCGGTGCATCCCTTCGGGTCTGACTGAGGCGCTGGCGGCGTCGGGAAGAGGGACTCACCCGCAGTGCGGAGCCCTTGCTTACGCTGCCGCTGGGTCCTGTTCTTTGGTTGGGAGTTGAGAGCCGTGGTTCGGCCCCCGGCCTCGCTGAGCAGGCCGCGTTCGGGGGACCTCTGCCACGTCAGCGTGCAGGCGTCCCGCCGTCGCGTCGACCTGGCGCTGCCGGCCTCGGTGCCGATCCTGGAGTTCGCGCCCGTCCTGGCCACGCTGTGCCAGGCGACGGGCGGCGAGCGAGAGGCGACGCCGCCGGCGTGGACGCTGGCCCGTCCCGCCGGGCCGGCGTTCGAGCTGACATCCACCCTCGCCTCCGAGAGCGTGCTGGACGGCGAGGTGCTCCACCTGGTCGACGCAGCGGTCTGGCGCGCGCCGAGCGTGGCGGACCTGGCCGACGCCGTGACCGAGGTGCTGGAGGGGGGGCGGCGCTGGACCGGACAGGCCACGGCGTGGCTCTGCGCCGGCGCCGCGCCGGCGGCCCTGCTGCTGGCCGCCCTGGCCGCGATCGGCTCCGGGATGGTGAACCAGACGACCGGCGTCGTGGCGCTCGTGGCCGCCGGCGCCCTGGCCGGATCGGCTCTGCTGGTCCCGGAGGTAGGCCGCCGGCGCCAGGCGCAGGTGGCGATGGCCGCCGCAGCGGCCGTGCTGGCCGGGCTCGGAGGCTGGGCGATGGCGGGTGCGGCGCCGGCCGGAGGGCCGGTGGCGGCCGGCCTGTCGCTCGCCGTCGCGCTGCTGGTCCTGTCGCCGGTCGTGCCGTCCGTGGGCCCGGGCGGGGCGCTGGCGGCCGGCGTGCTCGCCGTGGCCCTGGCCGCCGAGACGAGGGGCGCCGGCGCCGCCCAGGTGGCCGCGGTGGCGGCGGTCGCCGGCGTGATCGCGCTGCGGCTCTGGCCGGCGCTGGTGGGCAGCGGCCTGAGCGCCCTCGTCGCCGGGCCGAACCCGGCGGCCGCCGAGGAGGCGGCGCGCCGCTCGCGCCGGCTCCTGGCCTCGCTCTCGGGCGGGACCGCACTGGTCCTGCTGCTGGCCTCTCTCGCGCTGCTGGCGAGCGCGACCGCCTTCGCGGCCGGCCTGGCGGCGGCCGTCGGGGTGGCGCTGCTGCTCCGCGCGCAGGCCTACCGCTTCCTTGCGGATGCGCTGCCGCCGGCGCTGGCCGGGGTCGCCGTCCTGCTCGCGCTGGAGGGCGCGCTCGCCGTCCAGGGGCGGCAGCCGCTGGCCGTCGCGCTGCCGGCCGCCACGGCGACGGCCCTGATCGCCCTCGCCGCCGTCCGGGCCTGGCCGTCGCCGCCGCTGCCGGGCACCCGCCTGGCCTGGCTGGCGGTCGACGTGTCGCTGGCCCCGCTGGGCCTTGGCACGCTGGGCGTCTTCGGGCTCGTCGCGCAGCTCGTCCACCGCTTCGTGCATTAAGGAGCTCGCCATGGGCGATCGGTGGGTGAGGACTGCAAGGGGACATTTGGGGCACCTTCGGTGCATCCCTTCGGGCCTACCCCTGGCGTTGTCGGCGTCGGGAAGACGGACTCACACGCAGGGCGGAGCCCTTGCTCACGCTGCCGCTGGGTCCTGTCCTTCCTCCGGAGTGCCCGCCGGCACGGGCGACTGAGGAGGGCGGAAATGGGCGATCAGTGGGTGAAGCTGAGCGACGGTCGGGTGATGACCTACAGCCAGTACCAGGCCATGGTCAACCAGGCGATCTCCACCTACTCCCAGCAGATGACCGTCGCGATCGACCAGCTGTCCAGCCTCCAGGACCAGATGTACGTGCACTCGGGTGACGTCTCCATGACGCTGTCGACGCTGCAATCGGACATGGCCGGCATCGACCACGCGATCGGGACGGACGACCAGGGCCAGAAGTTCCGCTCGGCCTGGAACGGCGCCTGGCCAGACCTGGAGCAGGCGATCAACGGCGTGGCCAGGGCGCTGATCAGCGTCGGTGACGGCCTGGGCACCGCCGCGGACGTCGTCTACACCGCGGAGGAGCAGACGCTCGCGAGCTTCGACAAGATGGGCTTCCACTTCCGCGCCATCGATCCCCGCTGGCATCCCGGCGGCTTCGGCCGCAACCGGGCGTTCTGAGGAGGCGGGCGCGTGCCAGGGGGCTACTACTACGGCCGGCGCAAGCCCACGTCGCCCGGCGACGCGAACGCCATCCGCGGCTACGCCGGCCAGCTGAGAAAGGCGGCCCGGAGCCTGCAGTCGATCTCGGACGACGCCGACTCCTGCGTGCGCTCCTCCGCGAAGGAGTGGGACGGGCAGTGGCGGGACCAGTTCCTGTCCATGTGGTGTGAGAACATCACGGCCAACGACCGGATCAACGCCAGAGCATGGGCGCAGGACCGGGCCAGCTTCGTCAAGGCGCACCCGCGCCTGGCGCGCCTGTACGACGCCAACAGCGACTACAGCCCGACCGCCTTCCGCCAGGCGATCAACGCCTGCAACCAGATGGCCGACTGCCTGGACCAGTACGCGCACGCCGTCGACCAGGAAGTGGCGCAGGAGTGGGAGATCTTCCTGGACGTCGTCATCATCGTGGCCTCGGTCGCGGCGACCGTGTTCTCGTTCGGCGCCCTCGGACCGGAGGCGCTGCTGCTCGACGTCTTCCTGGTCGGCGGCGCGATCGGCGGGGTCACGTCCGCCACCATCGACTTCACCAACCAGACCATCAACAACATGGTGGTCAACCACGACAGCTTCTTCGGCTCCCTCGGCCACCTGGACCTCCAGGAGCTGGCGAGCGCCTACATCACCGGGTACATCGTGGGCGGGGTGTCGTCGGTGATCGGCATCGGGCTGCCGCGGGCGCTGCTCTCGATGGGGAACACGTTCAAGGCGGCCGGATACGTGCAGACCGTGGCGGGCGATGCTGCCTTCGGGAGAGCCCTCACCGGCGCCGGCAACTTCTTCACGACGGCGGTCAACAACACCGTCCTCCGGATCGGCATCGATGCCGCCGGCTTCGGCGCCGGCACGTTCGTGGGCGACGTCTCCGCGCAGGAGTATCTCGACCTGCTCACCAGGGGCCAGGTCGGCCCCGTCGACTGGGGAGGGGCCGGCCGGGACGCGCTGATCGCCACGGGGGGCGGCGTCGTCTTCGGCACCTTCGCCCACGGGATGGCGCCCGACCCGGCCGCCGCTGCCGCCGACCCGACCGCCCAGCAGTGGGGGATCGGGATCAGCACCGTCGGCGAGGACGGCCAGCGCGTCTCCTACTTCGCGCTGTCGAACGCGGGCGGCGCGGACTTCACCGTGTACGAGGGCAGCCCCGTGGGGGTGGCTCGCGAGCTGGGCACCGCGAAGCTGCTGGACGGCGCGGCCCTGGTCGGCACGGATGGGGGCTTTCGGATTGACCTCGCCACCCCGAACTCGGACATCATGGTGCGGACCCCGAGCTCGGCCTCCTGGATCAACGTGGGCCAGGACGGCACGCCGCTGATCATGCGCGAGGTGGGGGTCAGCGACGGCTCGATCACGTTCAACGTCGTCCCCGGGGACAGCCCGCTGCCACCCGAGCTGAGCATCGACGCCAACGGCGAGCTGCGGGTGCCGAAGGACTGGCAGGTGGTCAGCGAGCCGCCTGCCGGACGGGTCACGCTGACCGCGCCGTGGAGCAGCGACGCCACCTACACGTTCGCCGTCGGCGACCCCGCCCGGGGGTCGGCCGGAGCCGAGCCGAGGCTGCTCGCGGCGCCGGCGTCGAGCGCCGACCCGGCGGTGGGGGCCGACGTGGGCGGCTCGGGCGAGCGCGTGCCCACCCTCGTGGTGGAGACCGGAGACCTGACCGCCGGCGGGTTCGACACCGCGGCCGGCGCCCTCGACACCGCGGCCGGCGCCCAGCCGGCCGGGCTGCCGCTCGATGGGGTCGGCCAGCGCGGCGAGCCGCCGTCGCCGCCCGACCCGCCCGGTCCCGCGGCGCCGCCGGCCAACCAGCCGCCCGAGTGGCTGCCGTACACGGGCCCCCGGGCCGACCCCGCCGGGGCGCCGCTCCAGCCGATCCCCGGCGAGGCCGAGCAGCAGCGGCTGACCGCGGCGGTGGGCCGCGTGCAGGAGCGCGTCGACCTCGCGGTCGCCCGGTACCAGGATGCGATCGAGGCCGGCGACGTCCCGCGCTCGCAGGCCAACAGGGTCTTCGGGGTGGCGGAGGTGGACATCGCGGGCTTCGAGGGCGTGTATCGGGAGCGGTTCCCGGAGAGCTATGCGCGGCTGTCCCGCGGGGATGCTTCCCCGGACCGGGTCACCCTGACGGCCGAGTCCACGGACGAGGCCGGAGCGGGCGAGGCCGCTGCGGAGGGCGGCCCCGGCGACCAGGCCCTCACGGTGGAGACCTGGAGCGGCCCCGAGGGCCAGGTCCAGCACGTCCCCGACGACATGGGCGAGATGACGCTGCGCAAGTACCACGTGCAGGCGGCCGGCGATGTGCAGCGCTACTCGTCGGACCCGAACCTGAACCGCTACCCGCCCAGGGCGACGCCCAGGGGCATCAGCTCCCGGACCTGGACGCGGCAGCGGGCGGAGATCCTGGCCGACCGCGACATCCAGGCGATCCAGATCCGCGAGGGCGCCCCGCCCGATCGCGTCATGCAGTCGGGCCCGCGGTGGCACGACGCGGAGTTCAAGCTCGCGCAGGAGATCGTGCAGACGCTGCGCGCCATGGACGCGCCGCCCGAGGGCACGATCGTGATCGGGGCCAGCAAGGAGATGTGCCCCAGCTGCGTCGCGGTGCTCCATGCCGTGCAGGACGAGTTCCCCAACGTGCGGGTTGTCCTCGCCAGCGATCCCCAGACTGTGGGCGGCCCCATCGACCTCGGCAACGCGCCGCCCGACGCTGGCGGCCCGGCCCCCGGCCCTGGGCCGGACGCGCCGGAGGCTGGCGGGCCCGCCTCGCCCACCCTTGACCAGCTGCGCAGGTTCTACCTGGCGCAGGCGCGAGCGGCCGACCCCGGCGCCCAGGCCGACCTGGGCCGCACGCCGGAAGGCCTGGCGAGGCGCCAGGAGCTGGAGCGGGCCCAGCTCCTCCAGCGCCAGCAGGACGAGCTGGGGAGGATGGACGAGGCCGGGATGGGGGGCGCCGTCCGCCGCTGGAAGGACCAGTGGGTGACGATGGTCCAGCGTCAGGAGGGCGAGTGGGCGGACATCGCGCCGTCGCTCGACGACCGGGTCGGCCCCGGCCAGTGGAGCTCTCCGGAGTACCGGGACCTGCGCGCCTACTTCGACACCATGCAGCGCGAGGGGCCACCGCAGGCCGGCAGGGTGTGGCGGAGCCAGGAGCTGGAGCTGGTGAATCCCGACGGCACGCCCGTCACGCTGCGGCCGGGCGAGACGCTGCCGGTGCTGCGGACCAGGTACGACGTGGTCGAGCTGCCCGGCGGCGAGACTAGCCCGCCCAAGCTGGAGATCACGGTGCGCATGCACCTGTCCGGCAGCCACCTGGGCGTGACCGACGATGAGCTGGCGCGCATGCAGCGGGTGACCGAGATCGCGGTCGACCACTTCTTCAACGAGCCCGGCCACCTGGTCGGCGACGCGCTGCTGGAGGTGCGCGTCAGGTTCGACGATCAGCGCGTCTCCGCCACGCACTTCGACGTCACCGCCCGGCCCGGCGTGGGTCGAGCCCACGAGACGGAGTGGTTCGTCGGCGACAACTTCGTGACGCGTGCTCATGAGGTGGGCCACATGCTCGGCCTGCACGACGAGTACTCGGAGAGCGGGATCACCACCCGGGATCGTCTGACCCCCACTTCTCCCGGCGTGTTCCGCGACGGCAGCCTGATGGGCAACTACTGGCGGCGCGGCGTCCCGGACGTGCGGGTCGGGCTCAAGGGCCGCCACCTGGCGCAGATCCTCCAGGACGTGCGCGACCACTTCGAGCCGTACTCGGACCGGATGGTGGCCGCGGACGGCGTGGTCCGGCGCCCGCTCGACTGGATCGCCGATCGCCAGCCGGCGCCGGTGGAGCTGAACCCCGGCCCGGCGGCCGCCGACGGCGAGGGCGGCCTGGGCGGCGTGCCCGACCTCGACGAGCCGATCAGCGGCGACCAGCTCATGGTGGTGCAGCCCCCCAACGGCCACGGCGACACGCTCATCGAGCGGATGACCCAGGGCGGGGGCCCGCACCTGATGGTCGACGGCGTCCTCGTCGACCTGGGCGAGGCCAGGGCGGCGTGGCTCCGGGAGCTGGTCGAGGCCCGCACCGTGCTGGCGCTGCGGCCCAACGTGACGCTGTCGGCCGAGGTCTGGCGGCCCGCCAACCCCAACCTCCTGGACCGGGAGCCCCAGGCCATGGCCGGGGTCTGGAGCCATACCGTCTCCGGCAAGCCGGCCTTCCTGCACGTCAGGGCGCAGGAGGGCGCGAGCTGGACGTCGGCGTGGCTCCTCGTCGTCGAGCACATCAGCGAGAGCGACGACTTCATGACCCTCGTGCAGCAGGTGGGTGGGCTGCACGACATCTCGCTGGGCAACCCGGCCGCCTCGCCGCTGGCGGTGCGCGTCGGGGCGCGCGGCCAGTACGTGAACAAGGTCGAGCTGAAGTCCGTGTTCGAGGACGCCCGCTACGTCCAGGGCATCGTCAGGGCCCGCGGCGGCGGCCTCTGGTCCGTCAGAGGCTTCGTGCCGCCCCGAGAGATCCTGCGCGAGGTCGCCTCAGTCGAGAAATGGGACATCGCGGCCAGCGCCGGCCTGGCCGTGAAGCCGCTCGGCGTCAGCGCCGGCGCGGGCCTGCGCTTCGAGGTGCAGGAGCGGAACGGACGACTGCAGGGCGCGTTCTTCCCCAGCCTGACCGCGTCGCGCAGCTCGATCTGGATGGAGAGCGCGTCGCTGGGCAGCGTGGGGCCCGTGACGCCGGTCGTCGAGACGGACGGGAGGGTGCTGGTCGGCCTCTCGTTCGGCTCCGGCTGGAGGACCCGGCCCCTGAACGGGTTCTGGCAGCGGGCGCTCGGGTGGATGCTCCCCGGCCGCATGCCCGTCGATGCGGGTCCGCTGGCGGCGGAGCCGCGACCCCCGACCGACGTCGCCGGGCAGGAGCCGCCGGGCGAAGCGCCGACGGACGTAGCGACCACCCCGCCCCCGGCGACTGATCCGGCTCTGGCGCCGGAGCTCAGCCGCCGCCTGGCCGATGGCCTCGCGGTGCTCGAGAGCCTCGAGGTGCCCGGCTCGCTGTCCGGCCGTCCGGCCGTGGTGCCCACGGCGGCCGCCGACCTGGGCGACCGGCTGGGCGCGCTTAACGCCGCAGTCGACCGGTACCGACAGGGGCTGGAGCGCGGGCTGCCCGCCGGGCAGCTCTCCCCGCTGCGGGAGGGCGTCGAGCGGGCGCTCGAGGAGATGGACGGGGCCCTGGCCCGCGCCGAGCCCGTGGCCGGGCTCCAGCAGTGTGTGCGTGAGGGGCTG
The DNA here is from genome assembly GCA_035263645.1 of Candidatus Dormiibacterota bacterium. Taxonomy (GTDB): domain Bacteria; phylum Chloroflexota; class Dormibacteria; order Dormibacterales; family Dormibacteraceae; genus CF-161. Next base: position 1,263 of record DATFRD010000355.1, on the reverse strand, counting down.
CAGGCGGTCGTTGACGATGCGTCCGCCCTGCCGCCCGACCTGCGGCCCCCCGAGCTGGACGCGGCCGGGGCCCGCCTCCAGCACCTTGGGCTCGGCGCCGCCGTGGAGAGCACGCGGGCGGCTGCGGACGCGAGCCGCGCCCTGTTCCGCCTGCTCGCCGACGACCCCCTGGGGTCGGCGCCGACCGACGTCGCCGAGCGGCAGCGGCCGGAGGGCGGCCGGCGGGACGACGGCCAGCAGGTGGCACGGTCGACGACCCCGCAGCCCTCGGGATGGCCACCGGAGCTGCTGGCCACCGATCCCATCGACCTGCTGCGGCGCGTCGCCGTCCCCGCGAGTGAGCACCTGATGGCGGCCCGCTCGACCGTCGCGGAGGTCGTCGTGGAGGATCGTCCGCTCAGCCAGGGCGGCTTCGACCCCAGCACCGGCCGGGTGCGGATCGCCCAGCGGCACATGGCCGCCCTCACGCGCGCCTGGTACGGTCCTCCCAACGGCGGCGAGGCGCTGACCGACGAGGACGTGGGCGCCCTGGTCGACGCGACAACCACCCTGTGGCACGAGCTGATCCACGGGATCCAGCCCGGGGGGGCGCCGGCGACCGCCGGCTGGGCGCCGGAGCCCGACTCATACGCGAGGAACTTCGGCCGGAACCTCGAGGAGGGCTCCACCGAGTGGCACGCGCAGGCCACGCTGGCCGACTTCGCCGAGGCCACGGGCATCCTGCGCATGGCCGGCCTGACGCGCGAGCGGTTCCTCTCGGGGGTCATGACCGACGACCCCTACGCCGCGCGGGTGGCCATGGCACGGCGATTCGCCGAGCAGGGGGGAGCCGAGCTGCTGGGGTTCGACGACGTGGCCGCGTACCGCGCCGCGCAGGCCGTCGAGACCTCGACGACCCGGCCCGGCTGGATGGTGGATCGGATCGTCCGGGCGCAGGGCCTGCCCGACACGCCGGAGGTGCGCGGCCGGCTGCTCGACGCCCTTGAACGAGGCTTCGACCGCCATCTCGGCAACAACAGCCCCGAGGGGGAAGGGCGTCGCCTCGGGGACGCCGCGCTGGCCGCGCTCCGATCCGAGGTCGAGCGGCTCCGGTCGGGAGGCCCGAACCCGGCGCCGGCCGGCGGGCCGACCGCTGCGCCGACCGAGAGCCGCCCGGGCCCCGAGGAACGGCTGCGGCCCGAGGGCGGCGCCTCCGGGGGCGACGAGACGCGGGCGCTGGTGGCCGGGATGGAGCGCGACCTGGCCGAATGGGCCCGGCTCTCG
>DATFRD010000354.1:0-3034 GCA_035263645.1 Candidatus Dormiibacterota bacterium | reverse complement strand
ACGTCGCCGTCCCCACCTGCACGGCGCGGCAGCCGGCCAGGAGGAACTCCGCGGCGTCCTCGGCGGTGGCGATGCCGCCGATGCCCACCACGGGCACCGACACCGCCCGCGCGACGCGATACGCCAGGTGCACCGCCAGCGGCCGGATGGCCGGACCGGAGAGGCCGCCCGTGCGAAAGGCGAGCCGCGGCCGCCCGCTGCTCAGGTCGAATGACATGCCGACGAAGGTGTTGACCGCGCTGAGCGCATCGGCGCCCACCTGCTCACAGGCACGGGCGATCGTGGCGATGTCGGTCACCGCGGGCGTCAGCTTCACCCAGACCGGCAGGCGGGTGCGGCGCCGCACGGCCGCTGTCACGGCCGCTGCCGATGCCGGATCGTTGCCGAAGAACATGCCGCCCTCCCGGACGTTGGGGCAGGAGATGTTGACCTCCAGCCCCGCCACCCCCGGCACGCCGTCCAGGCGGGCGGCGAGCTCGCCGTACTCGTCCACCGTCTCACCGTTCAGGTTGACCAGGACGGGGAGGTCCCAGGTCGCCCACACCGGCGCCATGTCGCGCAGCAGGACGTCGAGGCCTGGTCCCTGGAGGCCGATCGCGTTCAGCATCCCGCTCGGCGTCTCGGCGATCCGGGGCGGCGGCGTGCCCGGGCGGGGGCCGAGGAAGACCCCCTTCGAGACCAGGCCGCCCAGGCGGGTCCGGTCGCACAGCGGGACCTCGGTGCCGTAGCCGAACGTGCCGGAGGCGGCCAGGACCGGCGAGCGGAGGCTGACTCCGCCGACCTCGAGGGCGCTCACGGAGCCACCGAGTAGTGCAGGTGCGCGGGGAGCTCGGGCCAGCGGACCGAGTCGGCCCGGTAGACGGGCCCCTCGCTGCACGCCCGGTCGTACACGCCCGACGTGCGCGGCACCGCGCAGCCCAGGCAGACGCCGGTCCCGCAGCCCATGTACGTCTCGATGGCCACCTGGGCGTCCGGCCAGCGGGCCGCCACGGCCGCCAGCATCCGGTTCGGGCCGCACGCGAGGACCACGCCGGGGGCGTCGGTCACCGCGTCCAGCGCGGTGCCGCGCACCCCCTGGCTGCCGTCCTCCGTCGCCCAGCAGGCGCGGTCGCCCTCCCACTCGCGGCACAGCTCCTCCGCCGTTCGGGCGCCGTGGGCCCAGGTCACCGCGAGGCCGAGGGCCCGAGCCTGGTTGGCGGCCAGCGGCATCGGCGCCACCCCGAGCCCGCCAGAGAGCAGCGTCACCCGATCCATGCCCGGCTCCAGCCGGAATCCGCGCCCCAGCGGTCCCAGCATCGACACGCGGTCCCCCCGCCGGAGCTCCAGCAGCAGCCGGGTCCCCTCGCCGACCGCGCGCAGCAGGACCTCCACGCGGTCCCCGGAGGTCCGGTGCACGCTGAACGGCCGGCGGAGCAGCGGACCCGGCCTCAGCAGCAGGTTCACGAACTGGCCGGCGCGGACCTGCGCGGCCACCGCCGCCGCCTCGAACTCGAGCACCCAGGTGTCCCGCGCGACCTGCCGGCGGCCGACCAGCGGGGCGAGCACGTCGTGCATTCAGGCATCCCCCCCACCCGACCTCCCCCGCGAGGGGGGAGGGGCCGCCACGCCGGAGCGCCACTCGCCCAGGGTCCGCACCTCGAAGCCCTCGCCCGCTCCCACCGCGGACTCCACCAGCGCCGCGGCGGTGTCCAGCGACGTCAGGCACGGGATGCGGCGCTCGACGGCGGCCCGCCGGATCTCGAACCCGTCCCTGATCACCGGCAGCCCGGGGCGCACTTCCTCCGCCACGCCGGTCATCGTGTTGATGACCAGGTCCACCCATCCGGCCTCGATCGCGTCGAGAACGGTCGGCCCAGGCTCGCCGATCTTGCCCACGACCTCGGGCGAGAAGCCCGCCCGGCGCAGGGCCGCGGCCGTGCCCGCGGTGGCGAGGAGCCGGCAGCGCAGCTGGGTGAGTCGCGAGACGATCGGGAACATCTCCGGCTTGTCCGCCTCCGCGATCGTGAGCAGGACGCCGCTGCCGATGCGGACGCCGACCCCGGCGGCCGCGAAGGCCTTGCGCAGCGCGGCGGGCAGCGTGCGGTCGACGCCCATGACCTCCCCGGTGGACTTCATCTCCGGGCCCAGGTAGGAGTCCACCGCCGCCAGCTTGCTCATCGAGAAGACCGGTGCCTTGACCGCCACCAGCGGGCGGGCCGGCACCAGCCCGGAGGACCAGCCGAGGTCGGCCAGGCGCTCGCCCAGCATGACTCGGGTGGCCAGCCTCACCATCGGCACGCCCGTCACCTTGGTGAGCATGGGCACCGTGCGCGACGCCCGCGGGTTGACCTCCAGCACGAACACCCGGCCCCGATGCACGACGTACTGCACGTTGACCAGGCCGCGCAGGCCGAGGTGCCGCGCGATCCGGATCGTGTGGTCGACGACGGCCGCCTGGAGGTCCGGCTCCAGGCTCGGGGCGGGGTAGACCGCGTACGAGTCGCCGGAGTGGACACCGGCCCGCTCGACGTGCTGCATGATCCCCGGCACCACCACGGTCTCGCCGTCGGAGATCGCGTCGACCTCTACCTCGGTGCCCAGGAGGTACTTGTCGACCAGGACCGAGCCCCGCGGCAGCGCCGCCCGCGCCCACTCCATGTACTGGAGCAGCTCGCCGGCGTCCCGGACGATCTCCATGGCGCGGCCGCCCAGCACGTAGGAGGGCCGCACCAGCACCGGGTAGCCGACGCGCTCCGCGATGGCCCGCGCCTCCTCCACCGAGGTGGTCGTGGCGCCGACGGGCTGGGGGACGCCGAGGACCTCCAGTGCGGCCGCGAAACGGCGCCGGTCCTCGGCCAGGTCGATCGCCTCGACCGAGGAGCCCAGGATGGGCACGTCGCGTCCCGCGAGCGGCTCGGCCAGGTTGATCGCGGTCTGGCCGCCGAACTGGACCACGGCCCCGAACACGCCCTCGGTGCGCGCGACCGCCTCGGCCGACCCCGCGTCGAGGGGCTCGAAGTAGAGGCGGTCGGACGTGTCGAAGTCGGTCGAGACC
>DATFRD010000353.1:0-14234 GCA_035263645.1 Candidatus Dormiibacterota bacterium | reverse complement strand
CGCCGATCGTCATCCCCCCCGGCCCGCACGACCAGGCATCGCTCCAGGCGTACACGGACCAGGTGATGCGGGCGATCGCCGCGCTGCTGCCGGAGCAGTACCGCGGCGTCTACGGCGACGCGGGCGCGGCGTGACGGCCGCCGGGTTCGTGAGGTAGGGGCTGACGTCCCTGTGCGGCTCAGTCCGGGCGGGACAGGCCCTCCAGGCGCAGCGCCCGCTCGATCCTGCTCGCCGTCTCCCGCGCCGCGCCGGCGAACCGCGCCACGCGCTCGTCCGTCAACCGCGAGGTCGGCGCCGAGACCGCGACGGCCGCCAGGGGCCGGCCCTCGGGGTCGCGGATCAGGACGCCCACGCCGGACAGGCCGATCTCGCCGCCCTCGAAGTTGGTCGCGTAGCCCAGCCGGCGCACGACCTCCAGCTCCACCTCCAGCGCGGACCGCGTGGCGACGGAATGGATGGTCGCCGTGGGCAGGCGCTCGTCCGGGAAGATGCGTCGCAGCGACTCCGGGCTCAGCTCGGCCAGCAGGACCTTGCCTCCCGACGTGCAGTGGGCGGGCAGCGCGTGGCCGGTCCGCGAGGTCACCCGCAGCGGCTCCATGCTTTCCACGGAGTCCAGGAACCAGCACTGGTCGCCCTGCACGACGATCAGGCTGACCGTCTCCCGAAGCTCGGCGCTGAGCGCCTCCAGGTGCGGGTTGGCGACGCGCCGGACGTCGACGCCGCGCAGCGCGGCCAGGCCGACCTCGATCAGCCGGGGGCCGGCCCGGTAGGCGCCGCGGCTGCGGGTCTGGACCACGAACTCGTGCGCGCTGAGCGTGCTCAGCACCCGGTGCGCGGTCGAACGGGCCACGCCGAGCGCGTCCGCGACCTCGGACACGCGGATCGTCTGGCGTTCGCGCAGGAGCAGGAGCGTGCGGACCGCGTGTCCCACCGACGCCAGTGAGTTCCGCATAGAAGAACACTGGAAGCATAGCAACCGGGCGGCAAGCCATTCGCGCACAGGTAGAGAAGCTGGCCATCAGGCGGACGCACGTGCATGCGTCCGGGGCAGGAGAGGTCAGTCAGGACCCCGACGGCTCGCTCGGATAAACCGTCAACTCGGCGAGGGCCCTGACGTCATCACCGAACCAATCGTCCGGACGCGGAAGGCGCGCGAGCAGCTCGAGAAGGGCAGCTCCCGACACCATGCTCCCGGCTGGGGAGCTGACCATTGCCACCACCGCGCTGTGGCGATGTCGACGGCGCCGCGCCGGGCTCACGCCGTGAGTCGACGCACGACGAGCGGTCGCACCTCGGCGATTCGCTCGAAATCACCGTCGACGTGGACCACCCCGAGTTCATGGTGCAGGGCGGTCACGGCGATGAGGAGGTCGGGGATCGGCGTGCGGTGCCACATGCCATGGTGGTGAGCGAGGTCCTGCTGCAGCCCCAGCGCCCGGTCGAGGAGATTGCCAGGCGGGGCAACGATGTCGAAACCCGCGTGGAGGTCAGACTTCAGCCTGTCATAGTCGCGAGCAGAACGCGCCGAGTACAGCTGCTCGAGCTCACCGACCTGGCAGACGAACAGGGACCCCGCCAGCTCGGCAAGCTGGGGGCCCAGCCGGGGATCGGCCGCCCGCGCGGCGGCGCTCTTGTCGAGCACCCACCCGCCTACCGCCACATCTCCTCCGACCTGAGGACAGTCAGGTCTATGTGTGAGGGAAGTCCCTCGAGGTACGCTCGTTGTCTGGCGATGCGGTCCGCGCGCTCGTGGTCGGCCGCGTCGGCGACTCGGCGCAGCGCCTCCTCGACGGTGGCACGCATGGTCCTGCGACCCAGCGCCCGCCTGGCTCGTTCCAGCAACATCTCATCGATCTCGATCGTGGTACGCCTCGCCATGCGTACATATTAATTGGGGATGCTGTACACATTCGCGCCCCTGACGTCGCCAGCGGGCCCGCGCCTCAGGAGGCGGCGACCCCGGAGCATTCCCTGCAAGCACCCAGGGAAGACAGACTCCGGGCGCCAGGTAAGCAAGGGCTTGGCCCGAGCATGTGAGTCCGTGTTCCCCATGCCGCCCAGTCCGCCAAGCTTCCCCGAAGGGCTGCACCGCAGGTGCCCGCCATGTCCCAAAGAGAGGGGGGATTCCGGAAGGGGGGGCCTGCCCCCTCTTGCATTTCACAGGATCCGGTCGGAGAGGCCGAAGTGCAGCCTCGCGAAGCCCGACGCGGTGTTCAGGTACTGGGCCGCGACGTGGCCGCGGTACATGGCCACGTCCCGGAAGTAGCGCTGCATCCGCTGCCCGCGCCGGGCCGCGGACGAGCCGGAGCCGTGGAACAGGAGCTCGACCGCCTCCGACGCGAGGCGGCCGGACTGCTGCAGGATGCCGAAGAGGCGGGCGTCGTCCTCCTTTGTGAAGGGCGTCCCGAGCCGCGCCCAGCGGTGGCAGAGCTCCATGTACGTCTCCCCGGCGTGGTAGAGGAGCGCCTCGGCCGAGTCGGTCAGCCCCCTGGCCAGGCCCCAGGTGCGCTGGTGGTCGTGGTGCTCATAGCGCATCACCTGGGGCGGGAACGTGGTCTTCCTGCTCGTGATGATGCCCTCGAACTCCTCCAGCGCCGCCCTGGCGGCCCCGACCACCGTGAGCGCCAGCCCCGCGTGATAGATCCCGAACACCATGCCCAGGTACATCGGGTTGCCGTGCAGCTCGGTGCCCGGCGTGGCGCCTGAGCCGCCGGTCCAGTCCTCGTCGAGCGCCAGGTGCTCGGGCACGAAGACGTTGTCTAGCACCACGCTGTTCGACCCGCTGGCCTGCATCCCGAGGTGGGCGCCCCCGCCCCAGTCGTCCAGCACCGTGAACTGGTCGCGCGGGACCACCACCACCGGCGCCCGCCGGTCGGCGGGATCCCGGCCCCTGACCGCGACGTTGCCCAGGAAGTGGGTGGCGTAGGGCGCCCCCGAGCAGTAGTCCCAGGTGCCGCTGACGATGTAGCCGCCGGGCGCGGGCTCGGCGGTGCCCATGGGCTGCGGCCGGTGCGGGCCCCGGAAGTCACCGGTGGGCCCGAAGATCTCGCGCTGGCCCCGCTCGGACCATCGGGAGCCGACCACCAGGGCGTGATGAGAGCCGAGCGTCAGTCCCCAGCCGGTGCCGGGGTCGCCCTCGGAGATCTGCACCATGGCCTTCCAGAACGTGGGCAGGTCGAACTCGTAGCCCCCGAAGCGGCGGGGCTGGAGCATGCGGTAGAAGCCGGCCCTGAGGAACTCCTGGTGGATCGTCTCGGAGTAGCATCCCCGACGCTCCGACTCGTCCTGCTGCTCGCGCAGGAGCGGCTTCAGGGCGGCGGCGCGCGCCACGATCTCGGCGGCGGTCAGGTTGGGCTCGGGCACCGGGACCTCGACCGCCGCAGGGCCGGGCGCGCTCATCCCCAGATCTCGGCCGCCGTCTCGACGACCAGGGCGAGCTTGGCGCGCTCCTCGTCCAGGCTGAGCGCGTTGCCCTCCAGCGTCGAGGCGAACCCGCACTGCGGCGAGATGCAGAGCCGCTCGAGCGGGACGTAGCGCGAAGCCGCCTCGACCCGCCGCTTCAGTGCGTCCCCGGCCTCGAGCGCGCCGCGCTTCGTGGTCACCAGCCCGAGGACGACCAGCTTGTCGGGGGGCACGAAGCGGAGGGGCTCGAAGCTGCCCGAGCGCGCGTCGTCGTACTCCAGGAAGAACCCATCGACCTCGAGCTCACTGAACAGCGCCTCCGCGACGAAGTCGTACCCGCCCTCGCTGAACCAGGAGGAGCGGAAGTTGCCCCGGCACAGGTGGACGGTCACCGTCAGGCCGGCCGGCCGGCTGGCGAGCGCCCGGTTGATGTTGCGGATGTTGAACTCGTGGGCGTGGTCCGGGTCGTGGCCCTCCGGCGCCATCCTGGCCCGTAGGACAGGGTCGTTGAGGAAGGCCAGGGTCGTGTCGTCGAGCTGGAGGTAGGTGCAGCCCAGCTCGGCCAGGCGCCGGACCTCCTCGGCGTAGGCCGCGGTGACGTCGCCGGCGAACTCCTCCACGTCCCGGTAGACGGCGTTCGGCAGCGGCTCCCGCCCGGCCCTGGCGATCAGCATGCTCGGGGACGGGATCGTGAGCTTCGGCGTCGCGGACGTGGTGGCCGCCTCGAGAAAGGCGAAGTCGTCGCCGAAGATCGTCTCGCCGAGCCCGATCCGGCCCGTGATCCGGAGCACGTTGGCGGCGTACTCCACCGTTCCCCGCTCGTTGTAGGCCGGGAGGCGCCGGACGTCCTCGCCCAGCGTGACGCCGTCCAGCCGCGAGATGAAGTCCACGTGCCACGAGCCGCGACGGAACTCGCCGTCGGTGGCCGAGCTCAGACCAACGTCCTCCTGCATGCGAACGGCCTCGCGGATCGCCCGGTCCTCCCACCGGCGCAGCTGCTCGGCGGAGATCCGTCCGGCCGCGAAGTCGTCCCGGGCCCTCCGCAGCTCGGGCGGGCGCAGCAGGCTGCCGACGTGGTCGGCGCGGAACGGCGGCGCGCTGCGATCCGACATCCGCTTCCTCCTATCCCTTCTCGTGCGGGTCGCGCCGGGGCCGGTCCGGGCACTATTAATTAGATCGACTCGCCGGTAGATTGTCAATTTGGCCGCGGCCTTGCTCTGTCCCGGAACTCCTCGGTCATCGTATACGCATGCAGTCCGATGTCCGGGACGGCTCTGACGCGCCCCTGCTTCCCACCGGCGCCTGGGAGCTCCCTGCCGAGCTCGAGGACCTCCGGCGGGCGGTGGCGGACTTCGTCGCCAGGGAGGTGCGGCCCCGCGAGGAGGGGCTGGACTTCGACGCGATCGGCCTGGCCGACGCCGACCGCCGCGCCGTGCAGGCGAAGGCGCGAGCGGCCGAGCTCTGGTGCCTCGCCTCGCCGCGCGAGTACGGGGGCGCCGGGCTCGGGGCCCTGGCCCAGGCGGTCGTCGCGGAGGAGGCGGCGCAGTGCCGGCTCGGCGCGTACGTGCCGGCCGGAGGGGCCTTCGGCTCGGACCCTCCGGTCGTCATCTTCAAAGGGACGCGCGAGCAGATCGAGCGCTATGCGGTTCCCCAGATCCGGGGGGACGGCGGCAAGGCGTTCGTCGCCATCTCGGAGCCGTCGGGCGGCTCCGACCCCGCCCGCAGCATCGAGACGCGGGCGGTCAGGGACGGTGACGAGTACGTCCTCAACGGCACCAAGACCTGGATCTCGGGTGCGCTCCAGGCCACCTGGGGCATCGTCTACGCGCGGACCGGGGCGCCGGGCGAGCGGAGCGGGATCAGCTGCTTCGTCGTCGAACGGGACACGCCGGGGCTCGCCATGCGCCCGATCCCGGTCATCCGCGCCTGGTACCCGGCCGAGCTGAGCTTCCAGGACTGCCGCATCCCCGCTGCCAACCTGATCGGCCGCGAGGGCGACGGCTTCGCGCTCGCCGACCTCTGGCTGACGCGCGCCCGCATCCCGTACGCGGCCGGGGTGATCGGGGTCGCCTGCGCCGCGCTGCGCATCGCCATCGACCACGCGAAGCACCGACGTGCCTTCGGCGGTCCGCTGGCCGACAAGCAGGCGATCCAGTGGATGATCGCCGACTCGGAGATCGAGCTGCGAGCCGCGCGGCTGCTCGTCTACCAGGCTGCCTGGAAGGCCGACCTGGGCCGGGACTTCAGGACGGACGCGTCGATCGCCAAGGTCTTCGCGACCGAGGCCGCGGGGCGTGTGGTCGACCGGTGCATCCAGATCCTGGGCGGCATGGGGGTGGCCCGTGAGCTCCCGCTGGAGCGCTGGTACCGCGAGCTCCGCGTCAAGAGGATCGGAGAGGGCCCGTCCGAGGTGCACCGCATGGTGGTGGCGCGGAGCCTGCTCGGGGGGCGCCGCTAGTGCCCGGCCGCGCGCTCGACGGCGTCGTCGTGCTGGAGCTGGGCCACGTCTACATGGGGCCCTACTGCGGGCTCCTGCTCGCCCACCTGGGCGCCGAGGTGATCAAGGTCGAGTCGCCGTCCGGCGACAGCGTCCGCCGCCGCCGGACGGGGGACTCGTACCCGTTTCTCATGCTGAACGCGGGCAAGCGCGGCGTCCGCCTCGACCTCAAGGCCGAGCGGGGACGCGAGGTCTTCCTCCGCCTCGTCGAGGGCGCCGACGTGGTGGTGGAGAACTACCGGAGCGGCGTGCTGGCCCGGCTGGGGCTCGGCTTCGAGGCGCTCCGGGACGTCAACCCGCGCGTCATCCTCGCCAGCGGGCGCGGCTTCGCCACGCCGGGCCCAAACGCCCACGTCGCCGCGATGGACGTCACGGTGCAGGCGATGACCGGCGTGATCGCCAGCACCGGCTTCCCGGACCAGCAGCCCGTGAAGGCCGGCATCGCCGCCGCGGACTTCCTCGGCGGGACCCACCTGGCGGCCGCCGTGCTCGCGGCGCTCTTCCAGCGCGAGCGCACCGGCACCGGGCAGGCGATCGAGGTCGCCATGCAGGATGCCCTCCTCCCCGCCCTGGCCTCCAACCTGGGTGGCTACTTCGAGTCGGCCGGGGCGCTGCCGGAGCGCACCGGCAACCGCCATGGCGGCCTGGCGCTCTGCCCGTACAACGTCTACACGGCCGCGGACGGCTGGGTCGCCATCTGCTGCACGGCTGATCGCCACTGGCTCGCGCTCTGCGGCGTGCTGGGCCGCGAAGACCTCGCGCGTGACCCGGCGCTGGCCGACAACCCGGGGCGGGTGGCGCGCATGGACGAAGTCGACCGGGCCATCGAGGCCTGGACCTGCCGGCGCACCCGGGCCGAGTGCTCCGGGCAGTTCCACCGCGCCGGCATCCCGGCGGCGCCGGTGCTGGGATTGAAGGAGGTGGTCGAGGACCCTCAGCTCGAAGCCGGCGGCATGCTGTCCGTGGTCGAGCACCCGGGGCGCGGCCCGGTGCGCGTCCTCGGCAGCCCGCTCCGGCTGTCGGCGTCCGCGCCGCTGCGGCCGGCACCTGCCCCTGCCCTGGGCCAGGACACGCGCCAGGTGCTGGCCAGCCGGCTGGGCCTTGGCGAGAGCGAGCTGGACGAACTCTCGGAGCTGGGGGTCGTCTAGTCAACCCCGGAGCAGGGCCGCGGACGTAACGGCACCACGGCCGGAGCGTTGTTGCCAGGGATGAGGCTGCTCATCGCGCTCGGGCTCATGCTCGTGGTCGCCTGCTCACCGGGTCCGGCGGCGAGCCCGGGCCGCGCTTCGAGCACCGCTCAGCCCTCCCCGACCCCGCCGCCCCCCCGCATCGTGATCCTCGGTGCCGTCAACGACCAGTTGACGCTGACCATCGCCGACCTCGCCGGCACCGTCCTCGCCCGGGCGACGCTCGCGCCGATGCCGCGTCCGCTCGTCACCAACGCCGGCGACGTCATGCCGGCGCCGGTGCGGCTCGCGGCGGGCGCCGCCTACTACGCCGTACCAACCGGTCAGGTCCACCGGCTGGATCCCACCGGTGCCGATGCGGTCGTCGCCACGTTCCCGCTCACCTCCGTCCAGCAGGAACTCTCCTTCGCCGTGAGCCCCGACGGCAAACAGCTCATGGCGATGGTGCTCACCGCTCCGCCGGTGCACGACCCGCCGCCCGCCGATATCTCGCAGCCGTTCTTCCGGCCAGGGACGCGGTGGTCGCAGGAGCTGGAACTGGCCACCGCCGGCGGCCCGACCCAGTCGCTGGCGAAGACCGACCTCGGGCCGGCCGGCGGGCCGGGGCGCGGGCCCGTCCCGGCGCCGGCGACCATCGCGGGCTGGGATGACGGGGGGCCCCTCGCACTGCTGGACACGATGCTTGCGACGCAGCAGGCGCTGGCGTCGACGCGCTTGCCCGGGAGCGCGCTCGTCCACCTCGGGCCGGACGGTGCGCGCCGGGAGCAGGTCGGGGGCGCCGGCTGCCATCCGCTCGACGAGCTGCGCGATGGGACGATGCTCTGCTACACGGGCAGCGGCTGGCCGTCCACCTACGAGGTGCGGAGCGCGGCCGGTCAGCTGCTGTGGCGGCAGGACCTCGCCGGCGGCTTCTACTATGACCCGTGGCTGAGCCCTGACGGCCGGCGGGTCGCGGCCGAGAACACGCTCTTCACGCAGAACGTGCGACCGGCCTCGATCGCCCGCCAGTCCACACCGCAGCTTCCGGTGCAGGCCGCGGGCTGGGTGACCGCCGACACCCTGGCGGTCAGCGCAGCGGACGGGACCGTGCAGCTCGCCGACGTGAACGACCTCGAGCATCCCCGAGACACCGGCCTCAAAGGCAGGTTCATCGGCACGCTCTGAGCACCCGGCGGTGTCCGGTGTCCGGCTCGGGTAGCCTCCGCCGCATGACCGACCGCTTCGAGACGCTCGCCATCCACGCCGGCCAGGAGCCCGAGCCGGTCACCGGCGCCGTCGTGCCCCCGATCTTCGCCACCTCCACGTACCGGCAGGACGCAGTGGGCGCCCCGCGCCACGGCTACGAGTACAGCCGCACGGCCAACCCCACCCGGACGGCGCTGGAGCAGTGCCTGGCGGCCCTCGAGGCCGGGCAGCGCGGGCTGGCCTTTGCGTCGGGGCTGGCGGCCGAGGACACCCTGCTGCGCACCCTCTGCAGCCCCGGCGACCACGTCCTGATCCCGGACGACGCGTACGGGGGGACCTACCGGCTGGTCGCCAGGGTCGCTCAGCGCTGGGGCCTGCGCTGGTCGGCCGCGCCGCTGCACGACCTCGACGCGGCGGCCGCCGCCATCACGTCCGAGACGAAACTGGTCTGGGTCGAGACGCCGACCAACCCGCTCCTACGCATCGCCGACATCGCGGCCCTGGCCCGGCTGGCCCATCGCGCCGGCGCGCGCGTCGTCGTCGACAACACCTTCGCCTCCCCCTACCTGCAGCAGCCGCTCCAGCTCGGCGCCGACGTCGTCGTGCACTCCACGACGAAGTACTGCGGCGGCCACTCCGACGTGATCGGCGGCGCCCTGGTGGTGGCCGATCCGGCGCTCGGCGAGGAGCTCGCCTACCACCAGAACGCGATGGGCGGCGTCGCCGGCCCCTTCGACGCCTGGCTCACCCTGCGCGGGCTGAAGACGCTGGCGGTGCGCATGGAGCGGCACTGCGACAACGCCGAGCGGGTGGCCGAGTACCTCTGCACCAGGCGGGAGGTGTCAGAGGTGCTCTACCCGGGCCTTCCCGACCATCCCGGGCATGCCGTCGCATCGCGGCAGATGCGGCGCTTCGGCGGCATGGTCAGCTTCCGCGCCCGCGCCGGCGAGGCGGCGGCGGTCGCGATGTGCAACCGGACCCGGCTCTTCGTGCTCGGCGAGTCACTGGGTGGCGTGGAGTCCCTCGTCGAGCACCCGGGGCGGATGACGCACGCCTCGGCCGCCGGGTCGCCGCTGGAGGTGCCGTCGGACCTGGTGCGGCTCTCGGTCGGCCTGGAAGCGGTGGACGACCTGGTCGCGGACCTGGCCCAGGCGCTCGGCTAGTGTCGCGCCCGAAAACCCAGCCGGATCTTTGGGCCCCATGCACCCCATCTCCCCACCCCACGAAATCCGCACCCCACCACCGCGATTTCGCGGGGACCCCGGGTCCGGTGTTGCCTCCTGCGGTGCTCAGTCACGCCCTGGAGGGCGCTCCTTCCGCTCCTCGTCGGCGCCACCGGATCTGGGGCACGTGGAACCCAAATCTCTCGGCCAGGTTTCCCGCCGCACCCCTAGCGGGCTGCCGGGCGGCGACCGCCGGCGCCCAGGTAGGCCAGCAGGTCCTGGCGGGTGATGACGCCGCCGGGCTTGCCGTCCACGAGCACCATGGCGGCGCCGGCGTCGGTCAGCAGCGCCACCGCGTCGCCGACCGGCTGCCCGCCGCCGATCGTGGGCAGCGGTGGCGACATGTGGCGCCCGATCGGGTCGCGCAGCTGCGCCCGGCCGGCGAACAGCGCGTCGAGCAGGTCGCGTTCGACGACCGAGCCCACCACCTCGGCGGTGACCACCGGTGGCTCGGCCTTGACCACCGGCATCTGCGAGACGCCGTACTCCCGGAGGATGTCGATCGCGTCCCGAACCGGCTCGTTCGGATGCATGTGCACCAGCTGGGGGATGGTGTCGCCCTTCGCCGCCAGCACATCGGCCACGGTGACCTGGTCGCGGGTGGGGCGCAGGAAGCCGTAGTCCGTCATCCACCGGTCGTTGAAGATCCTGGACAGGTAGCCCCGACCCGAGTCGGGCAGGAGGACGACGACGACATCGTCCGGCCCGGCCTGGCGCCCGACCTGCAGCGCAGCCGCGACGGCCATGCCGCAGGAGCCGCCGACCAGCAGCCCCTCCTCACGGGCCAGCCTGCGCGTCAGCTCGAACGAGTCCCGGTCGCGCACGGAGACGATCTCGTCGCAGACGCTCCGGTCGAAGGTCCGGGGCCAGAAGTCCTCGCCGACCCCCTCGACCAGGTAGGGCCGGCCCGTGCCGCCCGAGTAGACGGAGCCCTCCGGGTCGGCGCCGATCACCCTGACCGCGCCGCCCGACACCTCCTTCAGGTAGCGCCCGGTGCCCGAGATCGTGCCCCCGGTGCCCACCCCGGCCACGAAGTGGGTGATCCGGCCGTCGGTCTGCTCCCACACCTCAGGGCCCGTCGTCTCGTAGTGGGAGCGCGGGTTGTTCGGGTTCGCGTACTGGTCGGGTTTCCAGCCACCGGGAGTCTCGGCCGCCAGCCGGTCAGACACCCGGTAGTACGACCTGGGGTCCTCCGGCGCCACCGCCGTGGGGCAGACGACGACCTCGGCCCCGTAGGCCTTCAGCACGTCGATCTTGTCGGGGCTGACCTTGTCCGGGCAGACGAAGATGCACCGGTACCCGCGCGTCTGCGCCACCAGGGCGAGGCCGATGCCGGTGTTGCCGCTGGTCGGCTCCACGATCGTGCCGCCGGGCCGGAGGAGCCCGGCCTGCTCGGCCGCCTCGACCATCCGGACGGCGATCCGGTCCTTGACGCTCCCGCCCGGGTTGAAGTACTCGACCTTGGCCAGGACGGTGGCGCGGATGCCCTCCGTCACCCTGCGCAGCCTGACCAGCGGCGTGTCGCCGATCAGGTCGACGACTGATTCGTGGTAGCGCACCAATTCGAGCCTAGTCGATCGGTCGGACAGGCGCCGGACGGGCGCGCCCGCGCTCCTGCAGCCAGCCCCTCTGCTCGGCGACGCCGGCACCCGGATCACGGCTCGGCCGCCGGCACCGAGACCGTCAGGGCGAAGCCGCGGGGGTTCCCGGTCGACGTCTGCAGGGACCCCCCCAGGGCCGCCGCACGCTCGGCGATGCCCCGGAGCCCGCTGCCCGCCGTGCCGGCCGTGCCGCCCACTCCATCGTCCTCGACGTGCAGCACGGCTCGACCGCCCTCGCGGCGCAGGGTGATCGAGAAGGTGGTCGCGCGGCTGTGCCTCAGCACGTTGGTCGTCGCCTCGCGAACGGCCCACGCGAGCACGCCGGCCGGGGCCTGCGCCATTGCCCCCAGCCGGTTCTCGACGACCAGGCGGATGCCGGCAGCGCGGAGCGCCTCCCCGGCACTGGCCAGCTCACCCTCGAGGCTCGGCTGGCGGTAGCCGGCGACGACCGAGCGGACGTCGTCGAGCGCGCGCCTGGTGGCCGCGGTGGCGTCCTCCAGGTCGCCCTTCAGCGCCGGGTCGGTCTCGGCCGGCAGCGAGGCCAGCACGAGCTCGGTCTTCAGGATGGCCACCGTCAGGTTCCGGCCGATCAGGTCGTGGAGGTCGCGCGCCAGCCTGAGCCTCTCCTCGTGCGTGGCCAGCAGCGCGACCCCCGCCCGCGCTCGCAGCAGCTCCCGGTTGGTCAGGAGCAGCAGCCGCCCGCCGATCGCGGCCACGCCGATGACCAGGTCGTTCACGACCGCGAACAGCACGACCGGCACGCCGGACCCGTGGGCGACCTGGAGGACGCCGGCCAGGACCGCGACGGCGACCGCCGCCGGCGCCGCACGCCGAGCCGGCAGCCCGGCTCCCGCCGCGAGCGCAGCGTAGAACATGGCGTCCCGGCCGGACGGGCTGACGAGCGTGAGCGGGGCGGCAAGAGCGGTCACGACTGCGATGGACGCCCCGGCGACGAGCGGACGGGGAGACGACACCCCGCGGGTCCAGAACCACGCCCAGACGGCCAGGAACGCGGCCACGGCGGCGATCACCCCTCCTCGGGCGGCCGCCGACCAGGAACTGGCCAGGAGCTCGGGCAGGAACATTACCGCGATGAGCGCCAGGCAGACGAGCAGCGCCCGTCCGGCCCAGATCCACCCGCGCGACAGCACCATGGCGAGCAAGAGCTTAGATGGCGACGCGGCGGCCCTCGCGGCGGCCCTCGAAGGCAGCGGGCGGCCGAGGGCAGGCCCTGGGCGGGCCTCAGCGCTCCGACGCGCCGGCCACGCCCGCCGGCCGCCGGCCGCTGACCAGGTGCAGGACGGGCAGGCCGTCCACGTGCCGCCGGCGCACCCGGTCCAGCGCCACCGGCGGCAGGACGTCCTGGTCGCCCTCGGCCAGCACCGTGTCCCGGGGATGCACCGCCTTCCACACGTCGCCCACGACCTCGCGGGAGAGGTTGCCGGGCACGTAGACGTACTGCCGGTCCCGGACCGAGCGGCGCGCGGCGCGCTCCGCCTGCGCGAACGCCGACTGGGCTCGCCGGTCCGAGAGGAACGGATCGGCCACCTCCATCAGCTCCGGCGTCCGCGCCGGGGGCGGCGCCCCGCGGTAGAGGAAGACAACGGGGTCGTCGCCGCAGGTCTGCAGCGCCGTCGTCACCACCGCTTCCGCCGACCGCAGGTCGTCCGGCAGCACCGCCAGCACCCTCGCCGGGCGCATGCGCCTGGCCATCGAGATCGGGGTGACCGGGACGTTGGGCCGGTGCATGAACGGGAAGACCACCGGCCGCCGGCGTGCATAGGTGGTCAGGCCGACCACCAGCCCGACGACGGTCAGGCCGCCGCCGAACGCGGTCGCCAGCGGCTTGTTGATCAGGTTCGTCACCCAGGCGACGGTCACCAGGACCGTCGTAACGACCCCGAGGCTGAAGGCGAGCATGCGACCAGCGGTCCAGCCGCCGGTCCACTCGTGCAGCCGGATCACGTCGAGCGACAGGCAGGTCAGGATGAAGGCGCCGAGCAGGCCGAACGCATACAGGTCGCCCAGCAGGGTGACGTCCCCTCGGGTGACTACCAGCACGGCCACGGGCACCGCTATGGCCAGCAGGATCGCCCAGTGAGGGGTGCGGCGCCACTGGTTCCGGCGCTGCAGCGAGCGGGGCAGGAAGCCCATGCGGGAGAGGGCCAGGAACACGTGATAGGCCCCGATCACGGCGGTGTTGCTGGCGAAGACCAGCAGCAGCGCCCCCGTGACGGCGACATAGGCGCCGACCATCTGGCCGGCGACGTGCGCGCCCAGGAGCGATATGAACTGGTTGGGGTCGGCCCGGCCGTCGAGCAGCGCCGTCGACCAGATCGTGAGAAGCGGGCTGGTGATGGCCATGGTCATCACCACGACACCCATCGCCTGGGCGGCGATGCGGCGGCGGGGTTCACGCATGCCGGGCGCGAGCTGGGCGATGGTCTCCAGGCCCGAGAAGGCCAGGAAAGCGCCCGCGAATCCCTGCAGCGCGAGGAGCCCCGTGAGGTGCGGTCCCCGGCCCAGCGCCTGGAAGCTGTGGACGATCCCGGACGGCCCGAGGAACAGGGCAGTGGCCGCCACGACGAGCAGCTGGCCGGCCGCGGCCAGGCAGGCCACGATGGCGGTGACGCGCGCGCTGTCCCGGATGCCGAGCAGGTTGAGCACGGCGAGGCCGACCAGTGCCACCACGGCGAGCTCCAGCACCGAGGGCGCCAGCGGCGGCGCCACGACGCTGAGGTAGATCAGGCCTGACAGCGCGCTGATGGCCGCGGTCAGGTAGTAGTCGACCAGGATGAAGAAGCCGCCGAGCAGGCCGACGAACGGGTGCAGCGCTCGGGCGCTGACGTTGACCACCCCGCCGCCCTCGGGGAACCGCCAGGTCACCTCGGTGTACTTGACGCTCAGCAGCACGAACGCCACCAGCGTCATCAGCACGAAGATGCCCGAGCGCGTGCCGTAGGGGCCGTACAGGATGCCCGGCACGTAGTAGATGGACGTGCCGATGTCCGCGAACACGACCGCCCAGCACAGGAACCAGCCGAGCGTGCCAGCCCGCACCTTCAGCCGGCGGTGCCGCGCCACCGTGGAGACCACGAGCGCTCAGTCCACCGTGCGCGGGCGAAGGAGCAGGTCGCGA
>DATFRD010000352.1:0-4188 GCA_035263645.1 Candidatus Dormiibacterota bacterium | reverse complement strand
AAGTCACGTGGGAAGCCGGTTCCGGTGAACTCCGGCTCCTCCCACGTGCCGTCGTCCTGCCGGTCGCGCAGAAAGTCAAGCCCGGCCCGGCAGGCGGGGTCGCCGCCCAGGCCGGCGCCCTGCAGCGAGAGCACGCCCCAGGCCGTCTGCGACGGCGTGCTGCGGCCGACCCCCGCGAACGACTCGTCGACGTAGGAGTGACAGCTCTCACCCCAGCCGCCGTCGTCGTTCTGGACGGACCGGAGCCAGGCGGCCGCCCGCCCCACGCGGTCGCCCTCGGTGCGCAGGGCGGTCAGAGCCGAGACGACACACCAGGTCCCATAGACGTGGTTGACGCCCCAGCGGCCGAACCACGACCCGCCCGCGCGCTGGGTCTGCCGCAGGTACTCCAGGCCGCGGGCCACCGTGGGCTCGCGCGCGTCCCAGCCGACCCCCGCCAGCATCTCCAGGACGTGCGCCGTGACGTCCTCGCTGGGCGGGTCGAGCATCGCGCCGAAGTCCGCGAACGGCAGCCGGTACACGAGCTGGCGGGTGTTGTCGCGGTCGAACGCAGCCCACGCCCCGTTGCGCGAACGCATGGCTACGACCCAGCGGACCGCCCGCGCCACCGCCTCGTCCGCCACGCCAGGCCGCGCGGCATCCAGCAGCGCCAGCACCACGATCGCGGTGTCGTCGATGTCCGGGTAGGTGTCGTTCTGGAACTCGAACGCCCAGCCGCCGCACTCCACCCCGGGGCACCGGACCTGCCAGTCGCCGCCGGCCGCGATCTGCTCGTCCAGCAGCCAGGCGACGGCCCGCTCCAGGCGCGGGTCCTCGCGAGGAACGCCGGCCCGGCGCAGCGCCAGGACCGTCCACGCGGTGTCCCAGACCGGCGACATGCAGGCCTGGAAGCGCCAGCCGGCCTCGTCCTCCACGGCGAAGCCGCCCAGGCCCTCGACGCCTCCGCGCATCACCGGGTGGTCGGGGCCCATGCCCTCCAGGCTCAGCGCAATGAGCGAGTAGACCCAGGGCGGCTGGATGCCGCCCCAGCCGCCGTCGGCCTCCTGCCGCTTGACGATCCAGTCGACCAGGCGGCGGCGGGCGCGCGCCCGGCCCGGCTGGCGGGGCAGTCGCTCGTAGAGCTTCTGGACGCGGTCCAGCCAGGAGAAGACGCCGGACCCGGGCACCCGCGTCAGGAGGTGCTCGGTGCCCGGCGCCACCAGCTCGGACAGGTCGACGCCGAGCGGCCGCACCGGCCGGCGCGAGATCACGATGAGCAGCGGCGCGATCGTGCCCCGCGCCCAGCAGGCGAAGTCGTAGAGGTTGAGCGGCACCGGGGGTGGGACGTGGACCAGCTCGGGCGGCATGCTCGGCACGCCTGCCCACGGGTACTGGCCGAAGAGCGCCAGCCAGATCTTGGTGAAGACCCGGGCGCGGGCGACGCCGCCCATCTCCCTGACGACCCGCAGCGCGCGCGTCATCGGCTCGCTGGCAGGATCGACGCCCAGCACCTTGAGCGCGGCGTACGCCTCGATCGTGGTGCTGAGGTCGGCAGGGCCGTCGTGGTAGAGGGCCCACGAGCCGTCCCCGCGCTGACAGCCCAGGACGTGGCGGACCGCGCCGGCCCGGACGCGGTCCAGCGGCAGGTCCAGGAAGCGCAGCAGCAGGACGTGCTCTGCCGTCATGGTCGCGTTGGTCTCCAGCTCGCCGGTCCACCAGCCGGCGGCGTCCTGCCGCCGCCAGAGCCAGTCGACCGCGGCGTCCAGCGCGTCAGGCATGGGTACCCGCCCCCAACCCCTCCCGCAGGGGGAGGGGGGCCGACAATGCGCCCAGGCCCCGCAGCAGGTGGCGCGCCGCGGCGCGGCCGCTGCGGACCGCCGACTCCATCGTGTCCGGCCAGCCGGTGTCGGTCCAGGAGCCGGCGACCGCCAGGTTGGGCGCGCTGGTGGCCGGCCCCGGCCGGCGCGCTCCGGGCGGGGCGGCGTACGTGGCGTCGAGGCTGCGCGTGGCCGCCCCATGGAGCAGGTCCGCACCCTCGAGCGCCGGCAGGCGGGCCCGCAGCTCGGACCAGGCCAGCGCCACCAGGTCGGCCTCGGGCCGGGCGGCGATATCGCCGGCGTCGCTGAGGCTGCAGCACAGGTAGCCAGGCGCCTTCTCGAACACCCACTGCACGGGCGAGGCCAGCAGGCCCGCGAAGTCGAAGCCGAGCGGCCCCCGGTCGTGCCAGACGTGGACGTCGACGATCGGGCGGCTGCGAAACCCGTCCAGCGGCGCCAGCCCGAACTCGGCGGGATCCCCGAGCAGCCGCGCCAGCCGGTCGGGCGGCACGGCCAGCACGACGCCGTCGAACGCGAGCCGCTCGCCGTCGGCCGTCGTCACCCCGCGGACCGTCCCCGCCGGCGAGCGGTCGAGGCCGGTCGCGAGCGTCCGCGTGCGGACGGCGCCGGCCCTGGCGGCGGCGGCCTCGGCCAGGCGCGCCAGCGGCACGGTGAGGTACCCGAAGCGGGCGGCGCCCCTGGCCGAGAAGAACGCCGTCGCGACCACGAAGGCCACCTCCGCGACGCTCACCTGGTCCAGGGGCGCGTTCAGCGCCGGCACGAAGATCGGCTCCCAGAAGGCCCGCCGGGCGGCCTCCGACTGGCCGCGCCGGCGCAGCCAGTCGGCGAACGGCTGCTCGTCGTCGCGGCGCCCCGCCACGGCCAGCAGCGCCCGCGCCACCCGCGCCCGGTCGGCCCAGCCCAGCTCGCCGTAGCCCAGGAAGCCCACGGCCAGGTGCCACGGGGCCGGCAGCGCGGCTGCCCGCAGCCGTGCGGGCCGGCGGCCGGGCGGGAAGACCCGCATGTCGAACCGCTCCTGCAGGTGCAGCCGGCCGCCCAGGCCGAGACGGACCGCGAGGTCCAGGAACTCGGTGCAGCAGCCCAGGAACACATGCTGGCCGTTGTCCACCTCGCGGCCGTCGACCACGAAGGAGGTGGCCCGGCCGCCGAGCAGTCGGCTCCGCTCGAGCACCTCGACGGCGAGCCCGGCGTCCGCCAGCTCGACCACGGCAGCGAGCCCGGCCAGCCCGGCTCCGACGACGCCCACCCGGGGCCTCCGCCCCGCGAACGTCACCTCACCACCCCTCGGCTTTGCGTGCCCGCTGCTGCTCATATCCGCGCCCACGACCGCGCCATGACGGCCAGCTTGGCGGCCGGGGACAGCGACGCCCGGCGCTCGAGCGGCAGGCGCGGGTCGCGCTCGACCATCCCCAGGATGCGGCGGTAGATGCCGGCCATCGTCCTGACGCAGGCGGCCGACCGATGGGGGATCAGCTGGCAGACTCCGAGGCCGCTGGCGAAGTACCGGCCAGCCCGGCCCACCTCGAACTCGATCAACGCCTCCCAGCCGGGTCCCGGCTCGGCGCCGAGCAGCCCCTGCTCGGCGACGTCGAACCGCTCCAGGTCCTCGCGGGGCAGGTAGATCCGGCCCATCCGGCCGTCCTCCCTGACGTCGCGCAGGATGTTGGTGAGCTGCAGCGCGATGCCCAGCTCGTCGGCCCGCTCCAGCGCCGCGTCGTCGTCGAACCCGAAGATGCGCACGCACATGCGCCCGATAGTGGAGGCGACCAGCCGGCAGTAGGCCTCGAGCTCCTGCCAGGTCGCGTAGCGGCTCCGCGTGAGGTCCATCTCGACGCCGTCGATCAGCGCCTGGAGCTCCGACTCGGGGATGGCGTAGCGGCGCATGGCGCCGGCCAGGACCATCGTGACCGGGTCCGACCACCGGCCCGCGGCAGCCTCGCGGGCGCGGGCCCGGTGCCGCCCCAGGGCCGCCTTCAGGCCGGCTCCGGCGCCATCGCCGCGGCCGGGGCCTGCTGAGTCCGCGACGTCGTCGACCTGGCGCGCGAAGTCGTACAGGGCGTAGATGGCGGTGCGCTGCTCCGCCGGCAGCGAGACGAAGCCCCAGTAGAAGTTCCTGGCCTCCCGCCGGGCCATCCGCCGGCAGTAGCGCTCCGCCTCGCGCAGGTCGAGCCCGGCGCCGGAGGCCGGGGCGTCAAGCCGGTCGCGGGCTTCGGACATGTCCACCTCCCGTGACCAGGGCGGCGGCCCGGAGGACGAGCGCCGCCCTGGTGGCGCCGGAGACGCGAGGCCGGGTCGTTCCGGTCTCGAACGCCACCCGCTGGATGGAATCGAGGATGGCCAGGCCGCCCAGCCGGTACAGCGCGAGCTGCAG
>DATFRD010000351.1:0-9453 GCA_035263645.1 Candidatus Dormiibacterota bacterium | reverse complement strand
AAGTCCGACGAGCTGACACACCTGGTGGAGGGGCTCCTGATGGCCTCTCGACTGGAGGCCGGCCGCTTGCGGCCGCGCCGGCGGGAGCTCGACCTGCGGATGGTCGTGACGGAGGCCGTCGCGCGTCTGCGGCCGTCGGTGGAGCTGCACAGCGCCCGGGTCGACGTCGACCTGCCTGCCGGCCCGCTGCCGGTCCGGGCCGACCCCGACTACCTGGGCCGGATCCTGGACAACCTGCTGGTCAACGGCATCACCTACTCGAAGGGAAGGCCGCAGCTGCGCCTCTCCGCGACCAGCACGCCGGACGGCCGGGTCCGGGTGGCGGTTGAGGACCACGGCGTCGGGCTGCGGCCGGAGGACCAGGAGCGCATCTTCGAGCGGCTCGAGCGGGTCGAGCACGCCCAGCTCGGCTTCCCGGCCGGCACGGGCCTCGGCCTGTACCTGGGCCGCCGTCTGGCGGAGGACATGGGTGGGTCGCTGCGGCTGGACTGGAGCAGCCCGGGCCAGGGCAGCCGGTTCGTTCTGGAGCTGCCGGCGCCGGTCCCGCCGGGCTGGACCGGGCCGGCGGGTTCCCTGGCGGCAGGCCACCGGCAGGCCGGCATAGACGAACCGTCCGGGAATCGCTGACCCTCTTCGCACCTGACCCCGCCGGCGCCAGGCTGTGTCGGCGGAGGCCGCGCTCGATTCTCGAGGCAGCCTCCGCCTGGGGCTGTGACTAGGTCTTCTCGATCAGCGGGAACGAGCGGTGCCGCCGCGGCGGCGTCAGGAAGTTCTGGCGCCGGGTGGCGGTGATGAAGCGCTCCACGCCGTTGTCATCGGGATCGACGTGGTCCTGGGCCTGCAGGTCCTGGGCGGCAGCGTTGACGCGCATCGCGCGGAAGAACTCAGACGTCGGGACGAACGCGAGGAACTGCAGCTTGAACTGGTTGGTGCCGGCCGGGAACGTGGTCCCGCCGGGGAAGTCCTGGAAGGACGGCACGTCCATGCTGTCGAAGCCGGGACCGTCGTTGCGGATGTGCAGCGGCGTGCCGTCTGCTGCCCGCGACGAGCGCTGCAGGGCGACCTCGTGCCCGATCCGGGGCTTGCCCGTGAACGTGGCGTCCAGGGTCTGGTTGCCCGGCGCGAAGGTCCCGCCCGCGTCGGCCGCGCCGCGCGCCGCCGCGTCCGCGCCCTGGAACCGGTTGTTCACGAAGGCGGCGCCGCCGCCGTTCTTGAACTGGTCGGCGTTGCCAGCGGTCGCGATGCCGTTGGTGGTGCCGAGCTCGTTGGAGCGGAACATGTACTGCAGGCGCTCGGTGAACGGCTCGCCGTCCGGGTGCCTCGGGTCCTGGTGCGGCAGCGCGTAGAACTGGAAGAGGTCTTCGATGTCGTGCGAGAAGTGGCAGATGGAGCCGTTGTCGAAGTAGTCGCCGTGGTCCGCCGTGGTCAGCCTGGCGTGCGAGCTGCCCACGAAGGTGACGACCTGCGCCGTGGGGGCCGTGGAGTCGACCTGCTGGTCCACGAAGCCCATCGTCATCGAGGAGTCGGGGTTGATCCGCGTGTGGTACTCGTAGAGGGCGGGGTTGGCCGCCGCGGCCGCGTCAGCCACCTTGCGCGGCATTCCCGGCTGCACGAACTGCAGGCGGGCCCTCTGGAAGTGGAACAGCCCGTCGAAGTCGGGCGACTCCACGCGGCGACCGTTCAGGTGGTTGCTGCCCGAGAGCCAGGCCAGCACGTCGGCGGTGTTGCGGACCGAGTCGCTCTTCAGATGGAAGAGGACGTCGTTTCTCTCGATGACCACGGGAACGTTGAAGCGATCCTTCTGGATGGTCGGGTTCTCAGCGGCGACGTCGGTCGGGAACTTCGGCGACTCCTCGAGGACGGACCGGGTCCTGTCCGACAGCAGCCGCGGCATGTGCGCGCGCACAATCCGCTGCGGCAGCCGGTTGAAGTATGGCAGGCCCCAGTGGACGTGGACGAAGATGCCGGCCGGGCTCATCGGGAAGTGGTCCTCGATGGTGTCGAGCGCCCGTGACAGCAGGCGCTGGTCCGACTCCCGCGGGCGCCGGCCGAGCTTCGCCGGTATGAGCAGCGCGAAGGTCACGCCGAAATCTGCCACGACGTCGCCGGCCCCGTCGTTGAACGTCTGCGCCGGATGGACGAACCTGCCGATGTCGAACTGGATGTCGGACGGTCGGGTGTCGGCCGCCAGGGCCGGGCGCATGGGTGCTACCGCCAGGCCCTCCATCAGGGCCAGCTGAGACCCCAGGAACGTCGCCGCGCCGGCCTTCAGCGCCGTGCGACGACTGACGGCCGTGCGAAGAAAGTCCTCGACTGCCATGGGCGACTGCTGCCTCCTCCCTCTTTCGAGATCTGGGCGCCGATCACCGCAGGTGGGCCGGCGGCTAGCCGCCAGATGAAGTCCCCTCCCCCCTTGGACGTGGCGTCCGGCGACCAAGCTAGCACGCGCCGGAGTCGTTCCCATCGGCCCGAGGACACCGATAAGTCACGATTAAGACTCTAATAACTAGCCAGGATCAGGCCGCGCGAGCGGCTGTCGACGGGCTCGTGCTCGCATCCGCCGTCGGGGTGATGCTGGCACCCCCTTCACACAACGGAGGGTCATCCCGACTCAGGAACCGTACCGCAGCCACAGCACGTACCAGTCCGCGGCGATGCCCTGCTGCGCCTGGGCGAGGGGCATCTCTCCGCGGCAGACCAGGATGCGCAGGCGAGCGTTGAGCTGCTGCTTCTCGTGGAAGCCGATGCCTCGCATGGCCGCGGGCCACAGGTTCGCGTTCACTGTCGCGCCCCCGAGCTGCAGCGGGACCAGGTAGTCGAGGCCGTACTTGTGACTGTCCTGCGCGGAGATCCCGTACTCGTTGAAGATCGCCTGCTGCTGCGCGAAGGGGATGGCGGCGCGCGTGCGCTTCGGCTGCTGACAGATCGCCGTGACGTCGCGCACCGCCACCACGCCCGGCGTCAGCGTGGGATTCGGCCTCGCCACTGGACCGCGCGGCGCCACCCCCGCCGCGGCGGGCAGGGTGGCGGCGGGGTCGACGACCGGCGTGGCGGGCGCGGTGGGCCGGCTGGTGGGGAAGTACGGGGCCGACGGGTCCCCGCTCTCGGTGGGAGCGCAGCTGACCGTCAGCGCTGCCAGGATGGCTGCCAGGACGGTCAGGCCGCCGCGGTTCACGTGCAGCGGATGTTGGACAGGCCGGAGCCGGCGCCCGAGGCGGCGTTGTCGCAGCCGAGGCGCGTGGCCAGCGAGGCGTGCTGCACATAGAAGCCGTAGCCGGGGCCGTCCACAGCTGCCGTGTTGCCGCCGAACACGTTGCGCTCACCCCATCCCGAGAGGATCTCGTGGACCTGGAACCCGTCGCGCACGCTCTGCTGACCGACGTTGCCCGTCACCGTCCACTCATTGCCCTTGACGTTCACCCACGCGGTCGCCGCGGCAGGTACCATCCCCGCCCCCGACAGCCGGTTGCCCTCGATCGTCCCGCCGGTCGTGCCCTCCTTGATGTCGATGTTCTCCGCCGTGGTCTGCGCGATGTCGCTGCCGCGGATCACGTCACGATCGCTGGTGTCCGGGCCGCAGCCGCTGTACTGGCACCAGTTGGCGCGAGCGCTGCCGACGTAGATGCCCTCGCCGAACCTGGCGTGCAGCAGGCCGGTGTCTCGCACGACCACGTCCTCGACGACGTCATCGCTGCTGAAAGAGCGCAGGTGGATCCCCTCGTCGCCGACGCCGTGCACGAACAGCCCGGAGATCAGGTCGTGGTCGGCGTGGTCCGTCACGACGCCCTTCTGACCCCCCTGCACGGTAAAGCCGACCAGCCGCCACCAGAGCGCCCCGTCCAGGTGGAAGCCGTAGCCGGTCTTGATGCTGCCCCCGTCGATGATCGCGTCGCGAGACCCGCACAGCGTGATCGGGGCGGTCGCCGTGCCGGACGCCGTCGCCACGAAGTGGCCGGCGTACGTGCCGGGGGCCAGCAGGAGCACGTCTCCGGGCGCCGCGGCCTTCAGGGCCGCCTGCAGCTGCGTGCCGCTGGTGATCGTTCGTCCGCCCGGACAGCCCGACACCGCCGTGAGCCCGGACGTGGAAGCCGAGGGCGAGGGGACGGACGCCTGCGACCGGCCGGCCGCCTTCGCCCGAGGCTGCGACGAGCCGGAGCCGAGGCAGGCCGCCGTCAGCAGGGTCACGCCCGCCGCGCAGAGGATGAGCCGCATCACGCCTTCGCCCTGGCCACCGCTGCGGCCACCGGCTCGACCCAGGCTGCGCCCGTCGCGAACCCCGTCTCCGGCAGCTGCTCGGGCGACGCGGTCGGCTGCCACGGAAGCTCGTGGTGGTACGGACGCTTCGGGCGGCGTCGGAGGCGGATCAGGGACGCGCAGAGGGCGACGAGCCCGAGGATCCCCAGCCAGGTGGCGAGGATGGGGTGGTAGCGCAGGTAGCCGAGCGGGGTCAGCTCCGAGCGGTGCTGCCACCCGCGCACGTCGGTCTGCTCGATCAGTGGCGCGGGAGCGCCTCCCCGGACGTCGATCGGCTGGAAGCCGCGGCCGGAGACCACGTTGCCACTGCCGACGACGCCCGGCGACGCGCCGCGCACCGAGATGGCGAAGACGCTCATCCCGGTGATCCGGTTGTCCAGGATGCGGACGCCGGGCGAGTTGCGGACGAGCAGGCCGATCCGCGCGTTGCTGAGCGTGTTCCCGGCCACGGTCGTGCCGGTCACGGACGGGCCGATCGACAGCGCCAGCCGGCCGCCGCAGCGCACCTCGTTGCCGTCCACCAGCACGCCGGTCGCGCCCGCCCGCACCGCGATGCCGGTGATCGAGGCGCAGACAGTGTTGCCCTGCAGCACGGTGCCGGCGCCGCCCTCGACCAGGATCCCGGTCCGCCCGTTGGCCTCCGCGTCGCTGCCGGTCAGCTCCAGGCCGGTCGCGGCTGCCACCTGGCCACCCGACGGCGAGGCGCCGTTGACCAGCGCCTGGCCGTTCAGGAAGAAGCCGTTGCCCCGGTTGTTGACGGCGAGGTCGCCGTGCAGCGCGTCGCCGGTCGCCCCGCGGCTGACCACGAAGCCGTTCGCGCCGTTGCGCGCCGCGGCGCTGGCGGTCACCGTCGAGCCGGCGGCTCCGCGGTGGAGCCGGAGCCCGTCCAGCTCGTTCGCCTCGAAGAGGTCGTCGCTGAACGTCACCCCGGCGCCCCGGGACACGAAGGCGCCGTAGGTGCCGCTGGTGAAGGTCGAGGACCAGGCACCTCCCGTCGAGGAAGCGCTGCTGATGCCCGTCCACGCGACGCCCCCGGTGCGCCCGCTCCAGAAGCCCAGCGACGCGGCACGGACGTTGCGCAGCTCCATGCGCGCGCCGACCGCGCGGATGTACGGCCGCCCGTAGCCGTGGTTGACGGCGGGCTGGTTCGCCGCGCGATCCCAGCCCGTGATCGCGAGGGGTGCCTGCCCGCTCGCGCCGGCGAGGGTCAGCGTGCCGCCCCAGACGACGATCGAGGTGAAGCCGGCCGTCGAGGAATCCATCAGCAGCGTGCGCAGGCCGGGGCCGCCGAGCTGCAGCACGGCCCCCTGCGTCAGCAGCACGCTGTCGACCAGCAGGTAGCCGCCGCCCTGGCCGAGCGGGATCGCCGCGCCGGTGCTCGTCAGGTCGGCGATGCCGTACGGGCCCGGGCGGCCGGGCAGGACGAGGGTCGGCAGGCCGCCCCGGACCGGGATCACCAGCGGCGCGGTCAACCGGTTGGCGTGGTGGAGCAGCGTGCGCAGGCGCAGGTCCTCGGCCGCCACGAGCGCCGCCAGGTGCGTGGAGTCGCCGGACGGGGTGGCCGCCGGGCTGTCCTGGGGGCGCACGGGCTGGGCCACCGCCGACAGCTTCACCGCCGGCAGGGCCGCGGGGGCCGAGGCCAGCGGGACCGGCGAGGTCCGCCGGGCTGCCTCCACCCAGGGCGGGACGAGCTGTCCGGGAGCGAGCAGGGGCAGCGACGCCGCGCCGCCGAAGAGGAGGAGTGCGCCGGCGGCCGCGAGCCTGCCACCGCGACGTCTACCCACGGCTGACACCTCCTCGCAGGGTCGCCGCCCCCTGCGCCTCGCCGCCGATCAGCTCATCGTGGCGGGTCAGCCAGGCCTGGCGGTTCATGGTGACGAAGGCGTACAGCTTGACCGGCAGCGCGACGAACACCGTCATGAACGCCACCAGCGGGAGGACGACGAAGTCGCCCGGGCGCCGGCGCAGGTGCGACATCCCCCGGATCGCGCGACCTGCCAGCAGCCAGCCGATGGCGATCGTGGCCACGTACTGCTGGGGGTGGAGGAACCAGCGCACCAGATAGGTCAGGGCGATGCCCATGGTCAGCGGCGTGAGCATCACCTGCAGCACGGAGAGCTGGCAGATCAGCGGCTGCCGCCAGAGCCAGCCCTTCCAGATGGCCGTGAGATAGCAGCGGTAGGAGTTGCGGCTCCAGCGCAGCCGCTGCTTGAGGAAGGGGTAGAGCCGGTCGGGGAACATCGAGAGGGTGCGGGCCGTGTCCTGGTGGACCGTCCGGTAGCCGGAGGCCAGCATCAGCCAGGTCAGCCGTCCATCGTCTCCGGACAGGCAGAGTCGCCCCAGGAAGAACTCGTGCTCCAGGTGGTTGAGGACGCGCAGCACCGGCTGGCGCCGGTACGCGGCCGTCCGGCCGGACAGGCAGGCCACCGCGCCGGCCCGCCCCTGGGCCGGCACGTAGTCGAGGTAGCGGATGTCGATCATCCAGTCGGCGACCCGCCGCCACATGCTCGACTCGGGCCGGTAGGCGTTCTGCCGGGTGCCCACGCCGCCGACCGTCGGGTCCACGAACGGCGCCTGGATGGCGGCCAGGAGCCCCGGCTCCCACTCCGTGTCGGAGTCCGCCAGCACGACGATCTCCGAGGTTGCGGCCCGGATGCCGGCCCCCAGCGCCGAGCGCTTGCCCTGGTGCTCGATCGGCAGGATGAACAGCCGGGGCTCGTGGCGCCGCCGCAGCCGCGCGATCACCTCCGTGTCGCCGACGTCGGGTACGACGATCACCTCGGTCGGTTCCTCGGCCAGCCAGGAGGACAGGCAGCGGTCGAGGATGTCCGGGTCCTCGCGGTAGGCGGGGACCACGACCGAGGTGGTCGTCGTGAAGCCCGGCGGCAGCGGACGGTAGAGGGCGGACAGCGTCCGCCGGAACAGCCAGACCGACCACGAGACCAGCCCGGCCACGCCGAGCGGGATCAGGTGCCGGAACTCTCCCCAGGCGCCGAGCTGCTGGCCAACCTGGCCGAGCAGCAGCCCGAGCGGTCCGGTCATCGCACGGCGTGCGGACGCTGGTCTGGCGTGCAGTTCCGGCGCGACAGAACTGAGCGTGGCCGCATGACGCAGCCCCCGCTGGACCCCTCCCCCGATTTCACCGTGCCTATGTAAGCCAAAGGCCATGTCGGCGCAACCGGCGACTTCCCCGGCCCCCCGGAGGCCGCGTCCGCGGCCCCGGGGCCCCGGGTGGCCGCGCCGGCGTCCTGACCGCGTGGCCGATGTAGAGGATCGAGGTGTCCGCGCTCAGCTTCATGGCCGCCTGCCGGCCGAGCTCGACCTGGGTCAGCCGGCCCTGCTTCCGCCGGCGCAGCAGGCGCAGCAGGCGCAGGAGCTCGAGCGGGCCGGCACCGGGACTCAGGCCCGTGTACCCGAGGCTGCGCAGCCCGTGGCGAGCCATGATGGAGACAAGGTCCGAGGGTCGAATGAACTGGTGCCAGTCGTGGAGATTGGGCGGGATCAACCTCGTCCACGACCACTCCTGGAGAAGCTCGATGAGGACGAGGCGGCTCCGGATGGTGCGATTGATGGTGTCGTACAGGTACAGGCCTCCTGGCTTGAGGACACGGCTGGTCTCGGAGATGACTCGCTCGAGGTCGCGCACGTGCTCGAGGACGTCGCAGCAGCAGGCGATGTCGAAGGCTGCGTCCACAAAGGGCAGCGCCTCCCCGGTGCCCCGGAGGTACTCGACCTCCAGACCTCCGCTCGTGGCATGCTCGCGGGCGACGGCCAGCGACGCCGCGGAGGGATCGACGCCGGTGACGCGGCAGCCGAGTCGTGCCAGCTCCTCTGCCAGCAGGCCACCGCCGCAGCCGATGTCGACCACCGTCGTGGTGGCTGGATCGATGCCCGCGCCGGCGAAGACCTGACGGAGGTACTCCATCCGGCCCGGGTTGAGGAGGGTGCGAATCGCGGCGAGCAGACCGTCCTCGTGCCACCAAAGGTCTCCCGGCCGGTCATAGATCGTGTTGTCGACCGGCATCCCGTCCAATGGTCGCCCGGCCCCCCGAGGTGCTGCACGGGGACCGATCGGCGGCCCTGCCGGTCCGGTATTCTCGCGTACGCCTATGGACGAACAGACCGTGCTGCGGTCGGAGGACCTGACCGCCCAGGCTGGTCTCGACGGGCGCCCCCTGGGCCTGTCCCGAGCGCTGAGCGAGGCGGACCACCGCCTCGGGCCGCTCGACGCCCCGGTGCAGCTGGTCGAATACGGCGACTACGAGTGCCCCTACTGCGTGCAGGCGCTTCCCGGCGTCGAGCGGATCCTGTCCAGGTACGGGGACCGCCTCCTCTTCGTCTTCCGGCACTTCCCGCTGGTCAGCCAGCATCCCCACGCCTGGCGGGCAGCCATCGCCGCCGAGGCGGCGGCGGTCCAGGACCGGTTCTGGCCGATGCACCGGCACCTGCTCGGCCACGAGCACGTCCTCACGGACGAGGAGCTCGCCACCCACGCCCGGGCGCTCGGCCTCGACATGTCTGCCTACGAACGGGACCTGCACGACCCGGCGCTGGCCGAGCGTGTCCGGCAGGATGCCGTCAGCGGGCTGCACAGCGGCGTGCTGGGGACGCCGACGTTCTTCCAGAACGGCCGGCGGCTGGAGGGCGGCTTCCACGAGGACGAGCTGGAGTCGGCGATCGAGCTGGAGTGCCGAAGGCGGTGACGCCGGCCCGCGAGCATGCCGCGAGGGACGAGTGGCCGGACCTGCCCTATGAGTGGTGGCGGCCGACCCGGGACACGCTCCACATGTACGCGCAGGTCGTCGGGAAGCTGCGGCTGGCGCTGTCGCCGTTCGAGCCGCAGTGGGCGAACGTGCCGCTGTACCTGACGGCGCGGGGCCTGACCACGTCGCCCCTACCCTTTCGGGCCGGGACCTTCGACGCCGAGTTCGACTTCTTCGACCACGTGCTCGTCCTCCGCGCCAGCGACGGCGGAGTGGCACGCGTCCCCCTTCGCGGCGCGGTCGCCGACTTCTACCGGGCGGTCATGGAAGCCCTGGGCGACCTGGGCGTGTCCGTCGCGATCTCCGAGCTGCCCTCGGAGGTCCCCGACCCGATCCCGTTCCCGGTGGACCGGACGCACCGCACCTACGAGGCAGCCCACGCGCAGCGGTTCTGGCAGGTGCTGGCCCGCGTCGACGTGGTCATGAAGCGGCACCG
>DATFRD010000350.1:0-54468 GCA_035263645.1 Candidatus Dormiibacterota bacterium | reverse complement strand
GCCGTATGCGGGCTTCGACTGCCTGCCGGAGCTCGACTTCGACGACCTGGCGGCGATGGACCGGGCGCTGTTCTCGCCGGAGCGCGACCGCGAGCTGGAGGACGACGAGGCCGCCTTCCTGGAGCCCGGCCGCTCGGGCGTCGTGGTCGGGTCGTGCGAGGTGCGTGCCGGCGGCGAGGCGCCGTCGGGCGCGGTGAAGCTGATGACGTTCCTCCGCAGCCATCCGATGTCCGGCGTCGAGCAGTTCGAGGCCTGTCTGAGGGGACCCCACGCAGAGGCTGTCGCGGCCGCTGGGCCGCTCCGGCACGAGCAGCTCTTCGCGCTGCGCCGCGGGCCGGCCGCGACGTGCGACGCGGTCGACATGATCTGGTTCGCCTCTCCCGACGCGGCCCTGGCCTGGCCGACGTCGCGGGCTGGCGCGCACGCGGCCTACGAGCTCTCGGGCAGAGGACAGGCGGTCGCCCGCGTCATCGTCCGGCCGCTGCAGATCGTGTAGCGGCTGCCCGCATCGCGCGCGCGGCCTGGCGGCCCAGCCGGCGGCGCAGCCGCTGCGCCGCCTCGAAGAAGATCAGCTCGTTGTTGGAGACCGTGACGAAGCGGACGCCGGTCTCGATCCAGCCCCCGACCGTCTCCGGCTCGCGCGTCCAGAGCCCGACCGTGACCCCGCGCTGGCGCGCCCGGTCGCAGATGCTCCTGATCGCGCGCAGCACGTCGGGATGCTGGAGCTGGCCGGGCAGTCCCAGCGAGGCGGCCAGGTCGAAAGGGCCGATGAAGAGCACATCGAGGCCCTCGACCTGCAGGATATCGTCCAGGTTCGCCGTGGCCAGGACGGCCTCGACCTGGAGGACGACCAGCGGCCGGACCCCCGAGGCCAGCAGCTCGGGCAGCTGGCGGGCCGAGTAGCGGAGCTCGCGCGTGGAGAGGGAAGCCCCGCGTCCGCCCGCGGGCGGGAAGCGCGTCCTGGCGACGAAGCTTGCGGCCTCCTCGCGCGTGCCGATGCCGGGGACCACCACGCCCGGCGCACCGAGGTCGAGGGCCTTGGACACCTGCTCGGGCGCTTCCCTCGGCACCCTGACCAGGGCGGCGGTGCCGCTCAGCTCCGCGGCCCGGATCAGGTTGGGCAGGGACTCCGCGCCGAAGTACCCGTGCTCCATGTCCAGGACCACGAAGTCGAAGCCCACAAGGCCCAGGATCTCGATCAGCTCCGGGCTCGGGGTCTGGGCCCAGGTGCCCAGCACGGGCGCCCCGACCTCCAGCCTGGAGCGCAGTTGGTCGCCTCTCACCGCGAGTACACTATGAGACTCACCGGCGCTTTGTCGAGGGGTGGCAAACGAACGTCCGTATGCCTGCAGCTGTGCGGATCGGCTACGCGGCCCCGCTGAGTGGGCCACAGGCTATCGTG
The DNA here is from genome assembly GCA_035263645.1 of Candidatus Dormiibacterota bacterium. GTDB lineage: Bacteria > Chloroflexota > Dormibacteria > Dormibacterales > Dormibacteraceae > CF-161. The sequence continues at coordinate 53,066 of DATFRD010000350.1, read as the reverse complement.
GGTGTCCCGATGGGCGAGGTCGTGCGTCTCGCGGTCAGTGAGCTGGCGCCGCCCCGGCTGGACCTGGAGCTGGTGGCGTGCGACGACCGGGCCGACGACGCTTCGGCGGTCCTGGCGGCGAAGACGCTGGTCGCGGACAGCGGGGTGGTGGCCGTCGTGGGGCACAAGAACAGCGGTGCCTGCGCGGCCGCGGGCCCGCTCTACCATCGCGCCGGTCTCACGCAGCTCACGCAGTCGGCCACCGACAGCTCGCTCAGCCGGCGGGGCTGGCCAACCTTCTTCAGGCTCTGTGCAGACAACGAGCGCCAGGCTGCCGTGGCGGCCGAGTTCGCGGTCGGCGAGCTGGGGTCCTTCCGGCCGGCGGTCGTGCACGACGGCACCGCCTACGGCCAGCCGCTGGGCGCCGCGTTCGCGGACCGGGCGCGCGAGCTGGACGTCGAGCCGGTCGCCCATCTCGCGGTGCGCGTCGGACAGGAGGACTTCGCGGGGGTCGTGGAGCTGCTGCGGAACGCGGGCGCGGACCTCGTCTACGTGGGCGCGACCGAGGTCGAGGGCAGCAAGCTGACGGTCGCCCTGCGCCGGGCCGGCCACCTGGCGCGCATCATGACCGCCGAGGGCGGCCCGGCCAACCCGTTCCCTCACCTTGCGGGAGCCGCGGCCGAGGGCTCCGTGCACACCTACGCGGGCTTCGACGCCGCGAGCTCCGGGGAGGGGCGGTCGCTGGCCGGTCGCTGCGCCGCGTTCGGCGGCCTGCCCTCCTATGGCGTCGAGTGCCACGACGCGGTCCGCGTGATCGCGGCGGCCCTCGAGTCAGGCGCCCGGACGCGGGACGAGGTGCGAAGCGCCGTCGTCGGGATCGACGTGGTGGGAGTCAGCGGCCGGATCCGGTTCCTGCCCGGCGGCGAGCGGGAGGGGGCCCCCGTCAGCCTCTGGCGCGTGGAATCAGGGAGGATGGTGCGGCTCTCGTGATGGGCGCGGCGACCCTGCTCCGCGCCGGGCCGCTCTCAACCCGGGTGCGGAGCCACCGCCAGCGCCGCGGCCGGGTCGGCGGCATCGCGACACTTCGCCAGGTGCTCGTCGAGCGAGCCGGCCACGGGATTCCAGATGCCCCGCAGGGCGAGCCCGGCGTAGATGTCGGCGATCTCCGCCAGCGAGAGTCGCCCCCGCGGCGAGTACCAGGACGAGACCCAGGTCGCCATGGCGATGAGACCGTAGCTGACGATCTTGACGTCCACCGGCAGGAACTTGCCCTGCGCCATCCCGTCCTCCAGCTCCTTCTGGAACAGCTTCTCGTACTCGTTCCGAAGTGAGAGGATGCGCCCCCGCTGGGCGCGGCCCAGGCTGCGCAGCTCGCTGTTGCCGATGAAGACCTCCTGGGCCCGCTCGCCGTGGAAGCGCACGTGATGGTAGACGAGGCTCCGCATCCGCTCGACCACGTCGTCGATGCCGGCCACCACGCGCTGCTCTTCGAGGAGGTCGAGCATGACCTGCTCCATGATCCGGAAGAGCAGGTCGCCCTTCGCCGAGATGTGGTTGTACAGGCTGCCGACCTGGATGCCGACCCGATCCGCGATCTGGCGCAGGGAGGTGGCCCGGAAGCCCTGTTTGTAGAAGAGCTCGATGGCCTCGCGCTCGATGGCCTCGGCCGTGGTCTCCTGGCTCTTGCGACGGCGCCTTGCGATTGCCACTTACGTCGAGATTGTCGAGTGCCGGGAGCGCGCCGTCAAACGTGTCCCGGCACAGGGGAGGACATGATGAGTCGACCACCGGCGCTGGACGAGGTGCGATGCCATGTCGCCGAACATATTGCCACGATCACGCTGGATCGGCCCGAGCGGCGGAACACGCTGACTGCGACGATGATGCGCGACCTGCTCTCCGCGCTCCGCTGGTGCCGCGAGGACGAGAAGACACGCGTGGTAGTGATGACAGGCGCGGGCGACATGGCCTTCTGCGCCGGCGCTGACCTGGGCTCCTTCCAGGCCGACGCGTCGGAGCTCGAGCGGCACCACGACAGGCACGCCTACGTGGAGCTCTTCCTGCTGCTCGAGGATCTCGGCAAGCCGGTCGTCGGACGCGTCAACGGACACGCGCTGGCCGGCGGCTTCGGGCTCGCCTGCGCCTGCGACCTGCTGGTGGCGGTCGACTCGGCGACCTTCGGCACTCCGGAGATCAACGTCGGCGTCTGGCCGATGATGGTCCAGGCGATCCTGGCCCGCAACCTGCCCCGCAAGGCGGTGCTCGAGATGCTCATGCTGGGCAGCCGATGGACCGCCGGCCAGCTGCGCGACCTGGGCCTGGTCAACCGCGTCGTCACGCCAGCAGACCTGGACGGCGTCACGTACGGCCTGGCCGGCGAGCTGGCGGTCAAGTCGCCGGCCATCATGCGCCTGGGCCGGGATTCCTTCTACCGCCAGCAGGACATGGAGCTCAGGGCGGCGCTCGAGTTCCTGCAGAGCCAGGTCACGCTCGTCACGCTGAGCGACGACAGCAAGGAGGGCCAGCGGGCGTTCTTCGAGAAGCGGCCACCGCGGTTCACGGGACGTTAGACGCCCCGGTCCTCTGAGCGAGCCTGTCCGAGCTGCGAACGAGCACTCGTTCGCCAATGACCCGCACATACAATACACATTACGAGATGGCGAGCTCCACGCTGCCGCCGATCGCCGCCGGCCCCGCCGAGGCGGCCCACTCGGGAATCCGCGAGGTCGTCTCGGAGGCTGCGCTCATGCCGGGCTGCATCCGCCTGGAAGTGGGCGAGCCCGACTTCCCGACGCCGTCCCACATCGTCGAGGCGGCGGTCGAGCTGGCCCGATCCGGGAAGGTCCGGTACACCGCCACGGCGGGCACCCCATCGCTGCGCGAGCGGCTCGTCGCCAAGCTCGCGCGGGTCAACGGGGTCCCGGCCACGACCGAGGAGATCAACTGCACGATCGGGGGCGTGGGCGGCATCGCCGCCGCGTTCGCCGCGGTCCTCGAGGCGGGCGACGACGTGCTGGTCCCCGACCCCGCCTGGCCCAACTACCGGCTGATGCTGAGCTGGATCGGCGCCAGGCTGGTGCCGTACGCGTGCCCGCCTACCACCGGGTTCCAGCCCGATCCGGACCAGATCGACCGGCTGGTCACGCCGCGGACGAAGCTGATCGTGGTGAACAACCCCTGCAACCCGACCGGGGCGGTGTATCCACGGGCGCTGCTGGAGCGCCTGACCGAGGTCGCGCAGCGCCACAACCTGTACCTTCTCTCCGACGAGTGCTACGACCAGATCGTCATGGAGGGGGAGCACGTGAGCCCGGCCTCGTTCTGCGCCGACGGGCGGGTCATCTCCGCCTACACCTTCTCGAAGACCTATGCCATGACGGGCTGGCGGGTCGGCTACGTGGTCGCCAACCGCGCCATCTCGGACACCGTGACCAAGATCCTGGAGTCGAACTCCTCCTGTGTCCCGGCCATCTGTCAGCGGGCGGCCGAGGCTGCGCTGGACGGGTCGGACGAGCCGGTCAGGACGATGGTGCAGGAGTACCGCCGCCGGCGGGACGTCTGCGTGGAGCTCCTGGAGGGCGCCGGCCTGCTGATCAACCGTCCCCAGGGCGCCTTTTACATCATGGCGGACGTCAGCTCGGCGGGCACCGACGCCCGCGCCCTTGCGTTCGACCTGCTGCGCGAGCAGAAGGTGGCGGTCGCCCCGGGCACCGCGTTCGGCCGCGTCGCCAGCAACGCCGTCCGCATCAGCCTGGCCAGCTCGGAGGCCGACCTGGTCGAGGGCATCGCCAGGCTGACGGCCCACCTCCGCCGCTGACCCGGGGCGGGCGCTAAGACGCAGCCCCCCTCCCCTTGCGGGAGGGGTTGGGGGAGGGGGCCGGTGCGATCAGATCCCCCCCACCGGCCCTGGCGGGCCACCTCCCCCGCGAGGGGGGAGGGGCAGCAGGGGGTCCACGGGACAGGCCAGCCGGCGGCCGTCCTCGATCTCGACCAGCGCCGGCACCTCGGACCGGCAGGTTGCCACCGCGTACGCGCACCGCGGATGGAACGCGCAGCCGAGCGGCCGGGCGGCCGGGCTCGGAGGCGAGCCTGGGACGGCGGTCAGGGGCGTATCCTCGGCGGCTTCGGGGTGCGGCAGCGCCGCCAGCAGCCCGGCCGTGTACGGGTGGCGCGGACGCCGCATCAGCTCGGCGGTCGGCCCCGACTCGACCACGCGTCCGGCGTACATCACGGTGACGCAGTCAGCGATTGCGGACAGCACGCCGAGGTCGTGCGTGATCAGGATCACGGCCAGGCCGCTCCGGCGCCGGAGCTGGTCGAGCAGGCGCAGGATGCCGGCCTGCACAGTGACGTCCAGCGCGGTTGTCGGCTCGTCCGCGATCAGCAGCTGGGGCTCGCAGGCCAGGGCGATCGCGATGGCGATGCGCTGGCGCATCCCGCCGCTGAACTGGTGCGGGTAGGCTGTCAGGGCTCCGCGAGGGTCCGGGATGCGGACCTGCCCGAGCAGATCCGCGGCGCGCTCGCGCGCCTCCCGACTGGAGAGACCGAGGTGGTACCGGACGTGCTCGGTCAGCTGGCGTCCGATCGTCATCATCGGGTGGAGGGACGTCATGGGGTCCTGGAAGACCATCGCTACCCGCCGGCCGCGGACCTCGCGCAGGGCGCGGCGGCTCATCGCCAGCAGGTCCTGGCGGTGGAGCTCGGCCCGGCCCTCGAGCACGGCTCCGGCCGGGAGCAGCCCGAGCAGGGCGAGCACGGACACGGTCTTGCCGCTGCCGCTCTCGCCTGCCAGACCGAAGACCTGGCCGGACTCCACCTGGTAGTCGACGCCGTCCACGATCGTGACCAGGCCGCCGCGGGTTGGCAGCCGGACGCTCAGCGCCTCGACACGCAGCAGGGGGCTGACGGCGACCGTCATGCGCCGCCGCCCTCGCCCCGCCACGAGCTCTGCGGGTCGAGCGCGTCGCGCAGGCTATCGCCGAGGAAGTTGAACGCGAGCACCACGGTGAGGATAGCCAGGCCGGGGAAGGTTCCCAGCCACCAGCGCTCGAAGTACTGCGTCCCGGTGTTGACCATCGATCCCCACTCCGCGGTCGGCGGCTGGGCGCCCAGGCCCAGGAACGAGAGGCCGGCCAGCAGCAGCACGGCGTTTCCCAGGTCGAGCGTGGCCAGCACCAGCACCGGTCCGGCGACGTTGGGCATGACCTCGCGCACGAGCGCGCGGCGAGCCGACACGCCGAGCAGCCGGCTGGCGGCAACGAAATCGGAGTTCGTGAGCTGCAGCACCAGCCCGCGCACGACCCGCGCGTATGACGGCCAGGAGACGATCACCACGGCCAGCACGGCGTTGCGCAGGCCCGGGCCGAGCGCCGCTGTCACCGCCATGGCCAGGATGATGGTCGGGAAGGCGAAGACCAGGTCCGCGGCCCGCATGACGATCTCCTCGACCCAGCCACCGAAGTAGCCCGCCAGGCCGCCCAGCGTGCCGCCGATGGTGAGCGCGACCGAGACCAGGAAGAGGGCGAGCGGGAGCGAGAGGCGGGCCCCCCACAGCACGCGGCTGAGCAGGTCGCGCCCGAGCTCGTCGGTGCCGAGCAGGTGCTGGGCCGACGGGGGCTGGAACAGGGCGGAGCTCTCCGCCAGCGGGTTCTCGGGAGCGATCAGCGGCGCGAAGATGGCGACCAGGGTCCAGGCGACCGCGATCGTCAGGCCGACCAGCGCGAGCGGCTGCCGCCAGGCCGGCGCCGTCATGCCGGGGCTCCGGGCCCGCAGGCGCGCCAGCAGCGAGGTGGCCGCTGCGCTCACCGCGTGGCCCGGATCCGGGGGTCGATCGCGCCGTAGAGCACGTCGACCGCGAAGTTGACCGCGATGTAGACGACGGCGACGAACAGGCTCACGCCCATGATCGAGGGCAGGTCGAGCGTGGTCGCGCTGTGGAACGCGTACTGTCCGATGCCCGGCCAGGCGAAGATGCTCTCGACCAGGACGGTCCCGGTCATCACGTTCGCGAAGCCCAGGCCCGCGATCGTGACGATCGGCGGCAGGGCGGCCCTGAGCACGTGGCGGAGGACCACGGTCGCCTCGGGCAGGCCCTTGGCACGGGCGGCGCGGACGTAGTCGTTGTTGATGACCTCCAGGACCGCGGCCCGCGTGAACCTGGTCAGCAGGCCGACGTTGTAGGCGGCCAGGACACAGGCCGGGAGGACCAGGTGCTGGAGCGCGTTCACGAACGTCGGGACGTCACCCGCCAGCAGCGCGTCGACCGTGAAGAGACCGGTCACGTGCGGCGGCGGCAGCACGTCGGGGTCGAGCCGTCCGCTTCCCGGCAGCCAGCCGAAGCGAAAGAAGAACAGGTAGAGCGCCACCAGGGCCAGCCAGAACGTCGGCATCGAGATGCCGCCGAGCGACACCACCCGCAGGACCTGGTCGGTGAGGCGATTGCGCCGGACGGCTGCCAGGATGCCGAGCGACATCCCGAGCACCAGCGCGATCAGCATCGAGGTGACGGCCAGCTCGGCGGTGGCGGGTATGAACTCGGCCAGGTCGTCGCGCACCGGCCGGTGGCTCTGCTCCGACTGGCCCAGGTCGCCCTGCACCAGGTGACCCAGGTAGATCAAGTACTGCGTGGGCAGCGGCCTGTCCAGGCCGTACTTGGCACGGAAGGCTGTGACGGCCGCCGGGTCCGCGATCGCGCGCTGGCCCAGGTTGGCTGCGGCCGGATCGCCGGGCACCACGTTCGTCAGCACGAAGGCCACGAACGTGATGCCCACCCCCAGGAGCACGAGCGCGGCCAGGCGCCGCGCCAGAAACCTCAGGAAGGGCGGGACCGCGATGCCTGGCCTCGGTCCCGCCCCGGTTCGGAGGCTACTTCGTTCCGACCTTGCTGACGTCAAGCCACCAGGTGGGGTTGAAGTCGGTCTGGGTCAGGTTGCTGGTGGACACGACCACCTGGCCCGGCTGCAGCAGCGGGAAGAAGGGCCCCACCTGGTTGAGCTGCGTCTGGATCTGCTGGAACTGCGTGGCACGCTGCTGGTTGTCCACTGTGGCGCCGGCCTTCTGGCCCAGCGACTCCAGGGTCGGGTTGGCCCCGGCCGCCCAGCCGGCCCGCTTGCCGACCAGCTGGCCGGGAAGGAAGACCAGGTAGTCGTTCGGGTCCGGATAGTCGGGGCCCCACTCCCACAGCCCCAGCTGCTCGGTGCCGTTGCGATACTCCTGCAGCGAGGTCGCGATCGGGCTGCCCGTCAGGTTGACGGTGATCCCGACCTGGGCCAGGTCGGACTTGATCTTCTGGGCCAGCGTGGCGAAGGAGAGGCCGTTCAGCGTGAAGTCGCTGGGGAAGCCCAGGTTGAGGGTGGGATTGCTGACGCCGGAGGCGGCCAGCTCCTGCTTCGCCTTGGTCAGGTCCTGCTTGACGTCGGCGGACGACGGCAGCGCGCCCAGGAACATGCTGGGGATGACGCCGGCGGCCTGGATGGCGCCGGAGCCCGCGATCTGCTTGTAGCCCTCGTAGTCCAGCCCGTACCGGATCGCGTTCTGGAAGTGCTGGTTCGGCGTGATCGGCGAGATCTGCGGGTTGTTGTTGGCGAAGAGGAAGAACACGTTCGGCGACGCCGTCGACGCCACGTTGAGCTGACCGCCGCTCAGGCTGTGGGCCTGGTCCGGCGACAGGTCGAGCGAGATCTCGTCCTTGCCCTTCTGGATGTCGACCAGCTGCGTCGGCGCCTGGACGTTGCGCATGACGACCGTCTGGAATGCGGGCTTCGGGCCCCACCACTTCGGGTTCGCCGTCATGACCACTTCCGAAGTCGTGCTGAAGGACTTCAGCGTGTAGGGTCCGGATCCCGCCGAGTTGCTGTCCAGCCACTGTTCGGCGGTGTCCGCCTTGTCTGCGCCGGGCTGGTCGGTCCCGCCGTGCGCCTTCACCACCTTCGAGTTCACGATGCCGAGGGCCGGGTTGGGGATGATGAAGGGCAGCGCCGGGTTCGGCTCCTTCGACTTCAGGACCACGGTCGAGCTGTCGGGTGCGCTCACGGTGACGCCGTCGAGCAGGAAGGACGGGTTGCCCTTGATGTTGATCAGCCGGTTGAAGGAGAACGCCACGTCGGCCGACGTGAGCGGTGTGCCGTCGCTGAACTTGATGTCGCTGCGCAGCTTGAACGTGTACGTGGTGGCGTCCGACGAGGCGGTGTACGAGCTGGCCACGGCCGGCACCGGGGTCGTCACGTCGGGACCCTTGAAGGTGAGCAGCGTGTCGTACAGGCCCTTGGCCACGACGCCGCCCGAGACCTCGAACTCACGCTGCGGGTCGGCCGTCTTCAGGTCGAACGACTTGTCGACCACCAGCGTGCGGTTCGTTGTCGTGCTCGCGCCGCCTGACTGGCCGGATGCGCACGCGCCCACGACCAGCAGCAAACCAGTCAGCAGCCCTGTGAGGGTGCTGGATCCAAGCCGATGAACAGCTCCCATTCTGTCCCTTCTCCAACCCGTGTCTCGCCGTGAGGTTCATTCCGATCGGGCTCCGGCCCGAGGCTGAGGGAATCATAGCCGCGGGCCTGAGAAAAAGGAACGCTGCCTCGCGGGGTGGCCCTCTCGCCCAGAATGTGCGTCGGATGCCATCTCGCGCGGCTCTGACGAGCGAACGTTTGCTCGCGACCCCACCGGCCCTGCAGCTGAGGGACGTCGAGGTCGTGTACACGCGCCGTGGCCGCGCCCCGGTGCGGGCCGTAGCCGGAGCCAGCCTGAGCGTCGAGCGGGGCGAGATCCTGGGGCTGGTCGGCGAGACGGGGTGCGGCAAGTCGACGCTGGCCAGGGCCGCGGTCGGCCTGGTGGCGCCGACCGGGGGCTCCGTCTGGTTCGAGGGCCAGCCGCTGGGGCGGCTGGGCCGGCGGGCCCGCCCCCGGCGCGAGGTGCGCCTGCAGATGGTCTTCCAGAACCCGTTCAGCTCGCTGAACCCGCGCCGCAGGGTGGGCGACCAGATCGCCGACGGGCTCGGCCTCGATGGCCGTCGAGCGGGGGGACAGCGCCGCGCCGCGGTGACCGAGTTGCTGGAGCAGGTCGGCCTCCCGCCCGGCGCGGCCGACCGCTTTCCGCACGAGTACAGCGGCGGCCAGCGCCAGCGCATCGCGATCGCCAGGGCGCTCGCCCCGTCGCCCTCGGTCATCGTCCTGGACGAGCCGCTGTCCTCGCTGGACGCCTCGGCGCAGGCCCAGGTCGCCAACCTCGTGAGACGGCTCGCCCGTCAATCCCAGGTCGGCGTGCTGCTGATCTCCCACGACCTGGCCATCGTGCGCCATGTGGCCGACTCCGTGGCCGTGATGTACCTGGGCCTGATCGTCGAGTCGGCGCCGACGCGCAGGCTGTGGGCGGATCCGCTGCACCCGTATACCGAGGCGCTGATCCAGGCCATACCACACGCCGACGGGTCGGGCTCTCTGCCCGAGGCGCTGCCCGGAGAGGTCCCCGACCCTGCGCAACCGCCTGCAGGCTGCCGGTTCCACCCGCGCTGCCCGTACGTCATGGACCGCTGTCGGACGCAGCCGCCAACGCTCGTCGCGGTGCAGCCGGAGCGGCACGCGGCGTGCTGGCTGCGAGAGCCCGTGGCGGCCCCAACGCCGTCCACGCGGCCTCGGCCGGGCTTGTCAGCGGACAATCCGCCCATAAACTAACTAGCGTATGTTTGACTACGCGGCGCGGCGCGCTCGCCTCGATGAGATCCTGGCTGCCGAGGGCATCGATGCGCTGTTCCTCGGTCCGTCCTCGGACCTCGAGTACCTGACCGGGCTGGAACGCAACATCCCCACTTTTGGCAACGTCTCGTACGCCCATGGCTGGGTCGGCGGCGCATTCTTCAAGCCTGGGGCGGAGCCCACGTTCATCCTGCCCAGGATGTTCGCGGAGTTCGACCTGCCCCACGGCGCGCCGGGTGAGCTGGTGGTGGTCCGGGAGACCGACGACGGCCCGGCCATGTTCGAACGCGTCGCCCGCGGCCTCGGCCCGGTTGGCACCCTGGCCATCGGCTCCCGCCTGTGGGGCGAGACGGTGATCCACCTGCTCGACGTGCTCGACACGCCGCGGCTGGTCAGCGCGGAGCCCCTGGTCAACCGTCTGCGCCGCGTCAAGTCGGCAGACGAGCTCGCCATCATGGAACGCGCGTGCCGGATCGCCGACGAAACGATGGCCGACGCCACCCGCCGCGTCAGGGTGGGCGTCACGCTGCAGGACCTGGTGGAGGAGGTCGAGCACCAGATGCGGCTGCGCGGCTCCCGTGCCCCCTCCTTCACGACGCACGTCTTCACCATCGGAGAAGCGGCCGGCCGGGACTCGAACGACGCGAGCGGCCGGGAGCCGCTGGGTTCGGGGGAGGCTGTGCTCTTCGACTTCGGCGCGGTCCTGGACGGCTACTGCTCGGACTTCGGCCGCACGATCTTCTGCGGGGAGCCCACCGCTGAGTACCGGCGGGCCCATGCGGCGATGCTCGCGGCGCAGGAGGCGGGGCGGGCGGCCGCCCGGCCGGGGGTCACGGCGGCGGAGGTGAACCGCGCCTGCCGGGCGCCCATCGAGGACGCGGGGTTCGGTCCCTACTTCCGCCACCGCATGGGCCACTGCATCGGGCTCGACGTCCACGAACGCCCGTTCATCTCCGAGGAAGACCAGACGCCGCTCGAGGCCGGGATGACCTTCACCGACGAGCCGTCGATCATGTGGCGGGGCCGGGTCGGCGTACGGATCGAGGACGTCGTGGTGTGCGAGAAGGGCGGCGGCCGGAAGCTGGGGACCTGTCCGACGGACCTGGTCGCGGTCTGAGCCAGGCTCGTGGGCTAGGAGCCGGTCTCGGCCTCCACCTCCACCTCCACGAGGAGGCCGTCGCCGATCAGGCGGGCCACGTGCAGGGTCGTGTTCGCCGGGGCCACGTGGCCGAGCAGCTCGGCATGGGCGCGGGTGGCGCCCCGCCAGTCCGCCTCGGGTGCGAGGTAGCAGCGCGTTCGTACCACGTCGTCGACGCGGCCGCCGAGCGCGGCGACGGCCGCGAGCGCGCGCTCAAGCGCCGCCCGCGCCTGGCCGTAGCTGTCGCCCGGATGCAGCGCCCGGCCGTCCGGGCCGTCCGCGGTGGTTCCGCTGACCTCGATGCGCGAGCCCCGCCGCACCGCCCGCGAATAGCCCGCTGACTCCTCCCAGACGCCTCCGTCCCGGTAGCGCACGCTGCGACCATAGCCCGCGTCGTCGCTGGAGGCCATCATCCAGGGGGACGGAGTGACGCTCGAGCTCTCGCAAATACCGGAGGCCCGCGCTGCCCCCCTGCCAGGCGAGGCGGGCGGGAGCCTCACAGAGAGTGGGCATGGTGCAACACCGCGCCCGCATCGCGGACTCGTCAGCCGTCGGGCTGATCGCCCGTCGAGGGGGGCCGGTCGCCGGCCCGATCGTCGCCTTCCTGGTCTGCCTCCTGGTCCTCGCGGCGCCCGACATCCCGGCTCCGCTGCCCCGCGACGCCGAGTGGACGACGTACCACCTCGACAACAGCCGGACCGCGGACGATGCCGATGGCGCCACGCTGCGCGGGGCCTCGCCGGCCTGGACCCGGAACGACCTGGACGCCCCCGTCTACGCGGAGCCGCTGATCTATCAGGGCGTCGTCTACGAGGTCACGGAGAACGACAGCCTCTACGCCATGTCGGCGGCCACCGGCCGCACCCTGTGGCACCTCCGGCTGGCGGCCCCGGCGGTGGCCCCGATCCTGCACTGCACGCCGATCGTGCCGCTCGGCATCACCAGCACGCCCGTGATCGATCCGGCCACGTCCCGGCTCTATACGGTCGGCGTTGTCGACACGGTCAGCCGGACGACGCGCTACCAGACCTGGCTCTTCGCAATCGACCTGGCGGCACACGCCGTCCTCTTTCACGTGCGTGTGGACGGTCCCGGGGCGGACATCGACGGGTACAACCAGCGTGCCGCGCTGACGCTGCTGGGCGGGCGCGTGTACGTCCCGTTCGGCGGCCGGCCCGGCGACTGCGGCAGCTACCACGGGGTCATCACGTCCGTGCGCGCCTCCGACGGGGGCCAGCTGCTCAGCTTTCGCGACACCAGCGGAGACGTGACCGGCGGAGGGTTCTGGGCCTCCGGCGGGCTGGCGGTCGACGACGGCGGCGACCTGCTGGCGGCCAGCGGCAACGCGCTCCGCCACGGCTCGTTCTGCGGCGCCGGGTTCGAACTCCAGAACTCGGTCCTGCGCCTCACCCCCACGCTGGCGACGGCGCCCGCGGACCGGTGGACGCCCCCGAACTGGCGTCAGCTCGACTGTTACGACGACGACCTGGGTGTCATCGTCCCGACGCTGCTGCCCGGCACCGGCCTGGTCTTCCAGAGCGGCAAGGCGGGCTGGGCCTACCTGCTGCGGGAGTGGTCGCTGGGCGGCACGGCGCCGGCCCCGTTCGCGGTCGACCTCGGGGCCGGAGAGTGCCGGGGCGGCGCGGCTTTCGACGGGCAGTTCGTCTTCGTCGGGTGCCAGGGCGGCCTGCTCGCGCTGCGCCTGGAACCGGTGGCTCCCTCGCTCCGTCTGCCCGGCCGGGGTGGCTGGCGGCAGTCGGCGTCGGGGTGCGACGCCGAGCCACCTATCCTGGCCGCCGGCGTCGTCTGGTGGCTGGACCGCTGCCACGTCCTGCATGCCAGCGACCCCACCACGGGCCACCCAATCTTTCACTACGACGTCGGGTCGGGGAACCACTTCGCCACGCCGGCGGCCGCCCTGGGCGAGCTGTTCGTCCCCACCGGCACCGGCGTCATGGCATTCAGGATGCGAACGGCATGACGGATGTGCAGCCAATCCCTCATCCGCCGGTAATCTGCGTCCGCCCACTGCTTCGCTGGCGCTTCACCTTGGCCGGTCAAGCTGGGGGCAGGGTGCGCATCGCCTACGTCACGGAGACCTGGTTCCCCTCGGTCAACGGAGTCGTGACCCGTCTCGCCGCTACTGTCTCCGAGCTGACCCGTCGGGGCAACCAGGTGCTGGTCGTCGCCCCGCACGTGTCCGGGCCGGGAGACTGGCAGGAGCCCCCGGGCACCACGGTGCGCCACGTGCCGAGCGTCGGCCTGCCGTTCATCTACGGCGGCCAGCCCTGGGGCCTGCCGCTGCCCAGGGTGGTTGGGCTGCTCGACCGCTGGGTCCCCGACCTCGTCCACGCGGTGAGCCCGACGCTGCTGGGCTGGGCCGGAGTGCTGCACGCCCACCGGCGCGGTCTGCCGCTGGTGTGCTCGTACCACACGCACGTCCCCCGCTACGCGCATTACTACCACCTGGGCTTTGCCGAGCGGCCGGCGTGGGCGCTGATCCGCAGGGCCCACGGCCGCGCCCACGTCAACCTCGCGGCCTCGGAGGCGTCACGAGACGAGCTGCAGGCCCACGGCGTCCGCGACGTCCGCATCTGGCGCGGGGCCGTCGACCTCGACCAGTTCCACCCCCGCTATGCCAGTGCCGACCTGCGCCGGCGCCTCACGGACGGTCACCCCGAGCGCCGCGTGTGCCTCTACGTCGGCAGGCTGGCGGCGGAGAAGGGCGTCGAGCGGCTGCTCCCCCTGGCAGCGGCGGGCGGCGGTCGTCACGTGGCGCTGGTCGGCGACGGGCCCGCGAAGGCCGAGCTGGAGCGGGTGTTCACCGGCCTGCAGGCCACGTTCGTGGGCGGGCTGGCCGGGCGCGAGCTGAGCGCCGCCTACGCTTCCGCCGACGTGTTCGTCTTCCCCTCGACCACCGACACGCTGGGCCTGGTCATGCTGGAGGCCATGGCGTCCGGCCTGCCGGTGGTGGCCGCGCGCACGCCAGCCTCCTGCGGCCTGCTGGACCGGGCCCCCGCCGGCGACGTCTTCGACCCGGCCGACACGGAGAGCCTGCTCGCGGCCGTGCGGCGCTGGCTGGGCACGCCGCTGGACCGCCGCCGCCTGGCCGACCAGGCGCGCGGACAGCTCGCCACCTGGGAGCGCGCCACGTCGGAGCTGCTGACGGAGTACGACCGGGCGATCGCTCGGGCAGGGAGGCGTGCAGCGGCTTGATCACGCGCCTCGCCGACCTGCACATGCACACGACCTGCAGCGACGGCCGGCCCACGCCCGAGCAGCTGGCGGGGCACCTCCTCACGACCCGTCTGGCCGTCGTGGCGGTGACCGATCACGATACGATCGAGGGGGCGCTGCGAGTCGAGGCGGCGCTGGCGGGGGGCGGCCCGGAGGTCGTGATCGGGAGCGAGGTGAGCAGCGCCGACGGCCACATCCTGGCCCTGTTCGTGGAACGCGATGTCCCGCCCCGCCGCAGTGCCGAGTGGAGCATCGCGGCCATCCACGACCAGGGCGGCCTGGCCGTTGCGGCCCACCCGTACTCGGCCCTGCTGGGCGTCGGGGATCTCGCCGCTCGACTGCCCTTCGACGGGGTGGAGGTGCTCAACGGCTCACCGCTCATGGAATTCGCCAACGCCAGAGCCGTCCGCCGGCTGAACCGCCATTCGACCGCGCTCCTCGGCGGCTCGGACGCCCACGTGTCCGCCGCGGTCGGCAGCGTGAGGACCGTCTTCCCGGGGAGCGGAGCTGCGGATCTGCGCGCGGCGGTCCTGGCCCGTCTCACCCGGCCGGCGGTCGACCGGGTGGGTCACGTGGCCGCGTGGCCGGGACACCTGGGCTGGCTGGCCTGGAACCACGTACGCCGCGGCCCCCAGCGGCCCGCCCCGGTCGGCTCGCCCCGGTAGACCGTGAACGTGACCCTCCCCCCGCGACGGAGAGGGCGCCAGGACCGCGCTCAGCCGGTGCGGCCCGCCCGGCGCCCGCCGTCCTCCGCCACGGCCAGCGCCAGCGCGTCGGCTACCGCGGTCGGTTTGACGGCCGCCGTCGAGCGCACCTGCACGAGGCACACCAGCTTGCCGTCCGCTCCGGCCTCCAGCGCCCGCGGCCTGATGGTCACGTCGGCGGCCGCGGGTCCCAGGCGTTCACGCATCGCCGTCTCGATCGGGTGCAGCGCGGTGCCCGGCGGCAGGGCGACGTCGATCTCGGCCCGCAGCGGCGCATCGCCGAGCACCAGCGCCGACGTTACCACCGCGCTGTTGGGCAGCTTGAGCACCTCGCCGGTGGGCGTGGTCAATGTGGTGTAGAGGGCCCCCATGTCGAGGACGGTGCCCTCGTACTCGATGCCGGCCAGGCCCGGCCCGCGCAGACGGACCGACGAGCCCACGCGGTAGGGGCGGCCCAGCATCAGCACCAGGCCCGCGAAGAAGTTGCCGAGCGAGGCCTGGGAGCCAGCCGCGACGATGACGCCCAGGATGGCGCCGCCGACCAGGAGGCCGGACAGGTTGAAGCCGACGGCCGACGCCATGGCCACGCCCAGCAACGCGTAGAGAGCCCAGGTGCTCAGGTTGCGGATGGTCATGGTCGCCTGGCGGTCGAGCCCGTGCGTGATCGCGCCGACGCCGTTGCGGATCGCGACGGCACCCGCCAGCGCCGCGGCCGCGAGCACCCCCACCTGGACTGCCGGCGCGTACGGTCGCGGTGCCAGGCCGGCCAGCTCCCCCTCGGCGCTGAGCAGCGCGAGCACGACGGCGGCGGCCGCCGCCGCCCTGACCAGGCGCTGGTGGGGGAGGTGTGCCAGCCTCTTCATCACACCAGGAGTGATAGCAGATACGGCAAATGGACTGACAGTGATACGGTAAAGGGCTTGCCCCTTCGGGTCCCCGGGGCGTCGCGCGCGTCAACCCCGGCGCCGGCGCATTCCGGTGAATCCCGGTTAAATGGCGCTGGGATGACGCGACCCGGAAGAGTCCCACGCTACGGTCCGGCCGACTCCATGGTCACCCCCCGGTTCACCGGGATCCGGACGTACGCGCGGCTGCCGCACATCGACGACAGCTTCGATGGCGTGGACGTGGCCGTCGTCGGGGTTCCGTTCGACACGGGCGGAACCTTCCGAGTCGGCGCCCGGTTCGGCCCCGAGGCCATCCGCAGTGCGTCCGCGCTAATGCGGCCGTACCACGGCGCCTCGGGCGTCGCCATCTTCGACCTGCTCTCCGTTGTCGACGCGGGCGACGTCCCGGTCGTGCCCGGCTCTTTCGAGGAGTCTGCGGCCCGGATCACCGCCGGGCTCCTGAGGCTCCATCGGGCCGGCGTCGTCCCGATCGGGCTGGGCGGAGACCACTCCGTCGCCCTCCCCGAGCTGCGGGCGGCCGCGGCGGTCCATGGCCCGGTGGGGCTGATCCAGCTGGACTCCCACAGCGACACCTCCGAGGCGTACTTCGGGATGCCATACACGCACGGCACGCCCTTCTACCACGCGGCCCGGGAGGGCCTCCTCGACCCGAGCCGGGTGATCCAGGTGGGCCTGCGCGGGCCCATCTACGCGGCCCGCGACTACGAGGTGCCGCGGGAACTGGGGTTCGAGATCCTCACCGCCGCCGAGGTCCACGAGCAGGGAATCCCGGCCGTGGCGGGTCGCATCCTGCGGCGCGTGGGCCCGGGCCCGACCTTCCTCACCTTCGACATCGACTTCGTGGATCCCGCCTATGCCCCGGCCACCGGAACGCCGGAGATCGGCGGATTCACGACCTGGGAGGTGCAGGCCCTGCTCCGAGCCCTGTCGGGGCCCCGCTACATCGGCTTCGACGTGGTGGAGGTCATCCCGGAGTACGACGTGGCCCAGAACACGGCGCTCGTGGCCGCCAGCGTCGCCTACGAGTTCCTGGCTCTCGTGGCCCGAGCCCGAGCGGAGTGACCGGTCGGCTGTCGGGAAGGGTCGCGATACTCACCGGCGGCACCGACGGCATCGGGGCCGCTACCGCGCGGCTCTTCGTGGGCGAGGGCGCGCGCCTGGTCGTCGTCGCCCGGCGCCGGGAACCGGGCGAGAGCCTGGTGTCCGAGCTGGGCCCTGGCGCGGTCCGCTTCCTGGCTGCCGACGTCGCGGCCGAGGAGACCGCCAGGGTCGCGGTCGAGGCTGCGCTGGAGGTTTTCGGCCGCCTGGACGTGCTCGTCAACAACGCGGCGATCGACTTCGTCCGTGACCTCCTGGAGACCGAGCGCTCCGACCTGGAGAGCGTGTTCGCCGTCAACTTCTTCGGGGCCTTTCAGATGCTGCGGGAGGCCGGCCGGGCGATGCGGGCGGGGGGCGGCGGCTCGATCGTCAACGTCACCTCACGCAACGCCTCGGTCGGGGTGCCGCGCATGGCCGCCTACGCGGCCGCCAAGGGAGCGCTGCTGAGCCTGACCAGGGTGGCCGCGGCCGAGTGGGCGCCGTTCGGGGTCCGGGTCAACGCGGTGGCGCCAGGCCTGACGGACACGCCGCTCATCCGGAGCTGGATCGGGCAGCAGCCCGATCCGGCAGGCTTCGAGGCCGGTCTGCGCGGCTCGGTCCCTCTGGGCCGGCTGGCGCGGCCCGATGACGTGGCGAAGGCGGTACTGTACCTGGCCTCCGACGAGTCGTCGCACGTGACCGGGACCTCGCTCGCGGTGGACGGCGGCTACACCGCGGTCTGAGCGGGGGCGACTGAGGTACCCGGGTGCCCAGCGCGAAGAAGCAGAAGGTCGACCTCCAGCCCGTCGACTCGTCCGTCGTTCCCCGCTACGCCGAGATCGCCACCCTCCTGCGGGCGCCGGGCTCGACATCGCCGGTGGCGACGTCTGCGACGTGACCCGCCGCTCGACCCGACCGGGATCACGGCGATCAACGCCGCCAACGCGATGTTCGAGATCGTCTGCCTGATGGCGGCACGGACGCGAGTTAGCCTCCTGGCATGAACGACGACGTGGAACGGGCTGTCGACTCATGCCCGCCAGCTGTTCGTGATCTGGCCCGCCGCGCGTGCAGCACCGTGCTGGCCGTCTTTCCCGACGCCGTGGTCACGGTGGAGAACCAGAACCCGCGCTTCGGCACCACCATCGGCTTCGGCACCACCACCGGCTACCGGGGCCTCCGCTTCACGGTCACACCGCAGCGGACCCACGTCACCCTGGGCATCGCGCACGGCGCCGACCTGCCGGACCCGGGCGGTCTGCTGGAAGGGACCGGCAAGGTGCACCGCCACGTCAAGCTTCGCCAGCTCCAGGACCTCGACCGGCCCGAGCTGCGCGACCTCATGGCCGCGGCGATGGCGCACGCGCGCTGAGCGGCCCCAACGCCGTCGCATCGGCTCAGGTCTGGCGAGGCTGGAGCTCCGCGAGGAACCGCTCCAGGAACTCGTCGAAGGTCCCGGGCCCGGCCGGCCGGATGACGAACTTCGTGAGCCCAGCCTCGAGGTAGCCGTCCAGCAGCCGGTGCAGCGCCGGCCAGCTGCCCGCCACCAGCGTCGCGGGGTCGGCGTCCGGCCGGCGGGCTCGCGCGACCGCCGCCAGCTCGGGGGGGATGCCTCCCGCGGCCACCGTCAGGCTGATCCCGTAGTGGTCCGGCTCGATCTCCCGGCCGGCCTCGGCGGCGGCTGACCGGATCGTCTCCCGTGCCCTCCCGGCCTCGTCGGGGCTGAGGAAGCTGCCCAGCCAGCCGTCGGCGAGGCGTCCGACGCGGCGCAGCGCGCCAGGCGCACTGCCGGCGAGCCAGATGTCGAGCGGCGGGTCGGGCCTCGGCTCGATGTTCGCGCACACCACGGAGTGGAACTCCCCCGCGAAGCTGACGTCAGGACGTTCGAGCACCGCCCGCAGCAGTAGCAGCGACTCGTCGAACAGGGCGCCGCGCCGGCCGGCCGGCGCCGGGAACAGCTCGCGCTCCGCCGGCCGGGCGGGCTGGAGACCGAACACCGGCAGCACGCGTCTGGGCGCCAGAGCGGCCAGGGAGGCGAGCTGCTTGGCCACGAGGACCGGGTGGCGGCCGGGCAGGATCGCCACGCCGGTGCCCACCTTGAGCCGCTCCGTCCTGGCGAGCGCGTGGGCCATGCCGACAAGGGGATCGACCTGGGAGCTGTAGACCAGCTCGGACAGCCACAGCGAGTCCACGGACGCCGCCTCCAGGCGGTCGACGATGCCGGGAAGCTCGGCCGGGCTGGTGGCGCGCCCGAGCCCGACGCCGAATCGCACCTTCACCGCTGCATCACACCACACCCCGGGTCCCCGCACGGCCGCGGGGGTGCGCCAGACGCTCAGCGGGGCCGTCGCTGCCGGCATGTAGCCGGGATCGCGGAAGGCGCAGTCGCCGACGCCGCTGAGCCGGGGGGCCCCATACTACCCGCGTGACCGTGGGCGGGCTCGAGCTGACCGGGATCACGAAGCGCTACGGCGACCTGACCGCGGTGCGGGACCTCACCCTCCAGGTCCAGCAGGGCGAGCTGTTCGGATTCGTCGGCAGCAACGGCGCCGGCAAGACGACCACCATGCGCATCGTGCTCGGCGTGCTCACGCCCGACGAGGGCCAGGTCCGCTGGCGTGGCGCTCCGATGACCTTCGAGACGCGCCGGCGGACCGGCTACATGCCGGAGGAGCGCGGTCTCTACCCGAAGATGCGGGTCGCCGAGCAGCTCACGTACCTGGCCCAGCTGCACGGCATGTCCGCGGCGGACGCCGCCCGCTCCGTCAGCGGCTGGCTCGAACGCTTCGGGCTGGCGGACCGCGCCGCCGACCAGCTGCTGAACCTGAGCCACGGCAATCAGCAGCGCGTCCAGCTCACGGCCGCTGTGGTCTTCGATCCGCTCCTGCTGGTCCTCGACGAGCCGTTCGCGGGGCTCGACCCGGAGGCGGTCGACGTGATGAGCGACGTCCTTCGCGAGCGGGCCGATACGGGCCTCCCGGTGATCTTCTCGAGTCACCAGCTCGACCTGGTCGAGCGGCTCTGCGATCGGGTCGGGATCATCCAGCGAGGCCACCTGATCGCCTGCGGCACCGTCGACGAGCTGCGCGCCGGCGGCCCCCGGCGGCTCTGGGTGGAGGCGCCGGCCGGCTGGCCGGACGGCCTGCCCGGCGTCCGGCTGGTCCGTGCCGACGGCCCTCGCGCGCTGCTCGAGCTGGACCCCTCGACCGACGACCAGGTCGTTCTCCGCGCCGCGCTGGCAGTGGGACCCGTGCGCGAGTTCCGGCGTGATCGTCCGAGCCTTCTCGAGCTCTTCCGGGAGGCGGTCAGCGGGCCAGGGCTGGATGCGAGCGCCTGAGGCCACGGCCGCCGGTGCGGAGTGGGTCCGGATGCTTCGCCTGATCGTCCGCCGCGAGTTCGTGACGAGGGTGCGGAGCAGGCTCTTCCTGATCGCGACCGGGCTGCTGCTCGTGCTGGTGGCGGGCTACATCGCCGTGCAGGCGCTCGTCTTCAACCGGGCCGTGACCACGGTCACCGTCGGGTTCACC
This sequence comes from Candidatus Dormiibacterota bacterium, assembly GCA_035263645.1. Lineage (GTDB taxonomy): Bacteria > Chloroflexota > Dormibacteria > Dormibacterales > Dormibacteraceae > CF-161. The sequence continues at coordinate 32,810 of DATFRD010000350.1, read as the reverse complement.
GGCCAGGCGCAGGCGCTGGCCCAGCCGCTGAAAGCGTCCACCGCCGGGCTCGACGTGCGCGTGGAGACCCGCACGGTGCCGGATCTCCAGGCCGGCGAGAACGAGGTCCGGTCGGGGAGCCTCGACGTGCTGGTGAGCGGGGACCCGGTCGAGCCCACGGTCGTGGTCAAGGACCAGCTCAACCCGACCGTGGCGGCCGCGCTGACCGGGCTGGTCAGACAGGGTGCGCTGAACCGGGCGGTGTCGGCCCGCGGCGTCGATCCGGCAGCGATCGAGGCCCAGGTCGCGGCGGCGAAGATCGACCTCACGGCCCTCAGCCCCACCGCGGCCCAGCGGACCCAGCGGACCGTGGCAGGCGTCGTCGTCGCGATCCTTCTCTACGTGGCGCTCCTGGTCTACGGGCAGCTCGTCGCGCAGGGCGTCGTCGAGGAGAAGGCAAACCGCATCGTCGAGATCCTGCTCTCCACGGTGCGCCCGCGCCAGCTCCTGCTGGGCAAGGTCATCGGGATCGGGCTGGTCGGGGTCCTGCAGCTTGTGCTGGTCGGCGGGGTCGCCCTGGTGGTCGCGGCGCGGACCCACGTCGTGAGCGTGCCGACCATCGGAGTGACCGCCGTCGTGGGCGGGCTCGTCTGGTTCGTGCTGGGCTTCGTCCTCTACGCCCTCGTGTACGCCGCCGGAGCCGCGCTGGTCTCCCGACAGGAGGACGTCGCCGCGGTCACGATGCCGATCACCATGCTCATCGTCGGCAGCTACCTCGCCCTCTTCTGGGTGCTGGCCAGCCCGGACAATCCCGTTGCCGTCGCGCTCACGATGCTCCCGCCCCTGGCTCCCGTGCTGATGCCCGCGCGCATGGCGAGCGGAGACGCGCAGGCGTGGCAGGTGCTGCTGGCAGTCGTCCTCACCGTGTCGACCATCGCCGGCCTGAACGCGCTCGCGGCTCGGATCTATGCCAACTCGGTGCTGCGGATCGGGGCGAGGGTCAGGCTGCGAGAGGCCTGGCGCGGAAGGGAAGCCTAGGAGCGCTTCCGACGGCGCGAGCGAAGGTCTGAACGCGTCGATCGAGGGCGCGGGACCGGCGATGATGTCGATCCCGCCCCGCGACCGTTCGTTCCTATGCACGAGCCGCCAGCCGTGGCGGCCGGTTTCGTTGGAGGAGATCCGATGGCGGTCCATGAGAGAAGCCTGGAAGCGCACGCCAGCTCCGACCGGGTCTGGCAGATCTGGTCAGATGTCAGCACCTGGCCGCGGTGGAACCCGGACGTCCTGTCGATCTCGATCGACGGTGCCTTCGCCAGTGGCACGACGGGCAGGATGACCACCAGGGCGGGAGGGACGCACGCGATCACGCTGCAGACCGTCCAGCCGGGCCGATCGTTCCGGCTGGAGACCTCACCCATCCCGCTCGGCCGCTTCGCGTTCCGATGCGAGGTCCGGCCCACGGGCTCCGGGTCGTCCACGATCAGCCAGAGCATCACGATCGGCGGTCCGCTCGGACCGCTCTACTCGGCGATGATGGGGCGGCGCATCGCCGACGGCTTCGAGCCCATCCTGGGCGGCCTCAAGGCGGCAGCCGAGGCGGGGGAGGGGACGTGAAGTACGTGCTGATGCTGGTCCGCTCCGACGAGGCGTGGGAGGCGCTCACGGACGAGGAACGCGACTACCCCGCCATCATGCGCTGGTTCGGGGAGCTCGCCGGGCGTGGCGTCCTCCAGGGCGGCGCGGAGCTGCAGGCCGCCCGCACGGCCACCACGGTGAGCTGGGACGAGGGCCGCTCGATCCTGACCGACGGGCCCTTCCTCGAGACGAAGGAGACGGTCGGCGGCTTCGCCATGATCGAGGTCCCGGACCTGGACGCTGCGATCGAGATCGCGCGGTCCTGGCCCGCCCAGAGCCACCGGGTGGAGATCCGGCCGATGGTCCACCATTGAGCGATCGAACCAGCGACGAGGACCAGCGCCGACGCCGCGCTGACCGCGGTGGTGCGGGACGAGGCGGGCCGCCTGACGGCGGCCCTCGTTCGACTGCTGGGCGATTTCGCGCTGGCCGAGGACCTGGTCCAGGACGCAGTGGTGGCCGCGCTGCGGAGCTGGCCCGAGAGGGGCGTGCCCGAGGACCCGGCCGGGTGGCTGCTGGCCACGGCCCGGCGCCGCGCGATCGACCACTGGCGGCGGCAGCGACGGTACGAGGAGAAGCTGGCCCAGCTCGTTCGGGAGGCGCCGCCGCCTGAGCGCGCCGACGAGGTGGACGACCGGCTGCGCCTCATCTTCACCTGCTGCCACCCGGCCCTTGGCCGAGAGGCGCAGCTTGCGCTGACCCTGCGGGCGGTCATCGGCCTGACCACCCCCCAGATCGCCCACGCGTTCCTGGCCACGGAGACGGCGATCGCCCAGCGCATCGTCCGGGCCAAGCGCAAGATCGTGGCGGCCGGCATCGCCTACCGCGTCCCCGCCGCCGAGCAGCTCGACGAACGGCTGGGCGAGGTCCTGGCCGTGATCTACCTCATGTTCAACGAGGGCTACCTGGCCACGGCCGGGCCGAGCCCAGATCGTCGCGACCTGGCCGACGACGCCGAGTGGCTGGCCAGGCTGGTGGTGCGCCTGCTGCCGGCCCAGCCGGAGGCGGAGGGCCTGCTCGCCCTCCTGCGCCTGCACCGCGCCCGCTGGGCCGCCCGCTTCGGCCCCGACGGGCGCCTCGTGCTCCTGCGCGACCAGGACCGGTCGCTGTGGGACCGGGAGGCGATCGCGGCCGCGTCCGAGCTGCTGCTGGGCGCGATGCGGCGCGGCCGGCCGGGCCCGTACCAGCTGCAGGCGGCGATCGCCGCGTGCCACGCTGAGGCCCTGTCCTGGGAGGCCACCGACTGGCGCCAGGTGCTGCTGCTGTACGACGCGCTGCTGCGCCTGACGCCGACCGCCGTGGTCCGCCTGAACCGCGCGATCGCCCTCGGTCACGGGGTGGGACCGGACGAGGCGCTGGCGGAGGTGGAGCGACTGGAGCCGGAGCTGCGTCACTACCACCTGTTCCACGCCACGCGCGCGGAGCTCCTGCGTCGGCTGGGCCGGCCCGTGGAAGCCAGGGCGGCTGACGGGCGGGCGCTGGCGCTGACGCGCAACCCGGCCGAACGCCGGCTCCTGGAGGAGCGGCTGGCGGCATCGGGCTGAGCCACGAGCCAGCATCACGGCGCCGGCTGGCACGCGTCAGCACCCTGCTGGGCGCATACACACTGCGCGTCCGGAGCGCCAATCGCCCGGACTGTCACGGGCGGGCTTGAGGTCACATCTGCGTGGACACACGGGGAGTCGTCAGGAAATCAGTACTCGGAGTCCCAGCCCCCCACCTGGACGCCCGGCGCCGAGCACATGTCGGCCTGACTGTCCACCTGACCGGACGTCAGCCGGCCTGCGCGCCATCCCGGCCATGCACACGGCCCGGTTGCCGGCAGCTACCCCGGGATCAGCACTGAGCGCGCGACCTCGCCGGCGATGAGCGCGTCGTAGGCCTCATTGACTTGCTCCAGGGGGTAGCGGCGGCTGATCAGCCGGTCGATCGGCAGCCGGCCCGCCCGGTAGAGCTGGAGCAGCCTGGGCATGTCGGCCTGCGGCCGCGTCGAGCCGTAGTAGCTGCCCTTGAGGGTCTTCTCCTGGTAGACGAGCTCACCCGCGTTGATCGACAGCTCGCTGCCCGCTGCGGCGATGCCCACCGCCGTCGCCACGCCGCCGCGCCGGAGGGACTGGAACGCCTGTGTCATCGCCGTCGGGCTGCCGATAGCCTCGAAGGAGTAGTCGACGCCCTCGCCGTTCGTCAGCTCGCGCACCGCCTCCACCAGGTCTCGCGTGCGGACGTTCACCGCGTGCGTCGCGCCGAAGTCCATCGCCGTCTCCAGCTTGGCGTCGATCAGGTCGGCGACGATGATGGGGTGCGCGCCGACCAGCGCGGCGCCCATGACGCAGTTCAGCCCGACGCCACCGGCTCCCACGACGAGCACGGCGGCGCCCGGGGTGACGTGCGCGGTGTTCGTGACCGCGCCGACTCCTGTCATGACGGCACAGCCGACCAGCGCCGCCACCTCCATCGGAACGTCCTCCGGGATGGGCACGACGCCCTGCTCGGGGACGACGGTCCGCTCGGCGAAGCAGGAGACCCCCAGGAAGTGCTTGATCTCCGCGCCGGCGCTGGACAGTCGGCTCGTCCCGTCGAGCAGACGGCCGGTGTTGCGCAGCTGTCCCGCCATCCAGCACAGCGCGGGCCGACCCTGGCTGCAGAACTCACAGTGTCCGCAGTTGGGCCGGAAGAGCAGCACGACGTGGTCGCCCGGCTTGACGGACGCCACGCCGCGGCCCACCTCCTCGACGACGCCAGCACCCTCGTGGCCCAGCACGCAGGGCAGGCCGATGGAGAGATCGCCCTTCATGAAGTGGTAGTCGGAGTGGCAGACCCCAGCGGCACCGATGCGGACGAGCACCTCGCCGTCGCGGGGCCCGTCCAGGTCGACGTCCTCGACCCGCAGTGGCTGCCCGACCTCATAGAGGACAGCGGCTTTCATGGCCGGAGGGTACTGCAGGAACCGCGTCCGTGCCGATTCACGCGGTACGCGGCCGCAGCCCTCTGCAGCGGCCCCCGGCCCAGCCAGCGCATTACAAATTCATGACGTCGGGGCGGACCGACCATCGTCGGCTCTGGGAGCTGGCGCACGTCACCAATGCTGGACATTTTCGATGCTAAGCGGCGCCCGACGCGGTCTGCGGCTCAGGGGCGCCGCCGACTCCACGAAAACCGAGCCTCCTTCGTCAGCACACCCTGCGGTCCGGGACTGTGTTGTCGCCATGGCTTGTGCTAGAGTCTTAGGAGTCGTAGGATCGACGACACTCACGAGGAAGGACAGTGCCACGGACATCAGGAGACAGCAGAGCGACCACAACCAGGAGCAGGCGACGCACCGCCCGCCCGGCCGGCCGAAGCGGACTCGTCATCGGACAGATCAGCCAGATCGTCACTACCAACGAGTCGCTGCAGCGTGAGAACAAGGACCTCAAGGCGGAGAACGAGCGCCTCAAGTCCGAGCTGCGCGACATCGGCGACGTCCTCGGTCGATTGACGGGGGCTCCCCGCGGCCGGCGCGGCAGAGTGAGCGGCGTGGCGGCGGCGGCAGCAGCGGTGCCTCAGCGGCGCCAGCGCAAGCCGATCACCGACCCCGAAGTGCTGGAGCGTCGGCGTCAGGCCCTCGCGAAGGCGCGCGCCGCCCGGGCCGAGAAGCTCGCGGCAGCCAGGGTCGGCAACGCAGGTTCAGCGGGCTAAGAGTCACAGGTCTCGCCACCGAGATGTGATCCTGGGGGCTCGGCGCCTCCTGGTCTCAGTGGCGGCACGTCAGCGTGTCGAGCGCGGAGCGCGTCGGCGTTTGCCGACGCCGGCGACCACCGGCGTCGGCAACGGAACGCGACGGACCCGCCGCATCGGGCGGCTACAGGGCGCGCATCCGGTTGTTCCTGGGGTTGTGCTCCAGCTCGGCCAGGCCGAGAGCCTCGAGCAGCGGCGGGACGTAGACGCCGAAGCGCCCGCGCAGGCCCTTCTTCAGGCCGTACCAGCCGCGGACGGGGTTGTCCTGTGAGCGCCCCCATGCCTCCACGCTGCCATCCGGCGCCGGCTTCTGCTCGTCGGCGCCGCCGAGTGGCATCCAGTCGCCGTGCTGTTTGAGCATCTGGTGAAGGTCGTCGATGCAGCGCAGGTGATAGCGGAGCTGGGTGCCGCCGACCTGGCAGACCAGCGCCGGGGGGTCGGCCGTCTCATCTCGCCACATCTGGTACTCCGACGTCCCCGGGGGCGTCTTGAGCCGCCAGGGGCTCTCCTGGGTGCCGGTTCCCACGGATGTCGCCATGTGTTGTCCTCCCGATGGGTTCGCCGCTGCGGCGCTGGCACACGCCGCGAGGTAACAGGGCAGGACGCCGTCCCACCCGCCCTGGTTCACGTCGCGCCACGCTGGGCCGCGTGCAGTTCCGAGACGCTCCCAGCCGCGGTGCTCGATCTCGACCCGGGTCTGGTGGGCCGCCTCCTCGACGAACCGGATCTCGACCTCGGTGGCGTCGGAGCGGTTCGCCGCGATGAACCAGAGGTAGGCGATACGGCGCGGTCGGTCGTAGATGGTGACCTCGCCCCACTCGCTCTCGCCGCCGGCCCGGGTGCGTTCGAAGATACGGCCGCCCACACGGGGCTCGAACACGATCTCGGCGACCTCCTGCTGGGCAATGGTGTGCTGCCTCGGCCACCAGGCGGCGGCGCGCTCGGTCCAGGTGCTGAAGGCGTGGTCGGCGCCACACGCCACCACGAAGGTGAAGCGCAGAGGCTCGATCACGGGCGCGTCTGGGTGTTCTCGGCGAAGAGTCGGAACCGTGCCGACGCCTCCCCCCACACGTCCTCCAGGTACGCTCTCATCGACTCGACGCCCAACCGGTCGAGCCGGTAGAGCCGGCGCTGCCCTCGGGGCTCGTCGGCCACCAGGCCTGCCCGGGTCAGCACGGCCAGGTGGCGCGAGACGGCCGGCCGGCTGATGGGCAGCTCGTCGGCGATCTCGCGCACCGAGCGCCCGCCTCGGGCGAGCAGCTCGACGATGGCGCGCCGCTGGGCGTTGCCCAGCGCCTCGAATGGGTCTCCGGCCTCGGCTGGCTTCGCCACGGGAGACGAATGGTAACAGCGGCGTTACGGTAACGCAATGGTTACCGATATCGTGCCCTCAGGGCGCTCTCAACGCCACCACCTGCGCCGTCGTCGGCCCCGCAGCCGTGTTCGTCGCCGAGCGGGCCGCCACCGGCCCTGCCGCCGGCGCCAGGCCGTCCTCGGCCAGGTTGCTGTCGAAGTCGTAGCGCCCGGTCATGCCCGGGCCCGCCGTCCAGGTCCCGAAGTTGTAGTTCACGAACATCGCCACCACGAGGTCATTGGCGGAGGTCGTCGTGATCCCGCTCGTCTGCGGCTGGCTCGTCGTCCCGGCGTCACGGCCGGCGCTGACGTCGATCGGCGCTGAGGCGTTCACGTTCTTGTAGGCGACCAGGCCGACGTCCGTCCACACCGGCTGGTTCACGCTCCACGTGTACGAGCCCGGCTCCGCGCTGCCCGCCACCCGGTACCACATCTGCGCGTGGAACGCCGACGCTGTTCCCGCGCCCGCAACCGTGTCCTGGAGCAGGGTCCAGCCCGCCGGCCCGGTCACGGTCACCGGGTCCGCGTCCACCTCCAGGCTGGCCAGCAGCAGGTCCCCGGCCACCACCCCGCTCGGCCTGCTCACGGTCCGGGAGTCCGTCGCCGTCGACGCCGACCGGAACGCCGGCACCGCGGTCGCGGTGGTGAACGTCCCGTCCCCGGACATGCTCACCTGCCCGTAGGCGTCCTTGCTGTCGACCCGGTAGTGGTACTGCGTCCCCCCGCTCAGGCCGCTCAGCGTCTGCAGGTGGCTGGTCACCAGGCCCGCGGAGGCAGCGCTCTGCCCGTAGGCCGTGGTCGTCCCGTACTCCACCGTGCTGTCCGAGGGGGTGTCAGTCGTCCAGGTGACGGTCGCCCCGGTCGCCGTCAGCCCGCTCACGCCCACGTTCGAGATCACGGGGGCCGCGGGCACGGGGTTCGACACCGTCAGGCTCACGGGCGCCGCGCTGCCCACGTTGCCTGCCGCGTCCCAGGCGCGCGCGGAGATTGTGTGGGTCCCGTTGGGCGTGCCGGTGCTGTCCCAGGCGAAGCTGTAGGGCGCGGATGTCAGCCGCGGGCCGATGTCGGCGCCGTCCAGGCTGAACTGCACCGCGGTCACTCCGACGTTGTCGGAGGCGCTGGCGGCCAGGCCGACCACCGAGCCGGAGACGGTGGCGCCTGCCGCCGGCGACGTCACGGAGACGCTGGGAGGCTGCGTGTCGGAGGACCGGGCCCTCAGCGTCACGATCAGGGCCGCGGTGCGGCCCGCCACGCTGCTGGTGGCCGTCCTGGCGCCGGTCGGACCGGCGGCGCCCTGGATCACGTCCTCCGCCAGGTTGCCGTCGAAGTCGTACCGCTTGGTCAGGCCGGGCCCGGCGGTCCAGGTGCCGTTCACGTAGTTCTGAAAGAGCCCGATCACCAGATCGCCCGCTGCCGTTGTGGTCACGGAGTCGGTGCTGGGGGTGCTGGTCACGCCGGCGTCCCGCGCGCTGACGGCGTCGACAGGCGAGGTCGGGTCGACGTTCGCGTAGTCGAGAAGGCCGATGTCCACCCAGGCGCCCACTGACGGCGTGAAGGTGTACGCGCTGGGCTCGGACGAGCCCGCCACGTGAGACCAGAGCTGCGCGTGGAAGGCCGACGTCGTCCCCGCCCCCACGATCCTGTCCACCAGCCGCGTCCAGCCGGCGGGTGCCGTCACCGTGACCGGGTCTGCGTCCACCTCCAGCGACGCGAGCATCACGTCGCCGGCCGGCACCCCGTTCGGCCTGCTCACCGTGTACCCGTTGGTCGTGGTGGCCTGGGTGCGCAGCGCCGGCTGCGAGGACTGCGGCACCGAGCCGATCTGCACGAACTTCGCGATCGACGGCACGCCGCTGCCGTTCAGGATGAAGAGCATGTACGTTCCGGGCGGGGCCAGGTTGGGGTCTGCGGGCGCCTGCACGCTGAGCGTGCCGCTGCCGGCGGTGAAGCCGAGGGGCACGTAGCGCTGGTCCATGTCCAGGGTGTGCGTGACGGACCCCAGGCCGACCAGCGCCACCGAGGAGATCGACGCGGCGTCGGGCGTCTGCAGGGTCATGGTGGCCCCGTACGCGGCGCTGGCGGGGGCTGACGTGATCGTGGGTCGAGCGCCCTTGAACAGGTAGGGCGGCGAGTAGATCTCGGCGGTCTGGTAGTCGTGTGCGGTGGTCCAGCGGCCGCCGCCGGCCGCCAGCACCGTCCCGTCGGGTAGCAGCAGCGCCGTCGAGTGGTACATGCGCGGGTTGGACAGCGCCGCGGCGGCGCTCCAGGTCTGCGTCTGCGGGTTCCAGATCTCGGTCGGGAGCGGCCCGTTCAGGTCCGCCTGGTCGACGTCGGCGGAGCCGCCCACCGCCAGCACCTGGCCATCGGCCAGCACGACCAGGTCGTGCTGGTAGCGCCCGTAGGCCATGGGCGCCGCGGGCTGCCAGGCCGGGCTGGCCGCCGTCATGTCGATGATCTCGGTCGCGCCGGTGGTAGGCGCCGACCAGGCGGCTCCACCGCCGCTGACCAGGATCTTGCCCGGGCGGTACATCGCGGCGGCGCCGAAGCGAATGGGGCTGATCGGTCCGGCGGCGAACGTGCCCGCGGTCGGGTCGAGGATGCCGAGGTGGCCGCCCTCGGGGTCGAACACGAACAGCCGCCCGTTGGGCAGCAGGAACGAGAGCGGATAGCCGTCGTCGTGCACAAACGAGCTGCTCGCGCCGGTCAGGCTGGTCCAGCCTCCCGAGGCGGGTGAGTAGAGCTCCGGCGTGTCGGCGTAGCTGCCCGGCGTGGTCTGGCCGCTCATGGCCGCCATCCGGCCGTCGCCCAGCTCGGTGAGGCTCGGATACCAGCGGGCGGAGTTCATGGAGGACAGAAGCGACCACTGGTTGGTGGCCGGGTCGAAGACGTTGCTGTCCGTGATCCCGACCTCGCCGCCGTTGTGGCCGCCGATCACCATCAGCCGGCCGTCGGGGAGCTGGGCGAGGCCGGAGCAGAAGATCTGCGAGGTCTGGTTGGGCACCGAGGTGAAGGCCCCGGTGGCCGGGTCCCAGAGCCGGACCGAGGGGGTGCCGCCGGTCTCCCATGCGTCCCAGGTCAGGATCTTGCCGGTCCGTAGCAGGGATGTGTGAACGGCCACGAGGGGCCAGTTCATCAGGGCGCCCCACTGGCCGGTCGTGGCCGGGTCGGACGCGACGCCGGCCAGCGGCAGGCCCTGCGCCACGCCTGCCGCCCGCCCGCCCTGGTCGGCCTGGGCGACCACGAACCCCGCCAGCATGAAGCAGATCGCCGCGCGCAGCCCGATCCTGCGGAACCGGTAGCCGGGCCTGGTCCCTCGCACCATCTCTCGACCGACGCACCTCCCTGGATTTGACAGCGACGATGGGGCCGGCAAGCGGTCCCGGCAATGGGCCGTCGCGGCAGACGTTCCGGCCGATGGCAAGCAAACGCTGGGCCAACTGTCCCGTCGGCCCGGCGGACGGGAGCGGGACAGGCCCAGGTGAGGGCTCACAATGACCTCGGACATGCGGACGGCAGCCCAAACGTGGCGGCACAGGCTGCCGTCGCACGACGTCCGGCTCATCGACCGGGATCTCGTGCTGATCGCCCGCGGCTCTGACCCCGGCCGCCCGCGCGCGCCATCATGGTGGCGTGCAACTCCCGGTGATGCCGCCGATCAGCCCGATGCTGGCGAAGGCGGTGCGCGCGATCCCGCCCGGCATGCATTACGAGGCGAAGTGGGACGGCTTCCGCTCGATCGTCTTCCGCGACGGCGACGAGGTGGAGCTGGGCAGCCGCAACGAGCGGCCCATGACCCGCTACTTCCCGGAGCTGGTCGAGTCGCTGAAGGCCAACCTGCCCCCGCGCTGCGTGGTCGACGGCGAGGTCGTGATCATCCAGGGCGACCGGCTGGAGTTCGAGTCGCTGCTGCTGCGCATTCACCCGGCCGACTCCCGCGTCAACCTCCTGGCCAGGGAGATCCCGGCCTCCTTCGTCGCCTTCGACCTGCTTGCCCTGGGCGACGAGTCGCTGATGGACGAGCCGTTCAGCCGCCGGCGCGAGCGCCTGCAGGCGGCCCTGGAGGGCGCGCAGCCCCCGGTGCACATCGCCGCCGGGACGACGGACGTCGAGGTAGCCCGGGCCTGGTTCGAGCAGTTCGAGGGCGCCGGGCTCGACGGCGTCATCGCCAAGCCGTTCGACCTGCTGTACAGGCCGGACCAGCGGGCGATGTTCAAGATCAAGCACGAGCGCACCGCCGACTGTGTCGTGGCCGGCTACCGCTGGCACAAGACCGGGCCCATCGTCGGGTCGCTCCTGCTGGGCCTGTACGACGCCGCCGGCGCGCTCCAGCACGTCGGGGTCGCTGCCTCCTTTCCCGCTCAGAGGCGCGCGGAGCTCGTGGACGAGCTGAGGCCGTACGAGATGCCGGACTTCGCGGGGCATCCGTGGGGAGAGTGGGCGCGGGCCGAGGCGCACCTGTCGGGGCGCCTGCCCGGCGCCGTCAGCCGCTGGAACGCCAAGAAGGATCTCTCGTGGATCCCGCTGAGGCCGGACCTGGTCTGCGAGGTCACGTACGAGCACATGGAGGGCACCCGCTTCCGGCACCCGGCCCACTTCGAGCGCTGGCGGCCGGACCGCGACCCGCGGAGCTGCACGTACGCCCAGCTCGACGAGCCGGTGCGGTACGACCTGGCCCAGGTGCTCTCGGTGGGCCGCCGGGCCTGACCGGCCGCGCTCCCTGACCGGCGCCGCCGCGGGATGATGGTCTCCGTGACCGGCAACGACGAGGTGCGTGACGGGGTGTCGCTGACCAACCTCGACCAGCCGCTGTTCGACGGCGCGGACGCGACGAAGCGCGATCTGGTCGACTACCTCGACACGCTGCACGACCGGATCATCCCGGTGCTGCGGGACCGGCCGCTCTCGGTGGTCCGGGTGCTGCGCGGCCAGGCGCCGTTCATGCAGAAGAACGTCCCCGCGTACACCCCGCCGTGGGTGGCGACCGTGCGCTTCTGGGCGGAGACCTCGAAGCGAGAGGTGTCCTATGCCCTGTGCAACGACCGCCGGACGCTGCTGTGGTTCGCCAACCAGCGTGCCGTGGAGTACCACCCGGCCCTGCTGCGAGCCGACTGCCCGGACTGTCCGACCCAGGTCGTGCTGGACCTCGATCCCCCGTCCGCCGACGGGTTCCGGCCGGCCGTCCGCGCCGCCCGGCTGGTCCGCCAGGTCCTGGCCGAGGCCGGCCTGGCGGGCGCGGTCAAGACCAGCGGCGCGAAGGGCCTGCACGTGTTCGTGCCGATCGAGGCGACGGCGACGGTCGAGGACGTGGCCGCGGCGACGCGCGCGATCGCGGCTCGGGCCGAGCGCCTGGACCCGGCGCTCGCCACCACGGCGTTCCTGCGGGAGGATCGGGCCGGGAGGGTGTTCATCGATTCGACCCGAGCCGGCGGCGGGACCGTCGTGGCCGCGTACAGCCCGCGCGTGCGTCCGGGTGTGCCGGTGTCGTTCCCGCTGGCCTGGGACGACCTCGATCGCGTCGCGCCGGGCGACTTCACGCTGCGCACCGCGGCCAGGCTGGTCGGCGACGCCGACCCGTGGGCCGACCACATGCCCCGGCCGCAGCGGCTCGGCGCGGACCTCGTCGAGGAGGGCCGGGGGATCCCGGTCGCCCGGGTCCAGGCGATGCACGAGGGCAGGAGGCGTCTGAACAGGCGCCGCACCGAGGGCTGAGGCACGTCCTGGGCCACGACCTCAGTGCCCGCCGTGGCCCCCGTGCCCGCCGTCCGTCCCCGCGAACGCGGCCATGGTCACCGCGGTGGTGATCGCCGAGTTCACGGCCTCGAGCGTCGCGAGCGCCCGCGCGACGTCCTGGCCCATCTGGTGGCCGCGGGCGATGCTCTCCAGGCGGGCCCGGTCCGACCGGCCGTCGCGGCCCGGATAGAGCGCCCGGTCCATCCGCGTGGCGCGGGCCAGCGCGGCCAGCGCAAGCGTGCGAGGCCCCGGGCTGGCGCCGCCCTGGACGACCTCGTCCAGCCGTCGGCGGGGGGCGGCGGCCTCGCCGGCTGCCGTCAGATACCAGCGCCGGTAGGGAAAGAGGCCCAGGGCACGCGACTGCCGCTCCTCCACCAGGCCCGCGGCTGCGAGCCGTCCCAGGTACGCGCCTCGCAGACCGCGCCTGCGCTGCCCCAGGTACCGGTGAAGCTTCTGTGGCTTCCGGGCGGCGGCCAGGTCGGCGAGGCGGGCGTCCAGCAGCGGATCTCCGAGGGGCTTCGGCTCCGTGACCAGGGCCCTGCCGTCGCTCATCTGGAGCCGTCCTGCCAGAGCGAGCTCGACCACCTCGGCGCCGATGGCGCCGATGTCCAGCGCGTCGGCGGAGTGGGCGGTCGGCGAGGTCTGCACCGCGAGCAGCACGAGCTCCTCCGCCAGGCTCAGTGGGTCGGTTGTCATGACCAAACGGTAAGGGCGGACCGCGCCGAAGCGGAAGTCCCGGGGGTCACGCGTGAACCGTGACCGCCGTCACCCTGGCCGGGCGCGAACGTCGTCGTGCCGCGATGATTGCACTTTTGTGTAACATTGTCGTGATGTCAACGGATCCGGAGGTCGTGGCTCTGCTGCGCGCGTATCTCGACGCCGTCGGCCTCAGCGAGGGTGTCCAGAGCCGGATCTGGAAGGCCGCCATGCTGACGCTGGCGCAGATCCGGGTGCTCCGCAGGCTGGCCCGTGGGCCGCGCGCCCTCGGCGAGCTGGCCGTGGAGCTGGGCATATCGCCGACCTCGATGACGCGCCTGATCGACCGTCTGGAGGAGCGGGGCCTGGTCGAGCGGCGGCGCGACGATCCCGACCGGCGCCGGGTCGTCGCTGCGCTGAGGCCCGCCGGACGCGACCTCGTCGCGGCCGTGCCGCTCCTGGACGGCACGCCGATCTGGGCCGCAGCAGAGAACCTGGCGCCGGACGACCGCCGGCGCATCACCGCGGCGCTGCAGGACTTCGTCGGCGCTGTCCGCGAGGCCGACCCGGAGGCAGCGGCGGCCGTGGTGGCGACGCGATGAAGCTCGAATACAAGTGGATCGCGCTGATCAACACGACGATCGGCATGCTGATGGCCTCCATCAACCAGACCATCGTCATGATCGGACTGCCTGCCATCTTCAGCGGTCTCAGGGTCGACCCGCTCGCTCCCGGCGCCTCGAGCCTCCTGATCTGGATCATGATCGGCAACGCCGCCGTCACGACCATGCTGCTGGTCAGCTTCGGCCGCCTGGCGGACATGTTCGGACGGGTACGCCTCTACAACCTCGGCTTCGTGGTCTTCACGGTGGGGTCGCTGCTCTGCGCCCTCACGCCGTCCACCGGAACCACGGGCGCGCTGGAGCTGATCGGTTTTCGCGTCGTGCAGGCGGTCGGCGGCGCCATGGTCTTCTCCAACAGCGTCGCCATCCTCACCGACGCCTTCCCGCTCAGCCAGAGAGGTCTCTCGCTGGGCATCAACCAGATCGCCTTCATCGGCGGCAACGTGATCGGCGTGGTGCTCGGCGGCCTGGTCGCCGCCATCAACTGGCGGCTCGACTTCCTGATCAGCGTCCCCGTGGGCGTGGTGGGCTCGATCTGGGCCTTCAGGGCTCTGCGGGAGATCGGCGTGCACGAGGTCCAGCCGCCGGACTGGCTGGGCAACGTCACCTTCGCCCTCGGCCTGCTGGCGCTCGTATTCGGCCTCACCGAGGCGCTCATGCCCTTCGGCGCCAGCAGCATGGGCTGGTCCAACCCCACCGTGCTGGCTTCGCTGGCGCTCGGCGTCCTGCTGCTGTCGGTCTTCGTCCTCGTCGAGTCGCGCGTGCCCTATCCGATGTTCAACCTCGCGCTCTTCCGGATACGAGGGTTCCTCTGCGGCAACATCGCCGCGTTCCTGTTCTCGCTGGCCCGCGGCGGCCTGCAGTTCATGCTCATCATCTGGCTGCAGGGGATCTGGCTGCCGCTCCACGGCGTGCGTTACGAGGACACGCCGCTGCAGGCCGGCATCGACATCATGCCGATGATGGTGGGCTTCGTCATCTGCGGACCCCTGGGCGGCTGGCTGAGCGACCGCTACGGGGCTCGCGTGCTGGCGACCGTCGGCATCCTGATCGCTGGGCTGGCGGCCGCGCTGCTGACGACGCTGCCGGCCGACTTCAACCTCGTCGAGTTCGCCGGCTACCTGATGTTGATGGGCGCAGGGATGGGCCTCTTCAGCGCACCCAACACGTCGCAGATCATGGGCTCGCTGCCCGCCGAGCATCGCGGCTCCGGCGCCGGCATGCGTGCGACCGTCCTCACGGCCGGGATGACTGCCAGCCAGGCGGTCTTCTTCACCATCGTCATCGGCAGCCTCTCCCGGACGCTGGGGCCGCGGCTCAGCCTGGGTGCGGCGGCGGCCGGGATGCCGGCGCAGATGGCCCAAGTGCTGGCCTCGCTGCCGGCCGGCGCGGCGATCTTCGCGGCCCTGCTCGGCTACAACCCGATCGTCCACCTGGTGCCGGCCCCTCTGCTCGCATCCCTCCCGCCGCCGATCTCGGCCAGGGTCAGCGATCCTCATTTCTTCGCCGGCCTGCTGGCGCAGCCGTTCGTCGAGGGCATCCACACGGCGCTGGCGGTCTGCCTCGTGATGTGCGCTGCAGCGGGGGCGGCGTCGGTGCTCCGCGGAGCCGCTCGGGGCGATGCACCGGACACGAAGACGGGGCTCGAGGCGATCCCGTCGCCTCCGCCCGCTCTCCCGGAGGGGGCAGAGGGGGCGCAGGCCCCCTAGCTTAGCTAGGGGTGGGCGCTCAGGCGCTGGCCACTCCCGGGTAGACTACCCCGCGGCGTCAGCGGCACACGTCAGCGGAGCGGAACCACGGCATGGAGGCCTTGCGCTGTCGACTGGTCCGGGTGCAGCGCCCTGTCGAGACCTCGCTGGGCGTGGTCATCTTCGCCGCGTTCCTGGTCGAGCTGTTCGTCCTCCGTTCCCCCGCGAGGCTGCGGATCGTCTACGGGCTGCTCGTCGCCGCCTGGATCCTGTTCATCGCGTACGAAGCGGTCGTCAGGAGATCGCCCTGGCTCGGAGCAGCCGGCCTGGTGGCCGTCGCCGCAGCGCAGCTGCTGCAGGCTGTGCCTGCCTCCGGGCGTACGGGCTGCTGGTGTGGTTCGTCGGGGTCCTGGGCTCGTGGCTCCTCCTCTGGAGGAGGCCGGTGAACGGCGCTGACGACAGCGCTCCAGCGGAGCCGACGCAGGAACCGCAGCCGGGCCGCCGGATGCGTCCCGGTGAGAGCACAGGCCGGCGCCGGATCGCCGGCGCCGGCCTGGTCCCGGGGGCTGAGCGCGGCCGGCTGCAGGCGTCAGGCGCCCAGCCGGAACGGTGGGTACTGATCGGTCACGAGCACGATCGCGTAGCCGACCACCCGGTTCTGCCAGCGGATGACGCCCTCGACGAAGGTGAACAAATCTCGCGGGTAGCGGCCCGTGAACAGGATCGCGAACCACACGATGATCAGGGCGATGAACGCGGCGATGCCCAGGAAGAACAGCACGACGTAGTGCGGGATGGCGAGGAACCACTTGACCAGGGGCAGCCAGCGGTTCAGGTCCTGCGGCACGTCCGGGTACGGGAAGTCCAGGTGGACCGACTGGTCTTCATCCGTCGCCGGGTACCGGTCGTCCATGAGCGCGAGGTAGACGCTCACCCGGTTGATGAACCGCAGCAGCTGGAGGTTCCAGTCGTACCACCAGCGCGGGTACTTCTGCCGGAAGACGATCATGAGCAGCGGACCGAAGAACAGCACTCCGCCCGCTCCCGCGAACAGCAGACGGGAGTTCGAGCCGTAGGTGCTGGGCGAGACCGTTCCCAGCAGGATCAGGATCGGGATGGCGGTGAAGATTCGAAGCCCGGTGGTCAGGCGGTCGAGGTCCCGGTCTGGGTAGTCCACGGAGAATTGCACTGGATAGGCTGGTGCTTGCATTGTCCGGTCGCTCCTCCACGTTCCTTCGCCCGTCAGCGCGGCGGGCGGCTGGCGCCAGGGGACGTCAGTGATTGGCGCACGACATGTTGTAGCACGTCGGGCTGCGCGCCGGGCGCCGAATAGGCCGGACCCTGTCGATCAGGGCTGCTGACGCGTTCGTCCTCTCGCGGAACCGCGGCCGGCGCGCCCGGGCGGCGAGGCCGGGCCGGCACGCGCCCGTCGGCCCTTCCCCGCCGTCGACTCCAGGTGCTCCTTCAGCATCGTCATGCCCCGGCGGATGCCTTCCTCGTACTGGCCCTTCAGCATCCCTCCAGCAAAGCGGAGCAGGCCGCGCAGCTCGTAGTCCATCTCGTAGCGGAGGTCCGTGGCGCCGGCGCGCTCGACGTAGCGGTACGACCACGTGCCCTGGAGCGGGCCACCGGCGAACCGGCCGGCGGCCAGGCGCGGCCGGTCCCAGGTCGTGTACTGCAGGATCAGCTCGACCAGGAAGCCTCCCCCCAGCTCGAGGTCGTAGCGCACGCGCGAGTCAGGGCCCGGCGGCCCGTCCAGCGCCTCGGCCGAGCGCAGGTACGCGGCCCAGCGCGGGGCGCCGGCCAGATCCTCGTGGACCGCGTGCCAGACGACGTCGGGGGCGGCAGCGATCGAGACCTCGGCGACGACCTGGGTCATGTCTCCATTCTGCGCGATGCCCGCGGCACGGCCGGGGCTTCGTGCCGCGTCACCGATGAGTTTCGGTGCGAGCCGGCGTTGCACCGGTCAGCAGACAACACCAAGGAGGTCGCCATCGTGGATTGGAAGCTCGAGCTCGTGCTGGTTCCCGTCTCGGACGTGGACCGGGCCAGGGCCTTCTACGTCGAGCGGGTCGGGTTCAAACTGGACGTCGACCACCGGGCCGGCGAGACCTTCCGGGTCGTGCAGATGACGCCGCCCGGCTCGGCGTGCTCGATCAGCATCGGGACCGGGATCACCGACGCGGCGCCGGGCTCCGTCCGCGGGCTGCACCTGGTCGTCTCCGACATCGAGGCCGCGCGGGCGGAGCTCGCCGGCCGCGGTGTGGACGTCGGCGAGATCCACCACTTCGAGGCAGGCCGGCAGATGGCGGGGCCGCACCCGCGACGCGAGGACTACGGCTCGTTCTGCGGCTTCAACGACCCTGACGGCAACAGCTGGGTCCTGCAGGAGGTCGGCCGAGCCAGGCCCTGAAAAAGCCCCTCCCCCGCCAGGCGGGGGAGGGGCTTGACCCCCCCACCGGCCCTGGCGGGCCACCTCCCCCGCGATAGGGGGAGGGGCTTCTATCTTTCTGGTCAGCCTCGGCCGGCCTCCCGAATCGCGGCCCACACCCGCTCCGGCGTCAGGGGCATGTCGACGTGGCGGACGCCGAGGTGCGCCACCGCGTCGATGACGGCGTTCTGCACCGCCGGCGTGGACCCGATCGTCCCCGACTCGCCGATCCCCTTGGCGCCCAGCGGGTTGTGGGGGCTCGGCGTCACCGTCGTCGCAGTCGCCACGGCGGGGATCTCGCCGATCGAAGGGATCAGGTAGTCGAGCAGGGACGCGGTGCGCGGGCTGCCCTGGTCGTCGAACACGACTTCCTCGTAGAGCGCCTGGCCGACACCCTGTCCGATGCCGCCGTGCACCTGGCCCTCGGCCAGCAGCGGATTGATGATGCGCCCGCAGTCGTCGACCGCGAAGAAGCGGGTCAGGCGCGCATCGCCGGTCTCGGTGTCGACCTCGGCGACCGCACAGTGCGCACCGAACGGAAAGCTGCCTTCGCCGTTGAAGTCGACCTCCTCGGCCAGCCCGGGAGCCATCCCCTCTGGGAGCCGGGCGGTGTCGCCGGCAGCGGCCGCGAGCATGGCCCACGTCAGCACCCGCTCGGGCACGCCGGCCACGCCCACCGTCCCCGCCCGGAAGACGATGTCGTCGGGGTTTGCCTCCAGGAGGTGCGCGGCGAGCTCGCGGGCCTTGTCCCGGACCCCGCGGGCGGCTTCGTGGACGGCGGATCCGCCGTGCTGCATCGAGCGCGAGCCGACGGTGCCCAGCCCGCGCACGACCGCGTCGGTGTCGGAGTGGAGGACGCGAACCGACTCCAGGGGGACGTCCAGCTGCTCGGCCGCGATCTGAGCCAGCGTGGTCTCGTGGCCCTGGCCGAACGAGGTGGTCCCGCAGCGGACCAGCACCGACCCGTCCTCCTGGATGGCCACGCCTCCCCACTCGGGCCCGATCCCCGCTGCGGTGACCTCGACGTAGATCGAGAGCCCGATCCCCAGCTGCACGCGTTCGCCGGCTGCGCGGCGTCGGGCCTGCTCGGCGCGGAGCTCCCCGTAGCCGGCGAGCTCGAGCAGCGCGTCCAGCGCCCTCTCGTATTCGCCGGAGTCATAGGTGGCGCCGCCGGCGGTCTTGTGGGGGAAGCGGTCGGCGGAGATCAGGTTGCGCCTCCTCAGCTCGGCGGGGTCGATCGCAAGCTCCCCCGCCAGCATGTCCATGGCGCGCTCGATCATGGCCGCGGCCTCCGGACGGCCGGCGCCGCGATAGGCCCCGAGCGGGGTGGTGTTGGTCACGACGCAGTTGGCTTCGTAGCGAATGCGCGGGATGTCGTAGACGCCCGACGACATCTGGCCGGTGAGGAACGGCAGGATCATCGCGATCCCCGGGTAGGCGCCGATGTCTGCGAGCACCTGCAGGCGCAGCCCGACCAGACGCCCGTCGGCGGTGGCGCCGAGCTCGACGTCCTGGACCTGGCCCCGGCCGTGCGTCATGGCCATCAGGTTCTCGGTGCGGGTCTCCACCCACTGCACGGGCCGCCCCAGCCGGCGGGCGACGGCGGCCACGACCACCAGCTCCGGGCGTGCGCCCGCCTTGGCGCCGAACCCCCCGCCCATGTCCGGCACCACGACCCGGACCGCGCCCTCCTCGAGTCCGAGCGAGGCCGCGATCTCGCCGCGAAGCCCGAACGGCGTCTGGCTGGTCGCCCAGACGGTCAGCCGTCCGGCGTCCGGCACAACGACGATCGCCTCCGGCTCCATCGGCACCGGCGCGAGCCGCTGGTTGACGAAGCGGGCCCGGATCGTGACGTCGGCGCCCTCCAGGGGATCCTCGTCGGTTCCCACGGCGAAGTGGCCGGCCACGTTGGAGCCGTGGTCGGAGAACAGCTGGACCGACGGACCGTTCAGGGCGGCGTGGCCGTCGACCAGGACGTCGAGCGGGGCCAGGTCGACGGACACCATCTGGGCGGCGTCGGCCGCCGCCTCCCGTGTCTCCGCCACCACCACCGCCACCGGTTCCCCGACGAACCGAACTCGCCCGTGTGCCAGCGGCGGGCGGGCGAAGGGCGGCGGCACCATGGGGAAGCCGAGGCGAGCGGGCAGGTCGAGGTCGCCGCCGGTGAGCACCGCCACCACGCCGGGCGCTGCCGCAGCCGCCTCGGTCTCCACTCCCCGGATCTCCGCGTGGGCCAGCGGGGAGCGCACGAACTCCAGGTGCAGCGTCTCCGCGGGGCGGACGTCGTCGACATACCGCCCGGTGCCGGTCACGAGCCGCGCGTCCTCGCGCCGGCGGACCGCATGTCCGAGAATCGAGCCCGGCTTCAGCGTCTGCATCGACGGAGCGTAGTCGAATCCGCGATCCCGCGCTTGCCCCGGGACCGGGTCGCGGCCGCGCTGCCTGGGGTCAGGTCAGGGCCGGCCGCGGACCAGGCCCGCCTCGTAGGCCAGGATGACGGCCTGGACGCGGTCCCGCACGCCCAGCTTGTCGAGGACGTGGGCGACGTGGGTCTTGACGGTGGCCTCGCTCACATGCAGCGCGCTCGCGATCTCCGCGTTCGAGAGGCCGCGCGCGACCTGGCCCAGCACCTGGACCTCCCGCTCCGTGAGCTCGGCGAGCCGCGGCGGCCGGACCGTGACCGGCCGCGGTCGGCGGCCGAACTCCTCGATGAGCCGTCGCGTCACGGACGGCGCCAGCAGGGCGTTGCCGGCCGCCACGACCTCGATCGCGCGGATGAGCTCTGCCGGCGGCGCGTGCTTGAGGAGGAACGCCGAGGCGCCGGCCTCGAGCGCGTCGAACACATACTCGTCGAGCTCGTAGGTGGTCACGATCACGACGCGTGTCCGCGGCTCGCCGGCCGACGACGTGATCTGGCGGGTGGCCTCGATGCCGTCCAGGTCCGGCATCCTGATGTCCATCAGGATCACGTCCGGCGCCTCGCGCCGGACCAGCTCGACCGCCTCGCGGCCGTCCGCGGCTTCGCCGACCACCTCCATCGCTGCGTTCGAGCCCACGATCATCCGGAAGCCGGCTCGCACCAGCTCCTGGTCGTCCGCCAGCGCGACGCGGATGGTCACCGCAGCTCAGCCCAGCGGCAGGCGAGCCCGCACGAGGAACCCGCCGAGTGGTGAGGAGCCGGTCTCGAGCGTGCCCCCGAAGAGCTGCACCCGCTCGCGCATGCCGACCAGGCCGTGCCCGGTGGACGCCGCCACCCCGTCGGCGGCCGCGCCGCGGCCGTCGTCCGCGACGGACAGCTCGAGCGCATCCGGACCGTAGCCGATTCGCACCTCGAGCCGCGACGCCCCGGCGTGCTTGAGCGTGTTGGTGACCGCCTCCTGCACGATCCGGTAGGCGGAGAGGTCGAGGGCGGCCGGCAGCCGGCGCGGCTCGCCGGTCAGGTGCAGGTCCGCGTCCAGGCCGGCGTCTCGAGCGGGCTGCAGGAGGCCGCCGACGTGCGCCAGGCCCGGCTGGGGGCCGCGGTCCGGCCGCGCGTCCCCGTGGCGGAGGACGCCGAGCAGGCGGTTGAGCTCGGCCAGCGTGTCCCGGGCGGTGACCTCGATGGTCGTCAGCGCGCGGCGCCCGGCGGCCGGGTCGGCCAGCTGCGCTCCGCCGGCCTGGATCGCGATGACGCTGACGTTGTGCGCCACCACGTCGTGGAGCTCGCGCGCGATGCGCAGCCGCTCCTCCTCGACGGCCTGCCGGCGGTGCTCCTCGGCCTGGCGCTCCAGCTCCGCAGCCCGGGCCTCCAGCGTCGCCAGGTAGCTCCGGCGGTCACGGAAGTAGTCGCCGAACACCCAGCCGACGAGGCACAGGGCGCCGAGGGGGATGAGATCGCGCGGGCCAGCGCCCACGCCCAGGAACGGTGCTGCCGCCCCGGCCAGGACCGCGATAGTAGACAGCGCCGCCACGAGGAGTCGGAGCCGGGCCGCGTAGGCGGCCACCGCGTAGGCGGTCAGGAGCAGGGCCGCGGCGTCCGTGTTGCGCCAGTCCCCCTCGACCTGGACCGTGAGCGCCAGGCTGGCGGTGACGACGGCGAGGGCGGGCACGGGCCAGCGCCGCCGCCAGTACACCGGCAGCCCCAGGCCCAGGTGGAGGATCGCCAGCAGCGTGCCCCGCGCGACCGAGCCCTGCCACCGGCCGGCGACGTCGCCCGCCCCCGGCAGGATGACCGCGGCGGCGAGCAGACCGTCGACCAGCCGGGGATGGCGGCCCACCCAGGAGAAGGAACGAGCGGGGAGCCCCGCGGGAGAGCCGGCCGGAAGGCTCCGGCCAGCCTCGCGCCCCTCGAGGCGATTCTGCCCGGTGGCTATGTGACGTCCCTCCTCCACACCAGGCCCGCTGCCACGACGATGAAGAGCAGCGCGTACGCGGAGAGCACCAGCACCGCCTGCCCGGCGCCCACGGCCGGCGCCGGCGCGTGGGGCGCGGGCGCCGTGTCGAGGAGCTGGACCAGGGCCGTGGCGTTCACGCCGATGAAGAGCTTGCCCGCGTTCACCGCCGGGGGCCAGCCGACGTCCGCGAGGCGCTGCACGACGACGCGCTCGACCACGACCAGGTAGATCAGGCTGATGGCGACGGCGGCCGCCGCCTGCCGGAACACCACCCCGAGCCCCGCCCCCAGCAGGGCGTAGGTCGAGTAGATCAGCCAGATGCCGCCCACGGCGCCGGCGACGGTGGAGGCCCCGGGCCACACGATCGGCTGCCCCTGGAGCAGCGCGGCCGCCAGGCTGCCGATCGCGGACGCGCCGAAGATGGCGAGCGTCAGGATGGCCATGCAGGCGCCGAGCGTCGCCAGTCGGCCGGCGAGGTTGGCCAGGCGTCCGGGCCTCTGGGACAGCAGCGTCTTGATCGTCCCCCAGCCGTACTCGCTGCCGAAGCCGATCGCGCCGACCACGATGGCCACGAGCGCGCCCAGGGCGAACGCGATCTGGAGCGCGTTGTTGGTGAAGTCGGCCGGGTAGAGCCCGGCGAGGTCGTGGGCCGCCGTGGCGGCCTCGCGAGCCGTGGGGTGGGTGTAGCTCCAGTACAGATAGATGTAGGCGAACAGCATGGCCGCGGGGAGCAGCGCCGCGCTCACCAGGAACGCCGGGCGCCGGCGCGTCTTCCTCCATTCCGACCGGATGCTTGCGATCATGACCCCTGCTCCTCTCCGGTGAGCTGGATGAACACGTCCTCCAGCGACGTCTCGACGGGCCGCAGCTCGCTCACGCCGATCCCGGCAGAGACCAGCATGGCGTTGACCTCCTGCATCCGCTCGGGCCCGGCCTCGATGCTGAGCGAGCCGTCGCGCCGGCTGACCAGCGCGGGCCCGAACATCCTCGCCAGCAGCTCGTACGCGCGGTCCTGGGGCTCCGCCCGCACCACCATGCCGTGGTGGCCGCGCAGGTCGGCGACCTTCGACTCCGTGACGAGCTGACCGTGGTGGATCACGCCCACGCGGTCGCATACCTGCTCGACCTCGCCGAGCAGGTGGCTGGACAGCAGCACGGTGCGACCCCGGCTGCCCACGTCGCGAACCAGCCTCCGCATCTCCGCCATGCCCTGGGGGTCGAGCCCGCTGGTCGGCTCGTCCAGGATCAGCAGCTCCGGCTGCTTGAGCAGCGCGGCGGCCACGCCGAGCCGCTGCTTCATGCCGGTCGAGTAGCCGCCGAACCGGCGCCCGGCAGCGCCCAGCAGGTCCACCTCGGAGAGCGCCGCGTCGACCTGCGCATGCGGCGCGCCGGCCAGGTCGGCCACAACCCTCAGGTTCTCCCGTCCGGAGAGGAAGGGATAGAAGGCGGCGGCGTCGACGAGGCACCCGGTGGCCGCCAGGCCGCGAGGATCGCCGGGCGGATGGCCCGCCACGACAGCCGACCCCGCGGTCGGGCGGATCAGCCCGACCAGCATCCGCAGGACGGTGGTCTTGCCGGCGCCGTTCGGGCCGAGGAAGCCGTAGACCTCCCCGCGGCGCACCGTCATGCTGACGCCGGAGGCGGCGAGCACGCCGTTCCGGTACCGCTTGGTGAGACCGTGCGTCTCGATGATCGTCTGCTGCATGGCCGTCACGGTATGACCCGCCCTGGCGCCGTGTCGTCGGCAGGGCGGGCGATCTTGCGCCTCATCCTCGAGGATGAGCGGCGGCCGAATCGGGCCGGACCCGGGTGCCCGTTCTGCCCGAGACCGAAAATCGGGCACTGCTACCATCCCATGGTGCGGAGCTGGACGGCCCGGAGCAGCCTCGTGCTCAACGTCAACGGGCGCGACGTCGAGGTCGACGCGGAGCCGCAGGCGCTCCTGCTCGACGTGCTGCGTGGCCAGCTGCGGCTGACCGGCGCGCACCGGGGATGTGAGACCGGCTACTGCGGCGCCTGCACCGTGCACATCGATGGCCGGGCGGCCCGGTCCTGCCTGCAGCTCGCCCTGCGGGCCCGCGGCCACCGGATCACGACGATCGAAGGCCTCCAGGCCGGGCAGCGCCTGCACCCGCTTCAGCAGGCTTTCGTCGACAACGGGGCCATGGAATGCGGCTTCTGCGTGCCCGGGATGCTGATGCTGGGCAGCGGCCTCCTCGCCGAGAACCCGCACCCGGGCGAGGACGAGGTGCGCCGGGTGCTCGCGAGCAACCTCTGCCGCTGCACCGGCTACCGGAAGATGGTCCAGTCCGTGCTCGACGTCGCGGCCTCGACCCCTCCATCCCCCCCACCGGCCCTGGCGGGCCACCTCCCCCGCTAGGGGTGCCGCAGCCCTAGTGGGGAGGGGCAGTCCAGTGATCGGCGGCCGCGTCCCGAAGCTCGACGCGGTCGACAAGGTCACCGGGGGAATGCGCTACGTCGCGGACCTCGACATCCCCGGCCTGCTGGTCGGGAAGCTGGTCGGGAGCACCGTCGCGCACGCGCGCATCGTGTCCATCGACACGTCGGAGGCGGAGAGGCTGCCGGGCGTCAGGGCGGTGATCACCGGTCGCGACATGCCGGAGAGCCGCTACGGGCAGCTCATCAGCGACCAGCCCTTCCTGCCCGTGGACAAGGTTCGCTACTACGGCGAGCCGGTGGTGGCGATCGCCGCCGTGGACGAGCCGACGGCCGAGCAGGCGGCGCGGCTGGTCGGCGTCGAGTACGACGAGCTGCCCGCCCTGGCCGACGCCGACCGGGCGCTGGCGCCCGACGCGGCCCTGGTCCACGAAGAGGCGTCGACCTACGACGCCGTGCCGATGACGAGGGAGAGCCCGATTCCGCTGCGGCCCCCCGAGCCCGGCACCAACCTGCTCTTCGAGCTGACCCTGAACGCCGGCGACGTCGAGCAGGCGATGCGCCGTGCGGTCCGCGTGTTCGAGGAGACCTACACAGTCCCGATGGTGGCGCACGCGGCCATGGAGCCGCACGCGGCGGCGGCCGAGGTCGACGCCGACGGCGGGATCACGGTCTGGACCGGGTCCCAGTCCCCGCGTCGGGTCCACGCCACGCTGGCCAGGTACTTCGACGTCCCGCGCGAGCAGATCCGCGTCATCGGGCTCAAGCCCGGCGGTGGCTTCGGAGCCAGGATCGGCATGATCCTCGAGCCCTACTGCGTCGCCCTCAGCCGCGCGGCCGGCGCGCCGGTCCGGATCGTCCTCACGCGCATCGAGACCTTCCAGACGATCGGCGGGTGGCTGCCCGGTCGCTTCCACTTCCGCACCGGCGTCGACGCCGAGGGCCGGATGGTCGCGCGCGAGGTGGACATCGTCTGGAACGCGGGCGCCTACGCCATGACCAGCCCCGTCGCGTGCGCCAACGCGGCCCTGGTCGCTCTGGGCCCCTATCCGGCGAAGCACGTCTCCGTCCGCTCCCGGCTCGTCTACACGAACCTGCCCGCTGCGCGGCCCTACCGGGGCCTCGCCGCCACCCAGGGCAACTGGGCGGCTGAACGGCACGTCGACTCAGTGGCTCGCGCCCTCGGGGCCGACCCGCTCGACTTCCGCCTCCGCCACCTGCTGCGGGCGGGCGACGTGATGCCGTGGGGCGAGGTCAACCGCGAGGTGCATCTCGAGGAATGCGTCCGGGCGGCCGCCGCGGAGCTCGGCTGGGGCACTTCCCCGGTGCCGGCCGGCCGGGGCCGCGGCATCGCCGCGATGTGGAAGTTCACGCTGCCGGGGTTCTTCTCCGAGGCCGAGGTGGTGCTGCACGAGGATGCGAGGGTCGACGTCTACACCGGCGCCGTCGACATCGGCACCGGCGTCCAGGTCGTGCTGGCCCAGGTCGCCGCCGAGGTGCTCGCCGTCCCTGTGGAGCGGGTCGCCGTCCACATGGCCGACAGCGAGTACGGGCTCGAGGACAGCGGCGCGAGCGCGAGCCGCTCCGCCGTGTACGCGGGCAACGCCACGCTGGAGGCGGCCACCCGCGTCCGCGACCAGCTCCTGGATATGGCCGAGCGTGAGCTCGGCATCCCCGCCGCGCAGCTCGCGCTGCGGGACGGCCGGGTGGCCGCCGCCGGCAGCCCGCCGGGGTCGGGCGTGAGCGTGGCCCAGCTGCTGGCCGGTGGCGGCGACCTCTCGGCGCCGGGGGCGTTCCGCGGCGAGGTCCGCACGGAGCAGACGCCGGGTGCGCCGACCACGTGGCAGTTCGCCGACTGGAAGTTCGGCGCCTGCGCGGTCGAGGTCGGCGTGGACCGGGAGACCGGGGTCGTCGACGTCCGCAGGGTGGTCGCCGCCCACGACATCGGCCGCGTCCTCAACCGCCTCAACGTGGAGACCCAGACCGAGGGCTCGGTGGTCATGGGGATCGGCGCGGCGATCTACGAGCAGCAGGTGTTCGACGGTGCCCAGCTCGTCAACCCGACGTTCATGGACTACGTCATGCCGACAGCGCTGGAAGCGCCGCCTGAGGTCGTGCCGGTCCTGCTCGAGACGGGGTCGGGCCACGGGCCCTTCGGCTCGCACGGCTTCGGCGAGCTGCCGATCATCCCGGTCGCGGCGGCGATCGGGAACGCGGTCGCGGACGCCACCGGCGTCCAGGTGCGCGACCTGCCGATCACGGCCGAGCGGGTCCTGCTGGGGCTGGACGAGCAGTGACGCTGGCCTACGTGGAACCGGACACCGTCGAGGAGGCGGTCGCGCTGCTCGCCGAGGACGAGGGCTCGAAGGTGCTCGCCGGCGGCCAGTCGCTGATGGTCCTCCTCCGCCAGGGGCTGGTCGCGCCCTCTCGCCTCGTCAGCCTGCAGCGGATCCCCGAGCTGGGCCGCATCCAGGTCCTGCCCGACGGCTCGCTCCGGGTGGGCTGCATGGCGACCTACCGGGAGGTGGCCGGGCGGGCTGGCCGGCTGCTGCCGGCCGTCGGCGACGCCTGCCGGCAGGTGGGTCCGATCCCCGTCCAGAACGTCGGCACCCCCGGCGGCAGCCTCTGCCACAACGCGCCGGGAGCGGACGTGCCGGCGGCCCTCCTGGCCCTCGACGCCGAGGCCGTCGTGCGTTCCGGGGCGGGCGAGCGGACGATCCCGCTGGCCGGGTTCTTCCGCGGCTACTTCGAGACGGTGCTGGAGCCGGCGGAGCTCCTGGTGGGGATCCACGTGCCGAAGCCGGCGGCCGGCGCCACGAGCGCGTACGTGAAGTTCAACTTCAGGCTGATCGACATGGCGATCGTCGGAGTGGCGGTCGCCTTTCGATGGGATGGCGGGGTGTGCCGGGACGTCCGCATCGCGGTGGGCGGGGTGGCCGCGGTCCCCTTCCGCGCCCCAGCCGCCGAGGAGGCGCTCGAGGGGCGCGCGCTGACCGCGGACCTCGTCGCCGAGGCCGGCCGGCTGGCGGCGACCGAGCGCGAGCCGGTGTCCGACGTGCACGCGTCGGCGGCCTACCGCAGGCGGGTGACGCCGGTGATCGTGAAGCGGGCCCTCGAACGTGCGGCAGGCGGCGGGGCCAGCGACGTGCCCCCGGCGCTGATGCTCGACGTCAGCTCAGCTCCAGCCTGATCAGCAGGCCGGCGCGCTCCGCGACGTTGCGCTTGTCGATATCCGGCTTCTGGAGCTCCTGGTTCTCGTCCAGCCCCGACGCCAGGCCCGCGAGCAGGACCTGGTGGGAGGTCATCAGCACGATGCTGCCCTCGACGAGCGGGTACGGCGGCTCGTGCCAGGTGCCCCGGTGGATGTTCACCGCCGAGTCGCCCGGCACCAGGAAGGCGTGGATCTCGTCTATCGCGGGAATGTCGTTCTCGAGCCGCGCGTCCGGCCGCGCGACCACCATGACGATCGGGTTGCCGCCGAGCGGGATGAAGGTCTGCGTGAGCAGGAAATGACGCTCCATGTAGACGACGGTGTAGCTGCGCACGCCGAGTCGCGACACGACCCACTCCACGGGGCGGTCGGACTCGAAGGAGCCGGGCCGGTAGGACTCGATCTTGCCCTCGTAGACATGGCGCGGCAGCCTCTCGACCCCGTCCGGTGACAGCAGCGTGCCGAACGGCGCGAACGACGCGCGCGTCACCGGCTCGATGCGGATGGTCTTCACGGTCAGCCCGGTGGTGCTCATGGTACGGGAGGCCCTCCCTCGGCCTGGCAGAATCTTCGCTCAGGCTGCGGGGCCGGCGCCAGAGCTGAAATTGACGCCGAGTTCATATTCGATTAAGGTTGGCCCGAGGCTCATGTCGGTCGTGCCAGCACCGAACGCCGCCGGCGGGGTCGCCGAGCCGGCGGTCACCCGGAAGGCGGCGTCCCGCACGCCCCGCGGACAGCGGACGCGCGAGGCGCTCGTCCAGGCGGCGCTCGAGGTGTTCGCCCGTGACGGGTTCTTCGACGCCAGGATCACCGACATGACGGCTGCCGCGGGCGTCGCGAACGGCAGCTTCTACACGTATTTCGAGTCCAAGCTCGACATCTTCCACGAGGCTGCCGCGAGGGTCCTGGACGCCTCCGTCGAGACCGTGCACGGCGAGCCGGGCGAGACGTTCGACCCCGTGCGCGACATCTACTGGGCAAACCGCGCGTTCATGCTCGAGTACCAGCGACAGTCAGGGATGATGCGCACCATCGAGCAGACGACGCCGTTCGACGCGTACATCCAGGAGCTTCGGCGCCGGAGCTGGGACGTCGCGGTCGGCCGGGCCGTGCGCCGCATCGAGCGGCTCCAGCAGGCCGGGCTGGCCGACGCCACCATGGACGCGGAGTTCACCGCCTCGTGCCTGGCCGCGATGGTCCTGCGCGTCTGCTACGCGTCGTTCGTGCTGTCCGAGATGCCGGTGGACGTGGACCGGGCCGTGATGACGGCATCCCGGATCTGGGCGAAGGCGATCGGCCTCGACCCGGCCCCGCTGGACAGCCTGCCGCGGGGGAGCGGCCCGGCGGCGCCGTCGGGCTGATCTCCCGCGGGGACGGCCCAGCAGACCCCTCGTTTCAGCGCGAGATGATCCCGACCCCTCCTGTCGTGCCGGGCCGTCAGCCGGCCCTGCTCCTGAGAAGCTCCAGGATCTTCTCCTGGCCCTTGAGGATCTCCAGCTGCTGCACGTTCATCCGGTGCAGCGCAGTGAGCGTCTCGTGATCGGCCTCTGCCCTGGCGTCCTGGGCCGCTGATATCACGTTCTGGCCCACGATGATGATGGGCAGCAGTATCAGCTGCAGGAAGTTCGAAGATACCCAGTTGACCAGGACCGTCGGCGATCCCTGCGCGATGGCCGACGGCAGCGCCACGAACGCGATGACGGCGAAGACGTAGGCACAGTACATCGTCCCGACGGTCCTGGTGACCAGCACCGCCAGCCACGCATTTGCGCGTCCTATCGGGCCGGTGCCGTGCACCTTGGCCACGACCTGCGCCCTGTGGACGTGTCGGGGCACATGCTGCGTCGGCGCCTCTCGGGCGAGGGTCAGCGCTTCCTCGTGTGCCTCTCTGCTGGGCAGTGCGGTTTCGCTCTTGCTGCTCACGGTCAACATCCTCGATGTCATGGCGGTCGGGACCCTGGATGCAGTCCAGGCGCCTGATGATAGGTCCAGGCCCGGCCCAGCCCGCTGTGCGGCTCGTTGTCTGCTATCCTCCAGGCACAAATCTCCAAGGAGGTGTCGGCGTTGACAAGTGCCCCCGTGCGCCTGTGTTCCCGGGCCGGCGTCTCCCTGCGCGCCTCGGCAGACAAGAACCAGCACTAGCCGAGCGCCTCCGCTGACTCCGGCCGGCCACCGACCAGCTGGAGACATCTCCCTTGATCACGACCTCGTCGTTCGCCCTTGCGTACCTGCGCCTGCATCGCGGGCGGCTCCTTGTCCTCGGCGTTCTGCTGGTTGCCGGCAGCCTCCTCCAGCTCGCCGGACCGCTGATCCTCCGGACCTTCGTTGACGGCGCGGGTCGCATGGCCCCGCTGGCTGGCCTGCTGGCCCTCGCTATCGCGTACTGCGTCTGCGCCGGCCTGCAGCAGCTGGCTGCAGTTGCCGAGGGCTATGTCGCCACCGACCTCGCCATGCGCTCGACCAACCGGCTCCGTCAGGACCTGTTCGACCGCTGTCTTCGGCTGGATCTGGCCTTCCACCAGGTCACGTCCCCCGGCGCACTCGTGCAGCGGATCGGCCAGGACCCGGCCCTCCTCGACAACGTCCTCTCACGCATGGCCGTCGCCCTGGTCAGCAACGGCCTGATCGTGCTCGGCGCGGTGGCCCTGCTGCTCGTCCTCGACTGGCGCGTCGGCCTGGTCGCGATCGCCTTCCTGGTCCTGGCGGCCATGATCCGCGTCCGCACCGCGGGCCTGGTGACCCGGGCCTGGGTGCAGGTGCGTGCGGTCGCAGCCGAGATGTACGGCGCGCTGGAGGAGCTCCTGGGCGCGACGGAGGACATCGCCGGCGCCGGGGCCGGCGTCTACGCCGAGCGCCGACTGCAGCAGAGCAGCCGGGACGTCCTCCGCGGAACGCTGCGGGCGGTCCTGCTGGACAGCGCCGGCGGGGCGGGCGAGACGGCATTCGAGCTCGGCACGACGGCTGCCCTGGCGGCGGCCATCCTGCTTCACGCTCACGGACGACTGACCGTCGGCGACGTGTTCATGGTGGCGGCCTGCGGGCGCCTGTGCCTTGCTCCCCTGCAGGCCCTCGGACGCCAGGTCCAGGACCTCCAGCCGGCCGGGGCCGCCGTGGCCCGCATCGGGGAGCTGCTCTCGATGGAGCCCGCGGTCCGTGACGCTCCGCATCCCCGGCTGCTGCCGGAGGGCGCCCTCGAGGTGGAGTTCGAGGGCGTCGGCTTCGCCTACGCCGACGGCCAGGCGGCGCTCGCCAGCATCGACTTCATGCTGCCAGCGGGGTCGGTCCTCGGCGTGCTCGGCCGCACGGGCAGCGGGAAGACCACGCTGGCACGCCTCCTCGCCCGCCTCTACGATCCCCAGCGCGGTTCGGTTCGGCTGGGAGGGGTCGCCGTGGCCGACGTCGCCCTCGACCAGCTGCGACAGCGCGTCGCCTACGTGTCGCAGGACGTGCAGATCGTCGACGGAAGCCTGCGCGACAACCTCACGCTGTTCGCCGACGGAGGGGGGCGGGCCAGCGAGACCGCGCTCCGGGCCGCGCTCCACGCTCTCGGGCTCGACGGCTGGCTCGCTGCCCGGCCGGATGGTCTGGACAGCCGCCTGGGGACGGCCCTGGGAATGTCGGCCGGCGAGGAGCAGCTGGTGGCCCTGGCCAGGGTCTTCGTGCGCGAGCCGGGGCTCGTGATCCTGGACGAGCCGTCGGCCCGTCTCGACCCCGTCACGGAGAGCCGCCTGGAGACCGCGATGGACCGGCTGCTCGAGCGCCGGACGGCCGTCATCATCGCCCATCGCGTCGAGACCCTGGAGCGGGCCACCCACCTGCTGGTGCTGGAGGACGGGGCCGTCGCCGAGTTCGGGTCTCGCGGCGGGCTGCTCGCCGATCCGCGATCCCGCTACTCCCAGCTCCGACGCGCCGGGCTGGCCGGGCTCCTCGATTGAGCCGGGTACCAGCCACCGTCCGCCTGATCGCCCGCTTCGCCGCGTTCCGGCCCCGGCTCGTGGTGGCCTACGTTGCCTCGGACGTGGTCTGGTCGTACGCGCTCTTTCTCATCCCGGGCCTGGTGATCCGGGCGATCCTGGACAGTGTCACCCACCACGGGCGCGCGGGTCTCGATACCTGGTCGCTGCTCGCCCTCCTGGCGGCAATCCAGGCATCCGGTCTCGCGAAGCGGGCAGCGGGGTGGTACAGCCACCAGCGAGCGCACCTGACCTACGCAGCGCTCACGCGAGCCAACCTGCTGGCCCGGATACTGCGCCGGCCGGGTGCGGCAGCGCTCGATTGTCCGCCGGCGCAGGCGATCGCCCGCTTCGACTCGGACGCCGACGCCGTCGGCGGTCAGATCGTGGTCCTCGAGGGCCTGGCCCAGCTGGTCGTCGTCCTGGCGGCGGTGGCCATCCTCCTGGCGGTCGCCGGAGGGGTGGCCGCGCTGGTGATGGCCCCCCTCGTGATCATCGTGGTCGGCGTGAGCTGGGCCTCACACCGCGTCCGCCGCTATCGCCAGGCGCTGCAGCAGTCGATCGCGGACCTGAGCGGATTCATCGGCGGCGTGTTCGGGGCCCTGGTGGCGGTGCGAACGCACGGTGCCGAGCGCGCCGTGAGCGACCGTTTCCGGCAGCTCGGCGAGGCACTGCGCCGGGCCGTGCTTCGCGACGTGCTCCTGACGCAGGCCGTGAGCGCGCTGTCGTCCCAGTCCTACGGCATCGCGATCGGCGTGACCCTCCTGATCGCCG
Organism: Candidatus Dormiibacterota bacterium; assembly: GCA_035263645.1. Classification (GTDB taxonomy): domain Bacteria; phylum Chloroflexota; class Dormibacteria; order Dormibacterales; family Dormibacteraceae; genus CF-161. The sequence continues at coordinate 250 of DATFRD010000350.1, read as the reverse complement.
CCGGGCGCGTGCGGAGCGGGGCCATGTCGGTCGGAGACCTGAGCCTCTTCGTCGCCTACGCGGGCTCGGTGGCCACCGCCGGCACCTGGCTCGGCGGCGAGCTGGCCGGGTGGCGTCGGTACGGAGTGTCCCTCCAGCGACTGTGCGAGCTGGTGCCGGGCACCCGTGCCGTCGACCTGGGCGAGCCCCGGCCGGTGCTGCTCGAGCACGACCTCCCGGCCCCGCCGCGCCTGGCTCGCGCCGGGGCGCC
>DATFRD010000349.1:0-3955 GCA_035263645.1 Candidatus Dormiibacterota bacterium | reverse complement strand
GTGGAGGCCAGCGCGGAGCGCCGGCCCGCCGTGGAGGGCGCGGACTACGTCATCAACGAGATCCAGGTCGGGGGGTACCGGCATACCCTCATGGACTTCGAGATCCCGAAGAAGTACGGGGTCCGCCAGACGATCGGCGACACGATCGGGATCGGCGGCATCTTCCGCGGGCTCCGCACCATCCCCGTCGCGGTGGGCATCGGCAACGACCTTCACGAGCTGGCGCCGGACGCCTTGCTGCTGAACTACACCAACCCGATGGCCATGGTGCCGTGGGCGGTCTACGAAGGCACCCCGTTCACGAACGTGTTCGGCGTGTGCCACTCGGTGCGGGACACCCACGCCTTTCTGGCCAGGACCGTTGGCGTGCCCGAGAAGGACGTCGCCTTCCGCACCGCTGGCTTCAACCATCAGTGCTTCGTGCTGAGGTTCCGCCACCGTGGCACCGGCGAGGACCTCTACCCGCGGCTCCGGGAGGTGATCGCCGCCGACCCGGAGGGGCTGGGCCGGCGGGTGCGCGTGGAGATCTTCCGGCGCTTCGGCTACTTCCCCACCGAGTCCAGCGAGCACTCGAGCGAGTACGTCCCCTGGTTCCTCCACCACGATGACCAGGTCGAGCGGTACCGGTGCGAGATCGACGAGTACATACGCCGCAGCGAGGCCAACCTCGAGGACTGGGAGCAGACCAAGGCGGCGCTGGACGCCGGCCAGGAGCTTGAGATCGAGCCCGCCTCCGAACTCGCCTCCGAGATCATCTACTCGCTCGAGACCGGCACCGCCCGTGAGATCTATACCAACGTGCGGAACGGCGGGCTGATCGACGGGCTGCCCGGCAACGCGTGCGTCGAGGTGCCGACGCTGGTCGACAAGAACGGCGTCCAGCCCACGCGGGTCGGCGCCCTGCCCCCGCAGTGCCTGGCCCTGAACCGGACCTTCCTGAACGTGGTGGAGCTGACCGTCCGTGCGGCGCTCGAGCAACGGCGCAGCCTGGTCTACCAGGCCGCGCTGGTGGACCCGAACACGGCCGCCACGCTGACGACCCAGCAGATCGTCGCGATGTGCGACGACCTGATCGAAGCCCACGGCGACCTCATGCCCGAGGGCATCCGGGGATCGAGCTGACCGCAGGCATGACCGCACACGCTCCTGACCTGCTGGAGGAGCCCACACTCCGGCGGGTTGTGGGCCGCCCCGTGCTCCGCAGCGAGGATCGCGCGCTGCTCACCGGGTCGGCCCGGTACCTCGACGACGTCCCCTGCGAGGGGGCGCTGCACGCGGTGTTCGTCCGGTCCCCGATGGCGCACGCGCTCGTCCAGTCGGTCGCGGTGGGCGAGGCCAGCACCATGCCCGGCGTCGTCGGCGTGTTCGCCGCCGGGGACCTGGGCGGCCTGCGCATGCCGCCGGTTGAGGACAGCCCCGAGGTCTTCGCCCGGCCGCTGCTCGCCATCGGCCGGGTCCGGTTCGTCGGCGAGCCCGTGGCCGTCGTGGTGGCGCAGACCAGGGAACAGGCCATGGACGCCGCGGACGCGGTCGCCGTCGAGTACGAGCCCCTCGCCCCGGTGGTCGATCCCGAGGCGGCGCTGGAACCGGACGCGCCGATCCTGTTCCAGGCCCACGGCTCCAACCTCGCGATCCGCGTCGACGACGTGGCCGAGGACCCGGACGCGCTCGAGGGCGCCGAGATCGTCGTGCGGGCCCGGTTCGTCAACCAGCGGGTGGCGCCGGTGCCGATGGAGCCCAACGGCGCCCTCGCCATCGCCGGCGCCGCCCCCGGTCAGCCGTCGATCACGCTGTGGGCCTCGGTGCAGGCGCCCCACGACACGCGCCACGTCGTCGCGCAGGTGCTGGGGCTGGACCCCGCCGGGGTGCGCGTCCGTACCGCGGCGGTCGGCGGTGGATTCGGCGGGAAGATACCGACGTACCCCGAACACGTCGTGATCGCCTGGCTCGCCCGGCATCTGCGCACCGCGGTCCGCTGGTCGGAGACGCGAAGCGAGAACATGGTCGCGATGACCCACGGCCGCGGGCAGGTGCAGCACGTCGAGCTGGGCGCCACCCGGGACGGGCGGATCCTCGGGCTGCGCGTGTACGTGATCCAGGACATCGGGGCCTACGCCAGCGAGGCCGCGACGCTGCCGCCGCTCACCGGCCTGATGGCCTCCGGCCCGTACCAGATCCCCCGGATCGACTTCCACGCGGTCTCGGTCGTGACCACCACCACGCCGGTGGGCGCCTACCGGGGCGCGGGCCGGCCGGAGGCCACGTGGCTGCTGGAGCGGGCGCTGGACATGCTGGCGGCCGAGCTCGGGATCGATCCCGCGCAGATCCGGCGGACCAACCTCATCCCCCGCGAGGCCTTCCCCTACCGCACCCCGACCGGCGCCAGCTACGACAGCGGAGACCCGGCCCGCGCCCTCGATATCGCGCTGCGGGCGGCCGGATACTCACAGCTGCGCCGGGAACAGGCAGCCCGCATCGGATGCGGGGAAACGTGGCAGCTCGGCATCGGTATCAGCAGCTACGTGGAGGTCACGGGCTGGGGCAGCGAGTTCGCGTCGGTGGAGGCCGGCGACCAGGGGACGTTCACCGTCCTGACCGGGACCAGCCCCCAGGGGCAGGGGCACGAGACCGCGTGGGCGCAGATCGTGGCCGAGACCCTCGGGGTCCCGTTCGACGCCATCACGGTCCGGCACTCGGACACGCTGGTCATCCCGCGCGGCGGGGGGACGATGGGGTCGCGGTCCCTCCAGGTAGGCGGCTCGGCCGTGTTCCGCGCCTCGGTCGCCCTGCTGGACAAGGCCCGGCGCCTGGCCGCCCACCTGCTGGAGGCGAGCGAGAACGACGTGCGCCGCCTGGACGGCCGGATCGGCGTCAGCGGGGACCCGGCGTCGTCGCTCTCCTGGGGCGAGCTCGCGGCCGCCGCCGCCGACCCGTCAGCTCTGCCGCCCGGCGTGGAGACCGGGCTGCGGGCGCAGGCCGACTTCGAGATGGAGGACTCGACCTACCCGTTCGGTGCGCACGTCGCGGTCGTCGAGGTCGACACCGAGACGGGGCAGGTGAAGCTGGTCCGTCACGTCGCGGTGGACGACTGCGGGCGCCGCGTCAACCCGATGCTCGTCGAGGGGCAGGTCCACGGCGGGATCGCGCAGGGCGCCGCCCAGGCGCTGTTCGAGTCCTTCGTCTACGACGACATGGGCAACCCCCTGACATCCAGCCTCGCTGACTACGCGATGCCGAGCGCGGCGGAGCTGCCCGCGTTCGTCACCGCCGCGCTGGTGACCGCCACCGACCGGAACCCGCTGGGGGCCAAGGGCATCGGCGAGGGGGGAACCATCGGGGCCGGGCCCGCGGTCCACAACGCGGTGATCGACGCGCTCGCCCACCTTGGCGTCCGCCACGTCGACATGCCGGTGAGCCCGCAGCGGGTCTGGCGGGCCATCCGGGATGCGCAACGCGCTGCGCCAGGCGAGCGCACGAGAGGAGGAGGGCATGGACCGCCCGGATCTGAACGGCTTGATCGCGGCCATCGTCACGCCGATGCGCAGCGACCTGTCGATCGACGAGGAGTCCCTCCGAAGATACGTTGACTGGCTCGTGGGCCAGGGCGTTCGCGGGCTGGCCGTGAACGTGGACACGGGCGAGGGACCTCACCTGTTCCCGGAGGAGCGGCTGCGGGTGCTGGAGACCGTGGCCGGGGAGGTCGCCGGCCGGGCCCTGGTGGTCGCCGGGCTCGCTGCGTCGTTCACCGAGCAGGCGCGCCGGCTGGCCGCCGACACCGCCCGGGCCGGGGCGGACGCCCTGCTCGTCTTCCCCATCTCCGCGTACCAGGGCGAACCGCTGGACCCCGAGATCCCCGCCTCGTACCACCGGGCGGTGGCCGAGGCCTCCGGTCTTCCCCTCATCGCCTTCCAGCTCCAGCCCGCGCTGGGCGGGGTGAACTTCTCGGCCGAGGCCA
>DATFRD010000348.1:0-6233 GCA_035263645.1 Candidatus Dormiibacterota bacterium | reverse complement strand
GGAAGGAGCGCCCTCCAGGGCGTGACTGAGCACCGCAGGAGGCAACGCCGGAGATGGGGTGCATGGGGCCCAAAGATCCGGCTGGGTTTTCGGCCGCAGCCCTAGGCTTGGGGCATGCCGGTGACCACCGTGTTCTTCGATGTCGGTGAGACGCTGGTCGACGAGACCCGGGTGTGGGGCGAGTGGGCCGACTGGCTGGGGGTGCCGCGGCTGACCTTCTTCGCGGCGCTGGGAGCGGCGATCGCCCGCGGCGGCGACCACCGCGACGTGTTCGCCATCTTCTGCCCGGGCCGGCCGGTCGCCGACCTGGTCAGCGCCCGTGAGGCCGAGCTGGGACCGCTGGGGTTCGCCATCGAGGACCTCTACCCGGACGCCCGCCCGTGCCTCGAGGCGCTGGCTGGTCGGGGGTACCGGGTCGGGATCGCGGCCAACCAGCCGCCACGCGCCCAGGCTGTGCTGGAGGCGAGCCGGCTGCCCGTCGAGTGGCTGGTCATCTCGGCCGTCGTCGGTCTCGAGAAGCCGGCGCCGGCGTTCTTCTCGCACCTCCGCGACCTGGCCGGCCAGCCGGCCTCGCAGATCGCCTACGTCGGCGACCGCGCGGACAACGACGTGGTCCCGGCGGCGGCGGCCGGGATGGTGCCGATCCACGTTCGGCGGGGTCCCTGGGGCGTCATCCACCAGGACCGGCCCGAGCTGGCCCTGGCCGCGCTCAGAGTGGAGAGCCTGGCCGAGCTTCCGGCCCGGCTGGAGGAGCTGGGCCGTCCCGAAGACGAGGAGCGGCGGGGAGGAGGAGGAGGAGGAGCACCATGAGGATCTGCGTCACCTGCGGCGTCCAGCACGGCGACCCACCGCCGGTCCGCTGCCCGGTCTGTGAGGACGGCCGCCAGTACGTGGGCTGGGAGGGCCAGCGCTGGACCACCATGGAGGAGCTGCGAGAGGGCCACACCAACCGGATCGAGGCGCTGGAGCCGGGCATCACCGGCATCGGCACGATCCCGGCCTTCGCCATCGGCCAGCGAGCGCTCCTGGTGCAGACGCCCCAGGGGAACCTCCTCTGGGACTGCGTCTCCCTCCTCGACGACGACACCGTTCGCGCCGTTCGCGACCTGGGCGGCATCGACGCCATCGCGATCTCCCATCCTCACTACTACGCGACGATGGTCGATTGGAGCCGCGAGTTCTCGGCCCCGGTCCACCTGCACCAGGCCGACCGGCGCTGGGTGATGCGTCCCGACGCCTGCGTCGAGCACTGGTCGGGAGACGCCCACGAGCTGTTCGGAGGTCTGGTCCTGCTGCGCCTGGGCGGGCACTTCCCTGGAGCGACCGTCGCCCTCTGGCCTTCGGGCGCCGGCGGTAGCGGTGCGCTCCTGGCCGGGGACGTGCTGCAGGTGGTCCAGGACCGCCGCTACGTCAGCTTCATGTACAGCTACCCGAACCTCGTGCCGCTGCCGGCCCGCACCGTGGCGAGGATCGCACGCCGGGTGGACGGCCTCGCGTTCGACCGCCTCTACGGCGCCTGGTGGGGCCGCGAGGTGGAGCGGGACGCCAGGGCCGCGGTGGCCAGGTCGGCGAAGCGCTACCTCGCGGCGCTGGCCAGCGAGGACGACGAGCTGGAGCTCTAAGGTAGTCCCTCCCCCCTCCGCGAGGAGGTGGCCCGCCAGGGCCCGAGGGGGGCCGGATCGAGCAATCCCCCTCCCCCAACCCCTCCCGCGAGGGGAGGGGGGCGCCCAGAGGGGCCTACTCGCTCATCGTTTCCAGCGCCCGGCGCACGAGGACCCTGGCCAGGTGGCGGCGGTACTCCGCGCTGCCGTTGAGGTCGGCCGGCGGGTCGGTGCCCCGGTCGGCGACCCCCGCCGCGTCCGCCGACGTGGCCCCCTGCGCGAGCGCCCGCTCGGTCTCGGTGGCCCGCAGCGGGGTGGGCCCCATGTTCACCAGGGCCACCCGGGTGGAGCCGTTCACCTGCTGGGCGGCGACACCCACGATCGCCCAGTCGGGCGCCCGCCGCGAGAACTTGGAGAAGGCCCAGCGCCCACCGGCGACCCGGGGCACCCTGACCTCGGTCAGCACCTCGTCAGGCGCCAGGGCGGTCTCGAAGATCGAGCGGAAGAACTCGCCGGCGGGGATCGTCCGCTCGCCGGCCGGCCCGCGGGCCACCAGCGTGCCGTCAAGGGCGAGCAGGACCGCCGGCAGGTCGGCCGCCGGGTCGGCGTGGGCGAGGCTGCCGCCGATCGTCCCCCGGTGCCGGACCTGGGGGTCCCCGACATGGTGGGCGGCGTGCCGGAGGAGCGGCACCTCGGCCGCCAGCAGGTCCGACGTCGCGAGGTCGTGGTGCCTGGTCATCGCGCCGACGGCTACGTGGTCCGCCGCCGCCCGGATGTAGCGGAGATCGGCGATCCGCCCGATGTCCACCAGGGTGGCCGGCGCAGCCATCCGCAGCTTCATGAGCGGCAGGAGGGAATGGCCACCGGCCAGCAGCTTGGCGTCGTCTCCGTGCCGGCCGAGGAGCGCCACGGCCTCGTCGACCGTGCCCGCGCGGGCGTAGGCGAACGGGGCGGGGATCACCGGGCACCTCCCGCGCCGGCGATCTCGAGGACCGCGTCGACGATGCCCTGATAGCCGGTGCACCGGCAGAGGTTCCCCTCCAGGCCACGACGCACCTCGTCCTCGGTCGGGTTGGGGTTCTCCCGCAGGAACGACGTCGCCGCGACCACCATGCCCGGCGTGCAGTAGCCGCACTGGAGCGCGTGGTGCTTCTGGAAGGCCTGCTGCAGGGGGGTCAGCTGGCCATGCTGGGAGAGGCCCTCGATCGTCGTGACCTCGGCCCCGTCAGCCTGGACGGCGAGCATCGTGCACGACTTCACCGACTCGCCGTCCAGCAGCACGGTGCAGGCGCCGCAGGACGTCGAGTCGCAGCCCACGTTGGTGCCGGTCAGGGCCAGCTGCTCGCGCAGGTAGTGCACGAGCAGGAGCCGCGGTTCGACGTCGGCGTCCTCGGCCCGCCCGTTCACGGTCAGCGAGATCCTCACCGGTCACCTCCGTTCATCGCCCGCCAGACCCGCTCCGGCGTCACGGGCATCTCAAGGTCGCGGACCCCCAGGTGGGAGAGCGCGTCGACGACCGCGTTGACGACCGCCTGCGGCGCCGCGGTCGCGCCCGACTCGCCCAGGCCCTTGGCGCCCAGGGAGTTGGTCGGGGTGGGCGTGACCGTGTGCGCCACGTCGAACCGCGGCATCTCCACCGCCGTCGGCACCAGGTAGTCGGCCAGTGTCGTGGTCAGCGGCTGGCCCTGGTCGCTGTACGCCACCTTCTCGTAGAGAGCCTGGGCGATGCCCTGCGCCACGCCGCCCATGATCTGGCCGCCAGCGGTCAGGGGATTGATCACGGTGCCGCAGTCGTCCACCGCCGTGTACCTGACCGGGGTGACCCGGCCCGTCTCGCGGTCCACCTCGACCACGCAGCAGTGAGCTCCGGAGGGGAACGTGTTGTTGGGCGGCTCGAACACCGCCATCGCCTCGATGCCTGCCTCGAGGTCGCCGAGCTGGGTCGGGCGATACGCCTTGTTCGCCACCTCCGCCCAGTCGACGCCCCGATCGGGCGAGCCTTTGACCGTGAAGCGTCCGTCCCGGAGCTCGAGGTCCTCTGGCGCGGCCTCCAGCACGTGGGCGGCCACCTGCGTCGCCTTCTCGAGCGCCCGCAGGCTCGCTCTCCTCACCGCCTCGCCGCCGATCGGCGCGGAGCGGGAGCCGAAGGTGCCTATCCCCTCCTGGACGGCGTCCGTGTCGCCGTGCAGGACATTGATGCGGTCGAACGGCACCTGCAGCGCGTCGGCGGCGATCTGGGCGAACATCGTCTCGTGACCCTGCCCATGCGGCGAGGTGCCCACCAGCAGCGTCACGGTGGCGTCCGGGTTGACCCGGGCCCTGGCCGACTCCCAGCCGCCGAGCAAGCCGAAGCTCTCCATCAGCGCCGACGGCCCGAAGCCGCCCATCTCGACGAACGTGGAGAAGCCGATGCCCAGCAGCGGCTGGCTCGCGTCCTCGCGGTTGGCAGCCTGTCGCCGACGCAGGCCCTGGTAGTCGACGATCTCCAGCAGCCTGGCCAGCGATGCCTGGTAGTCGCCGGAGTCGTACACCGAGCCGAGGTGGGTCGTGTACGGGAACGCATCGCGAGGGATGAAGTTGCGGCGCCGGACGTCCAGCGGGTCCAGGCCCAGCTCGTCGGCCACCAGGTCCACGACGCGCTCGATCAGGTAGCTGCCCTCCGGGCGGCCGGCTCCCCGATAGGAGGACACTGGCGTGGTGTTGGTGACGACGGCCCGGAAGCCGGTCGCAACCTTGGGCACGCGGTAGCAGCCCGCCGCCATGATCATCGTCAGGAACGGGAGGCCCGGGGCGTCGCCGTACGGATAGGCGCCCACGTCCTGCAAGATGCCCACGCGCAGGGCCAGGATCCGGCCCTCGCCGTCGAAGCCGACCTCGACCTCGTCGACCTGGTCGCGGCCGTGGGTCATGGAGACCAGGTTCTCCGAGCGCGTCTCCAGGTACGTGACCGGCCGTCCGAGCCGGCGTGACAGCAGAGGGGTGAGGATGAACTCCGGATACCACGCTGCCTTGGCGCCGAAGCCGCCGCCCACGTCCGGCGCGATCACCCGGATCTCGTGGCTGGGCTTGCCCAGCAGGTTGCTGAGCTGGCTGCGGACCCAGTGCGGGGCCTGGGTGCTCGCCCAGACGGTGAGCGTCGTCGGGCCCCAGTCGGCCGCTGCGGCCAGCGGCTCCATCGTCACCGGCGCCACCCGCTGATTGACCAGCCGGAGACGGGCGCGGTGGGGAGCCGCCGAGAGCTCCGCCTCGGCGTCGTCTGCCATCGGCACCTGGTTCACGACGTTGGAGCCGGTCTCGGGAAAGAGCAACGGGGCGCCGTCGGCCAGGGCTGCCTCCATGGAGGGCACCACCGGCAGCGGCTCGTAGTCCACCTGCACCACGGCGGCGCCGTCGGCCGCGGCGTACCGGTCCCTCGCGACCACCACCGCGATGGGCTCGCCCACGAAGCGCACGGTGTCGGTGGCGAGGGTCGGCCGCTCCACCGCCGGGGCGGGACCGCCGAGGCTGGGCAGGCCCGGGAAGTCGGCGGCGAACAGCGCCGCAACCACGCCGGGCACCCGCAGTGCGCCCGAGACATCGACGCTGCGAAGCCGCGCGTGGGGCTCCACGCTGCGGACGAACGCCATGGTCAGGGCGCCCGGCAGCTGCAGGTTGTCGACGTACGTGCCGCGGCCCGTGAGCAGGTTGGGGTCCTCCTTGCGCACCACCGCGGCGCCCACCATCGACGCCATCGCATTCCTCCTTGCTCCTCGAGTTGGTCCTCGGCCCGGTCCGACACCGCCCATTTTGGCCCATCCCTCGGCCGCCTCCAAGCCACTCTGTAAAGGACACCGGGCTGGCGGCTGGCGCCCGCCGCCGACCGTGTGCGATAGTGCTGCGGTTGATGGGGGAGCCTGGCTCGGCCTGGTGGGCGGGCCGTCGCCGGTGGGTCACCATCGGCGTGGCTGCGGTGGTCCTGGTAGCGCTGGTCCCCGCGGGGACCGGGGCGAAGCGGCAGCGCCCGCCCGGGGCGCCCGTGGCGGCGACCACGACCGCTGATCTCCCGAGCGCCACCGACACCACCGACACCCCCGACTCTCCGACCCCGTCGCCCACCCCCACCGACACCCCCACGCCCGGGGCACCGGTCCCGCCGGTCCTGCCGGCGGCTGCGCCGGCCCATCCGCCGGCTGCGCCCCCGCCCGCGGCGCCCCCGCCGCCCCCGGGTCCGCCGCCGGTCACGATCGCCGTGCCCTGGTACCACCAGCAGTACAACCTCTCCTGCGAGGAGTCCTCCCTCTCGATGGTCCTCGCCTTCTTCGGCCATCCCACGACGGAGCAGCAGATCTTCGGCTACGTCACCATCGACAGCGCGCACCCGGCGGCTGGAGTGCCGGGCGGCGGCGACCCGTACGTCGCGTTCGTGGGCGACCCCAACGGCAGCGAGGTGCTGCAGACCGGCTACGGCGTGTACTGGCCGCGCATCGCCGCCGCGGCGGGCTACTTCGGAGCCGCGGTGTCCCAGACCGGCGAGGGCGTGGCGCCGGCCGCCATCTACGCCGCGGTTCGTGCCGGCCACCCGGCGCTGGTCTGGGTGACGTTCGACCTGCGGCCGCATCCCCGCAACGACTACCAGGCGTGGGATGGGCGGAT
>DATFRD010000347.1:0-2399 GCA_035263645.1 Candidatus Dormiibacterota bacterium | reverse complement strand
CGGGATCCCGTGCAGTGGTCCGCGCCAGGCGCCTCGCCGCAGCTCCGCATCGGCCGCGGCGGCCTCCGCCCGCGCGGAGTCCACCATCAACGTCACGTAGGCGTGGACGGCCCCCTCCGTATCGTGGAGCCGCACGAGCGTCGACTCCAGCAGGTCGGCCGCCGAGAACTCCCCGCGGGCCAGGCCGTCCGCCGCCTGGCGCAAGGTGAGCGCCCAGAGCTCGCTCACGTCCATCTCGGGTCGAACGTGACGATCGGGTCGTACTCGTCCAGATCCAGCGTGTCCAGAAGCGCCATCCCCGTCAGGTGGTTGCGCAGCGCTCCGACGAGGGGCTCTACGTCCTCGTCCGGCACGGAGATGCCGGCCACGGCTGCGAGCCTCCTGACCACGGCGGCGTCCACCTCGTCGGGTCTCATTCGCGCACCTGCAGCAGCGCTTCCTGCGGCGGGGTGAGGAGCCGGGCGCCGTTCGGCGTCACCTCGGCGAGGTCCTCAGTGTGGTACGCCTCCCTGCGCGACTCCAGCACCACCATCGGCTCGATGTTCAGAACCATCCCGGCCTCGAGCCGGATGTCGTTGCCCGGTTCCAGGATCGGGAACTCGTGCAGCCCGATGCCCATCCCGTGCCCGATGTGGGGCATGCCGAACGGCAGGCCCTGTCGCTTGAACTCGTCCCTGACGGCGTTGAAGACGTCGCGAGCCGGCCGGCCAGGCTCGATCGCGCGGAACCCGGCGTCCTGCGTCGCGCGCAGTGCGGCGAGCGTCGCCGCCTGCTCGGGGCTGGGGTCGCCGACGACGCCGGTCCTGGCCAGGTCCGAGTTGATCACCTCCTGGAAGCGGGCGCCGAAGTCGATCCGCCAGAGCTGGCCCGGCTCCAGTGGGCGGTCGGTGGACTCCGGGTGGGCCTGCATGGTCCGCTCGGCGGACGCGAAGACCAGGAAGAGCGGTGCGCCCCCCTTTTGCATGAGCTTCAGGAAGACGGTGGTCGAGAAGTCGCGTTCGGTGCAGCCGGCCCGCAGCTCCGCGGCCGTCTCCTCGGCCGCCGCGAGCGTGGCCCTGGCCGCGACCTCCAGGGTGTCGATCTCCCACCGGTCCTTCACGGCCTGGGTCAGCTCGATGTCGTCGTCGATCGAGACCAGCTCCACACCACGAAGGCGTTCCTTCAGCAGGTCCCCCGACGCGAGGGACAGGCGCCGCGCGTCGACGCCGATGGAGCCGCTGGCGATGCCGCGCTCCTCCAGGACGTGCGCCAGCACCTCGGTCGGGTTGTCCACGAACTCGACGTAGTCCCGCAGGTCCTCGATGTCGGTCTGCTCCCGGACCTGGCGGGTCTCGATGCCGCACACGACCAGCGTCGGCGGCTTTCCCCTGGGCTGGACCAGGAACGCGAGGCGGTCCGGCAGGGAGATCTGCGTCATCAGGTAGGTGCCGCCGAAGTAGGACACGTTCTGATACGAACACACCACCGCTCCGTCCAGGTTCCGGCGGTCCAGGATCTGCTCCAGCCGTGCCAGCTTCTCGACGGTCGACCCGCGCTCAACGGTGCTGCTCATCCGGGTTCAACCTCCTTTCGTGGATGCCTCATGCGTCTGTGCTCTCCTGTGCGCGTCCTGCCGGTCGCGCCACAGGCGCCGCGGCCGAGGCCGCGCCGGGTGCGACCGGGCTCGACGCGGCGGCGGCGATGGCGACGAGGTGTCCGGGAGCCACCTCGCGCAGGGGTGCCGCGGGGTCGAGCGCGCGCAGCTCCTCCTTGAGCAGCTGGCGATCGGGGCGGCCGGCGGTCTCGCCCGCGCGAGCCGAGCCCGTCGGCACGGCTGACAGCAGCAGGCGCGTGTAGGGATGCTGCGCCCGCTCGTAGATGGCCTCGCGAGGGCCCAGCTCGACGATCCGGCCGGCGTGCATCACCGCCACGCGGTGCGCGACGTGACGGACCACCTGCAGGTTGTGCGAGATGAAGACGCAGGCGAGCTCCAGCCGCCGCTGCAGGTCGCCGAACAGGTTCAGGATCTCGGCCTGTACCGAGAGGTCGAGTGCCGACACGGGCTCGTCCGCGACCAGGAACGTCGGCCCCGAGACGAGCGCCCGTGCGATCCCGACCCGCTGCGCCTGGCCGCCGCTGAGCTGGTGCGGGTGGCGGCCGAGGATGTCCGCGTCCAGGCCGACGAGCTGCAGCACCTCAGCGACCCGGTTTCGCCGCTCGGAGGCCGAGGGGTGCGCCGCGCGGAGGTTGAAACCGATGATGTCGCGCACGCGCATGCGCGGGTTGAGCGCGCTGTACGGGTTCTGGAAGACGATCTGCATCCGGGGCCGCAGCCGCCGCAGGTCGCGGCCGGACAGCGCGGTCAGGTCGCGTCCCTCGAACCGAACCTCGCCGCAGTCCGGTTCCAGCAGCCGGAGCAT
>DATFRD010000346.1:0-3387 GCA_035263645.1 Candidatus Dormiibacterota bacterium | reverse complement strand
TGCGGCCGCTGCCGGCGCCACCCAGGTCACTGTCAGCAGCAACTCCCGGCTGGTCCCCGGCATCAGCATCGCCATCGGCCAGGGCCTGCCGGACATCGAGGTGGCCACGGTCACCGGCATCAGCGGCAGCACGCTCGCGCTGGCGGCGCCGCTGGCCAGCGCCCATGCCTCAGGCGAGGCGGCCGGCGTGGAGTTCGTCCAGTACCGCTGGTTCTCCGACGTGGACAGCGGCACCGTTTTCTGGCACGACCACGTCAACGGCATCTTCTCCTGGGGCCACGGCCTGTTCGGCGGGCTCATCATCGAGCCTGCGGGCTCCACCTACCACGACCCCCAGACCGGAGCCGTCGTCAGGAGCGGTCCCATCGCCGACATCTGGAACACCTCGGGCGGGTCGGTGGGCACAGGCCAGTCCGGCAGCTTCCGCGAGTTCATGGTCTGGCTGCACAACGACATCCGAGCCCAGCCGGCAGGTTCCACCAGCGGCGGCGGCCTGCCAGGCTGCGAGCAGGCCAGCATCAATCTGCGCTCGGAGCCCTTCGCGGAGCGGTCGAGCAGCTTCAAGGTGGCCAACGACCAGACCGGCCACGCCGAGAACCAGGTGGTCAGCGGCACCTGTCCGGAGATCGACTCGGTCAACGACCCCAACGTCTTCTCCTCGGTGACCCACGGCGATCCCTACACACCGCTCTGGCGCGCCTACGTGGGCGACCCGGTGGTGATCCGCACCATCGGGCTGGTTGAGCGCGTGGACGCGCTACGCATCCAGGGCCACCGCTTCCGCGAGGAGCGCTTCAACGCGAACGGCCAGCTGATGGACGCGGCCACCACGGGCATCTCCGAGCGGTTCGACTACGTGCTCGACGGCGGCGCCGGAGGGCCGGCCCACCTGCCCGGCGACTACCTCTACTACAGCACCCGGAGCCTCGCGCTGGAGTCCGGGGCCTGGGGCATCTTCCGGGTCCACGACCGGCTCCAGAGCGACCTGGAGGTACTGCCGGGGCTGAGCGCGCCGCCCTCGGGCGCCGGCTTCCCGCAGCTCACGAAGACTGGCTCGGCCCCGCCGCTGGCCTCGGGCGGCGGCAACCCCTGCCCGTCCAGCGCCACCAGCCGCAGCTACAGCGTGTCCATCTTCAGCAAGGCGCTGCCCATGGACGGCAGCGCCGACGCCTCCGGCGTCATCTACGCCCTGAGCAGCGACGAAGCCGGCATCGTCAACGGGACGCTCCCCGTCACCCCCCTGGTCCTGCGGGCGAACGTGGGCGACTGCGTGAGCATCACGCTGAAGAACGACCTGCCGTCGGGCAGCGCCGGCCGGGCCGGGCTGACCCTGGGCAAGCTGCCGTTCGATCCCCATGGGTCGTCTGGCGCCGCCATCGGCTTCAATCCCGACTCCAGCATCGCCCCCGGCCAGAGCTTCACGTACCAGTTCTGGGCGGACCAGGAGCTGGGCACCAGCGTCTTCCTCAACGAGGCCAACGAGAGCACCCTCATCCACGGTGCCTTCGGCGCCCTGGTGGTGGAGCCCTCCGGCTCTACCTACACCTCCGTCAAGGACAACTCGACGCTCAACTCCGGCCCGATGGCCAACGTCCGGAACGGCAGCGGCAAGTTCCGCGAGTTCGTGACGCTGTTCCAGGACAACGACCCCCAGATCGGCCGCAGCATCATGGAGTACGACCCCCAGGTCCAGACGGGCGTATCCGCCGTGAACTACGGGGCGGCGCCGCTCTCGGCGCGCTATGCGAACGGGGGCGACCTCTCCACGGTCTTCAGCACGCCCTCGCAGGGCGCTCCGCCTACCACGCTCTTCCGCGCCTACCCGGGTGACCCGGTGCGCTTTCGGGTCGCGGTGCCCTTCTCAGCCAACATCCACTCCTTCTCCCTGGAAGGGCACTCCTGGCCGTGGGAGCCGCTCATGTCCGGCTCCCAGATCCTGAACGCGCGCACCATCACGTCCGGGGAGACGATAGACGCCCGGCTGATCGGCGGGGCCGGGTCCACGCTGGGAGTGGCCGGCGACTACCTCTACCTGGACCACCGCTACCCGTTCACGCAGGCCGGCCTGTGGGGCATCTTCCGCGTCTACGCCACGACCCAGTCCGACCTGGTGACCCTGTGACCCAGGCGGTCGCGGCGTTCAGCGGCTGGGCGCGACGTCCGGCAGGTGAAGCCGGAAGAGCGCGCCCGGGCCGTCCTGCTCCACGAGCTCCAGCCAGCCGCCATGGGCGCGGGCGATGGCCGCGCCCAGCGCCAGCCCGAGCCCCGCCCCGGCCCCGGCCCCGTCACCGCTCATGCGGGCGCCGTCGGCGCGGCCGAAGCGCGAGAAGAGGCGCGGCCGAAGCTCAGGATTCACCCCGGGGCCCTGGTCGAGGACGTCGACCTCCATCCCCGTCGCGGTCCGGGTGGCCCGCAGGCGGACCTCGGACCCGGACGGCGCGTGGCGGATCGCGTTGTCCAGCAGATTGTCGACGACCCGCTGCAGCAGCGCCGGGTCAGCGCGTATCGACCCGGACGCGGAGAGATCGAGCCCGATCGTGACTCCCCTGGCCTTCGCGGCCCGCGCCCAGCGCGCCGCCGCCTCGCTCAGGAGGTCGGCGAGGTCCACCTGCCGCAGGACGGGCCGCAGCAAGCCGGCGTCGGCCCGCGTCAGGACAAGGAGCTGGTCCACCATGCGCCCCAGCCGGTCGACGTCGTCCTCCAGCCACTGCAGCACCTCGCGGTACTCGTTGGCCGAGCGGGCCCGGCCCAGCCCGCGCTCCAGCTCCAGGCGCATCACGGCGATGGGCGCCCGGAGCTCGTGCGCCGCGTCCGCCGTGAACGTGCGCAGCCCGTCGAACGAGCTCTCGAGCCGCGCCAGCATCGCGTTGAAGGTCGTGACCAGCTCGCCGAGCTCGTCCTCGGGAGGCCTGATGTCCACGCGCTGGTGGAGGTCGTGCTCGCTGATCGTCCGCGCCAGGCCTGCGATGGTGTGCACCGGACGCAGCGCCTGGCCTGCGAGCCAGTAGCTGAGGGCGCCGCCGATCGCGATCATCAGGACCGAGAGCGCCCCGAACAGCAGCTCGGTCGTCGTCAGCGCGTCGCGGTCCTCGGTGAGGGATCGACTCACGAGCAGGACGTTGCCCGCGTCGTCCAGCCTTGTGGCGTGCACGCTGCGCGGGATGCCGCTGTCGTCGGTGACGTTGGTCCAGTAGGCCCCGTCGCCCCGCGCCGCGGCGGCCAGGTCCCGGAGCATCGGGTCCCCAAAGGGCTGCTTCGGGCTCTGGGCCAGCACCATGTCGTGCGAGTCGAGGAGGACCGTGTCCACCGGCACGCCGCCCTCGCTCTCCAGCGGTATGTCGCTGCTGACGACCTGGTGGTCCCGGTCCAGGAAGTCGTTCGTGACGA
>DATFRD010000345.1:0-2210 GCA_035263645.1 Candidatus Dormiibacterota bacterium | reverse complement strand
TGCCTCGTGCAGCTCGGCCGGGCTCGGTCGCCGCAGCTGGCGGCCGGTCAGCCGTCGGTCCAGCGGGGTCTGGCCTGTCTCGGAGTGCACCGTCCGGTGGTAGACGCCCTCCAGCCAGGCACCGAACAGCTCGTTGAGCTGGACCAGGTCCCTGGCGCCACCCCGGGCCTCCAACTCGACCAGGAACTGCTCGCGCACGGTGCGGAAGAAGCGCTCGACCTTGCCCCGGCTGGCGGCATGGCCGGGGGTAGAGTGCACGATTCGAACGCCGAGCACGGCCAGGGTCCGGTGGAAGGGAGCCGACATGAACGCCGAGCCGTGGTCGACGAAGACGGCCGCCGGGACTCCGGCCGAGTCCAGCCCTCGACGCAGCGCCGCCTCCAGGCGCACCGTGTCCTCGCGATAACCCCAGCGCCAACCCGGCACCGCGCGGCTCCAGTCGTCGATGAACGCGAACAGGACCGCCTTCTCCTTCCCGACCACCGGCCCGTGCAGCCCGTCGCCCGTCCACAGCTCGCCGAACTCGTTCGCCTGGAAGCGTCCCAACGCCCGCGGCGGCAGCCCGTCGGGCCGGGTGTCGAGGCCTGTGCGGACGAAGTGCCGCTGAAGGGTCCGCTCCGAGACTTTGCCCAGTCCGGCCTCGGCCAGGGCTCGGGCCACCTGAGCGGCCGTGCGCCGAGGCGCCTCTCGCTTGAGCGCCTCGGCCGCCTCCAGCAGCTTGGCCGCGGTCCGGTTGGGCTGCCGGCGCACGACCGGCACCAGCGCCTCGAAGCCGCCCGCCCGCCAGGCCCGTAGCCAGCGGCGCAGGGTCGGACCGGTGACCTCGACGCGCCGGCCGTCGAAGGCGTGGTCGGTCGCCGCCAGGGCGGTGATGAGCGCGCCTCGCTGGCGCGGGCTGAGCTCGGCGTCGGCCAGCTCCCGAATCAGCGAGTAGCGGAACAGCGCCACCCCCCGCCGTCTGTCCTCCATCCCTCGTTCCTCCACTCCGACGCCGCAGCCGGCGTCACCAACGTCGTCGGCCGGGGAGGGTGACCGACTCAGCCGCCGGCGGGAACGGGGGAGCTCGTGTTGGAGAGCAGCCTGCCGCGGGACGCCCCCGCCACCAGCGTCCATGACGGTGTCGGTCCGAAGCGGCGCACCGCCGCCGCGGCTGCCACCCCGATCGCCTCCAGGGCGTCCAGGACGGCGGAGCCCCGGGGCTCGATGGAGCCCAGCTCCGCGTCCCAGCGGTGGGCCAGGGTCGCGAACTCAGCGCGGATCTCCACCGCCCGCTCTCCGAACCGGCGCAGCCAGCCCCGCACCGTGTCCCAGGGCGCTCCTGCCGCCCCCGACACCTCTGCTCGCGTCCGACGCTCCACGTGCCTGGCCACCAACGCCGCCCCGATCACCGCGACCAGGTCCGCCCGCCGCAGCAGCACCAGCGTCGGCAGCAGCACGTGGCTTGCCCGACAGCTCTGGCAGCGCGACCTCCGAGGACGAAGACGAACCGGCCGGCCGTGCTCCCGCAGCGTGCGCCAGCGGGCGTAGCCCCACGGGCGCAGCTCGCCACCGCAGCCCACGCACGCGATCTCACCGGCTCGCAGCCGGACCTCCACAGACTCGACGTCGGCCTCTACCATCTGCATCACGGTGCACCTCGCATCGACGTAGAGGAGGCCGCCTCGATCTCCGGCCAGAGATTGGCGAGGTGGCCTTCTCGCTTTCTCAGGACGTCCAACATCCTGACGCTGGCGCCAGCATCGTGAACACCACCGCGCCGGGGTCGGCGAGGCGGTCACGTTGAGTGGCGGTTCAGACCTCTACGCGGTCAAAACGAGTGGCGCTCAACACGTGGAGTCGACGAGCGCCTTCGGCTTTTGGTGAGGACTTTGTTGTTGACGAGGTCGCGGACTTTGGGAATCGCAGGTCCTCGTCGAGTGGCGGCCGGCGGGGCCGGCCCAGCTGCTTCCCCTCCGCGCGGGCGCGCTCCATGCCGGCCCGCGTGCGCTCGGACAGCGTCCGCTTCTCCATGCCGGCCCAGGCGATCGTGATGTGGAGCATCGCCTCGCCGATCGGCGTCGTGGTGTCGATCCCACGGCTCCTGGATGCGGCGCAGGCCACGGCCCCCGGGCCCGGAGGTGGGCGAGCGATGTGGTGCGGTCGAGCTCGTGGCCGAGCTGTTCGCTGCGGTGCGCGCTACGGTCAGCCGCCACCGGTGCGTCCGCCCGCGT
>DATFRD010000344.1:0-13329 GCA_035263645.1 Candidatus Dormiibacterota bacterium | reverse complement strand
CTTCGCGCTCTGGACTGTTGGCGCTCGTCAGCTCGACGCCCTCGCAGCCGGCAGCCCGCGCCAGGGCCTCGGCGCGCTCCATCAGGGCCCGCCCGACGCCGCCGCGTCTCGCCCGCGCCCGCACGACCATGGCCACGACCCGGGCCAGGGGCCGCGCGTGGGTGACGTGGTGCAGCACGGTGAGCGAGAGCAGGCCGACGGGCTGGCCGTCGAGCTCGGCCAGCAGCAGGCGCTCGCCCGGGCGTCCGAGCCGGTCGCGGACCCGCTCGGGCGTAGCCGGGTAGCCGAGCTCGCCCAGGAGGCCCGCCACTACCGGCGCGTCGCTCGCGGACGCCTCGCGGACGACCGGCGCCGTGTCCGTCGCGAGGCCTACGCGCCCGGCGCCGGCCGGCGCCAGCTCGCGGCCCGGGCGCCGAACGGCAGCCCGCGGAAGACCTCCTCGCTGACCAGGAACCCCGCGAAGATGAAGAGGACGCCGAGCAGCTCGCCGAGCCCGAACGACCAGGTCACGCCGAAGCGGTCGAGACCGCTGGTGATGCTGGGCACGAAGCCGCCGACGGCGATCAGCACGGTGGCGGGCACCCGCGAGCTGATCTGGCCCCCGGCCAGCGCCCGCGCCGCCAGCGGGATCGACGCCACGAGGTTGACCGCGACCGCGAGGGCCCGGTGCAGCTGGCCCAGGACCGGGGTCGAGACGCCGCCGCGCAGGACCTTGCGCTTCGGCATGTAGACGTACGCGGAGAAGGCGGCGCCGAACACGAGGCAGAGGGCTCCCGCGATGTTGAACGGGCCCGTCAGGATGCGCAGGTAGCCGGGCACCGCGGTGCCCACCGGGACGTGGGTGCTCGGGTCGAGCGCGTAGCCGGGCGGGGGCAGCGTCGCGGTGAGGGTCAGTGCGGCGACCGCCACCGAGGCCGCGGCCAGGACGGCCATCGCCACGTGGGCGGCGACCTCGCGGCGCCACGCCGTGGCGACGACCACGGCCAGGCCGGCGGCGGTCGCCACGCCGATCACGACGGCCACGTTCGTCCACGCCGTGGCCTGGCCCGCCTTGATGAGCGCGAGCTGGCTGAGGTAGGCGAAGACGCCGCCGAGGACGATCGAGGTGCCGGCGAAATAGCCGAAGCCCGTTCGCGAGAGCAGGTACACCGTGCCCATGCCCAGGTACGCGGCGACGAGGATCGCGCCGAACAGGTACCAGGCCCGGTAGAGCCCGCCGTTCCAGCCCAGCGCGGCGCCCAGGAACTGGGTTCCCGAGCTGGCGGCGTACCAGATCAGGCCCAGGCCCCAGACGAGCTGGAAGCTCCGCCGCCGCCGGCGCCACTGGTCGGCGACCAGCGCGGCGAACACCAGGCTGACCAGGCAGGCCAGCAGCGGCAGGAGCAGGTTCAGCGCCGCCATGGACCGTGGCCGAACGATACACGAGCCGGTGGGGTCGCCGAGCGGCCGCGGCGATCTTGCGCTGGTCTCACGGTCTGCCGACGGCCGGCTGGTCCGTTCTGCTAGGGTCTCCGCGACGTTGGAGCACGGTCTTCGCATCGTCACGCTCCTCGTGGCCGCTGCCGTGGCGGTGGGCGTGACCAGCTTAGAAACGCTGCAGCACCAGGCCGCCGGCGGGCCGCACCGGGCGCCCGCGGCCGGGCCGCCGGTCTCCACCGCCCTCATCGGGCTGGTCGAGCCGGTCGAGGCCAACGGCCGCGTCGAGCTCTGGGAGAGCGCCCGCCTGGCGGCCACCCCCGCCCCGGCGCGGCCCGCTCCCGCCCGGCCAGGCGCCTCGCTCGCGCAGAGCTTCGGGTCGGGGGCGGTTCAGAACATCATCAGGAACGCGTTCAACCCGCTGGGCCCCACCGCGGTGGCGTGGGGCCTGCGGGTCGCCCATTGCGAGTCCGGCTTCAACCCGCGCGCATACAACGCGGCCGGGCCCTACTACGGGCTGTTCCAGTTCCTGATGTCGACGTTCCGGGCCACCCCGTACGGCTCCGGCGACATATACGACCCGGTCGCCAACGCCAACGCGGCGGCCTGGAAGTACGCGCACGGGGGAGCCGGCGCCTGGGGCTGCAGTTGATGCAAGGGGGGTCAGGTGCCTGGTAAGCAAGGGCTCACCCCCATCGCCCTTCGGGCTTCTGGGGACCCCGGCCCGAGCGTGTGAGTCTGTCTTCGCGGCGCCGCCGACGTAGCCGATAGCCCCGAAGGGAGGCACCGAAGGTGCCCCGAATGTCCCAGACAGAGGGGGGGTTCCGAAAGGGGGGGCCTGCCCCCCCTTGCATCTCGTAGACTCAGCGTCTCATGGCCCCCCCGGAGCTTCGTCGCGCTGCCCTGGAGGAGCTGATCGCGGGGCTGAACCCGGCCCAGCGCGAGGCGGTCACCCACCTTCGGGGTCCGCTGCTGGTGTTCGCGGGGGCGGGCAGCGGCAAGACCCGCGTGCTGACGACCCGCGTCGCCCACCTGATCGCCAGCCGAGAGGTGTGGCCCGACCGGCTGCTCGCGGTCACGTTCACGAACAAGGCGGCCCGCGAGATGCGGGAGCGGGTGGCCAGGCTGGTCGAGGACGCCGACCGGATGTGGGTGGGCACGTTCCACGCGACAGCGGTTCGGATGCTCCGGCGGGACGCCGGCCTCCTGGGCCTGCCCCGGTCGTTCACCATCTTCGACGAGGACGACAGCCGGGCCGCTGTGAAGCGGGTGCTGGACGAGCTGCACCTCGACGCCAAGAAATACCCCCCGACCCTGGTCGGCGCCCTGATCTCGCGCGCGAAGAACGACCTGCTCGGCCCGGAGAGCTACCCGAGCCGCGGCTACCAGGACGAGATCGTCCGCCGCTGCTACGAGCGCTACGAGGAGCTCCTGCTCCGGTCCGGCGGCCTGGACTTCGACGACCTGATCGTCAAGGTCGTCAGGCTGCTGGAGGCGCACCAGGACGTCCTGGACCGCTGGCGTGACCGGTTCCGGCACGTGCTGGTCGACGAGTACCAGGACACCAACCGCGCGCAGTACGTGCTGGTCAACCTGCTCGCCGGGCAGCACCGCAACCTGGCGGTCGTAGGCGATGACGATCAGTGCCTGGTCGCCGGCACGCGCGTGACCATGGCGGACGGCTCGGTGAGCCGCATCGAGGACGTCCGCCCGGGGGACATGGTCCTCTCGGGCCACGGGAGCGGCGAGTTCAGGCCTGCGCGCGTGCTCCGGGTCCATCGCTCACGTGCCGTCGGACCGGGCGTGGCCATCACCACGGTGGGTGGCCGCCGAATCGTGAGCACGCCCGAGCACACGCACTTCGCCGGCTACAGGCTGGGTGTAACGCCCCAATACCACTTCACCTACTTGATGCACCGACGTGATCTCGGGTATCGGCTGGGCACCACACAGGTCCACACGAGGGGCCAGGTCAAGCCGGTCGTCGGGTTCATGCAGCGTTCCCTGCAGGAAGCGGCTGACGCCCTCTGGATCATCGGCACGCACGAATGTGAGAGCGAGGCCAGGCTCCAGGAGTACGTATTGTCGCTGCGGTACGGCATCCCGACCCTCCCATTCGTCCCGCGGAAAGGGGCGACGAATGGGATCAGCGCTGACGTGCGGTACCTGCGTCGCGTGTTTTCGTCGGTCGATACCAAAAGCGCCGGGCTGCGGCTCTTGGGTGAGTTCGGCCTCTCCGCCTCGCATCCTCACTACCGTCCACGCAGCCGGAATGGGAATCGTCGCAACGTCGTGCTGGCTCTGTGCGGAGACCGCCGAGGCCAAGCCCCGATGCATCGGATCTCGATCGTGGGCAACGACGAGAAGGGCCGCGTCGCGCTCGAGGGCCTGGGGCTGTCCCTTCGATCGACCGGCCACAACGGGTCCCGGAGCTGGCGCCACGAGTCGGCTCGAAAGGACTTCGGCGAGCTCCTGCGCGTGGTGGAGCGCATCCGATCCGCGTTCGAGGTCAACCTGGTAATGACCGCGAGGCTCGGCCGCAACGAGCCTGGCTCGAAGGCGACGAACGCTCTGCCGTTCCTGCCGGCGGCGGCGGTCCGTCCCGGCATGGCGATGTTCGCGGCCGATGGCGGATACGACGTCGTGGATTCGGTGGAGCGCGTGCGCCTGGATGAATGGGTCTACGACCTGGACGTGGAGCGAACCCATAACTTCGTGGCCGAAGGCCTCGTGACGCACAACTCCGTCTACGGTTGGCGAGGAGCCGACGTGCGCAACATCCTGGAGTTCAAGAAGGACTATCCGGAGGCCACGGTGGTCAACCTGGAGCAGAACTACCGGTCCACCCAGCCGATCCTGGACGTCGCCTACCACGTGATCCGCCACAACCCCGAGCGGGCTCCCAAGCGGCTCTGGACCGACCGGGTGGGAGGCGAGCGCGTGACCGCCGCCCAGCTCTACAACGAGGTCGAGGAGGCCGAGTACGTCGCCGACGAGATCCAGCGCCTGCGTCGCGTCGAGGGCCGCCGGCACGGCGACTTCGCGGTCCTGTACCGCATCAACGCGCAGTCCCGGGCATTCGAGGACGTCTTCGGACGCCGCCGCATCCCGTACCGTCTGATCGGCGGCGTCCGGTTCTGGGAGCGCCGGGAGGTCAAGGACCTGCTCGCCTACCTGCGCCTCGTCCAGAACCCCTCCGACACGGTCAGCTTCTCGCGGATCGTCAACGTGCCCAGGCGGAAGATCGGGCCGGTCAGCGCGAACGCGGTGGTCACCGCCGCCACCGACAGCCGGCGCAGCGTGCTGGAGGTGCTGGAGGGTCCGCTGGCCGGGGTGCCCAGGGCGGCCGCCGGACCGCTGGAGCGCTTCCGGGAGCAGATGCTGTCGCTGCGCGCCACGCTGGGTGCGCTGCCCCCGAGCGAGCTGATCGACCACGTGATCGAGGTGGTCGGCCTGGACGGGCACTATGCCGACGGCACCCCCCAGGGCGACGCCCGGCTGGAGAACCTCAAGGAGCTCCGGGGCCTCGCCCAGGAGTACGACGCGAGCCCGGACCGGGCCGAGGCGCTGGACCAGTTCCTGACGGAGGTCACGCTGCGCTCGGACGTCGACGCCTTCGCGGAGGACGACGACGGCGTGACGCTCATCACGCTGCACATGGTGAAGGGCCTGGAGTTCCCGGTTGTCTTCCTGGTGGGCATGGAGGAGAAGCTGCTGCCGCACCGTCGCGCGGTCGAGGACCCCGTCGAGATGCCCGAAGAGCGCCGGCTCTGCTACGTCGGGATGACGCGCGCGCAGGATCGTCTCTACCTCTCCTGCGCGTTCCGGCGCCACCTGTACGGCCAGGCCCAGCCCGGCTTCTCCAGCCGCTTCCTGCGCGAGATCCCAGCCGGCCTCCTCGCGGAACCGCGCAAGGGGGCCGCGCCCATGGCGCCACCACGTCAGGGCGGCCCGGGCGGCACCGGGTACCGCGAGCGGGTGATGGAGCGCCAGGTCCAGGCCGCTCCCGCGGCGCCGCTGGTGCAGCGCTTCCGCGAGGGGGACCGCGTCAGCCATCCCAAGTTCGGCGCTGGGGTGATCCTCAAGAGCACGATGACGCGTACGGACGAGGAGCTCTTGATCGAGTTCGACCGATCGGGCCTGAAGATCATCAGCGGCACGCTGGCGCCGCTCAGCCGGCTGTGAGCGGCGACGTCGAGCGGCGCCTGGAGGATCTCCGCCGCGAGGTCCGCCGCCACGAGCACCTGTACTACGCGCTGGACCGGCCTGAGATCACGGACGCCCAGTACGACGCCCTCTTCCGCGAGCTGGAGCAGCTCGAGGCCGAGCATCCGGAGCTGGTCACCCCGGACTCCCCGACACAGCGGGTCGGTGGCGAGCCGAGCGGGCAGTTCGCCAAGGTCGCCCACCGCTCGCCCATGCTGAGCCTCCAGAACGCGTTCGAGGAGGAGGAGATCCGGGCCTGGGACCACCGTGTGCGGGCGGTCGTCGGCGACGACCTGGTCTACGTGTGCGAGCTGAAGATCGACGGCCTGGCCATGAGCCTGACCTATCGGGACGGCCGGCTGGTCAGGGCTGCCACCCGCGGGGACGGGATGACCGGCGAGGACGTGACGGCCAACGTACGCACCCTGCGGAGCGTGCCCCTGCGAGTCGAGCCGCTGGCGGGCCTGCCCGCGCAGTTCGAGGTGCGGGGCGAGGTGTACTTCCCCATCGCCGAGTTCGAGAGGCTGAACCGAGAGCTGGAGGCCGCCGGCCGGCAGCCCTTCATGAACCCCCGCAACGCCGGGGCCGGCAGCGTGCGCCAGCTCGACCCCAGGATCACGGCGAGCCGGAACCTGCAGACGTTCATGTACACGCTGGACCCGGCCGGTCCCGCCCGCAGCCAGTGGGCGGTGCTGGAGGGGCTGGCTTCCATGGGCTTCCGGGTCAACCCCAACCGGGCCCGCTTCGACTCGATCGACGGCGTGATCGGCTTCCACCGCGACTGGCACGAGCGCCGTCACGAGCTGGACCACGAGATCGACGGGGTGGTGGTCAAGGTCGACCGCCACGACCAGCAGGTGGAGCTCGGCTTCGTGGCCCGCTCGCCCCGCTGGGCGATGGCGTTCAAGTACGCCGCCGAGCAGGCCGAGACGGTCGTCGACGACATCGTCTGCTACGTCGGCCGGACCGGGGTCATCACGCCGGTGGCACAGCTGCGGCCCGTGATCGTGGGCGGCGTCACGGTGCGCAACGCGTCGCTCCACAACGAGCAGCAGGTCAACGAGAAGGGCGTGTACGTCGGGGCCACCGTGACCGTGCAGCGCGCCGGTGACGTGATCCCCGAGGTCGTGTCGGTGCGCGACCCCCGGCCAGGGTGGAGGATGCCGGCCCACTGCCCGGTCTGCGGCGGCGAGGTCGTGCGCGAGGAGCCGTACGTCGCCCACCGCTGCATCAACCCGTTCTGCCCCGCCCAGCGTCTGGAGCGGCTGCGCCATTTCGCCGGCCGGGGCGCGATGGACATCGACGGCCTGGGTACGCAAACCCTGCAGCAGCTGATCGACCGCGAGCTGGTCACGGAGCCGGCCGACTTCTACCGGCTGACGGTCGAGGAGCTGAAGGGCCTCGAGCGGTTCGCCGAGAAGTCCGCGCAGAACCTGTTCGGGCAGCTCGAGGCCAGCCGGAACCCGCCGCTGGACCGCTTCCTCAACGCCCTCGGCATACCCCAGGTCGGCGAGGCTACTGCCGAGCTGCTGGCCGGGCACTTCGGGTCGCTGCGCCGTCTGCGGGAGGCGACGGAGGAGCAGCTGCTGGCCGTAGAGGGGGTGGGGCCGAGCATGGCCGGCGAGATCCGGCTGTTCTTCGAGCGCCACGGCGGCGAGCTGGTGCAGCACCTGCTCGACGCCGGCGTGGTGCCCAGGGAGGCGGAGGCGCCCGCCGAGGGCCCGCTGACAGGCCGCACGTTCGTCTTCACCGGCACGCTGAGCCGCCTGACCCGTCCCGAGGCGGAGGAGCTGGTTCGGCGTCGCGGTGGCCGGCCGGCCGGCAGCGTGAGCTCGAAGACCGATTTCGTGGTCGCCGGCGAGGCCGCGGGGTCGAAGCTGGAGAAGGCGCGGCGCCTGAAGGTCACGGTCCTGACCGAGGACCAGTTCCTGGAGCTGGCCCAGCAGGCCTGACGGGCTGCAAGGGGGGCGGGCCCCGAGGGATCAGGCAGCGCTGTGCTGGGGGACCGCGGTCCCGACCGCGGCCACGCCGCCGGCCAGGACCAGGGTCGCGAGGACGATGAACGCGGCGCCGTAGCTGCCCAGCCAGCTCGCCAGCAGGGCGCCGCCGGCCGGCGCTACCGCCAGGGCGGCCGTCGTGGGGGCGCTGAAGATCCCGTTCAGGGTGCCGAAGCGGCCCATGCCCCACCGGTCGCTGACGGCGGTGGCCCCGACGAGCGTGAACATGCCGCGCACGCACCCGGCGACCACGGCCGCCGCGACCAGGGCGACGACCCCGCCCGGCGCCAGGGCGAGGAGCGCGACGGTGGCCGAGCCGGCCACCAGGACGGCCAGCGTGCGGGTGCGGGCGGCGGTCCGTCGGGCCAGGGTGCCGTAGCCGAGGCGGCCCGTGACCTGGCCGGCCCCGCTCAGCCCGAGCGCCGCCGCGGCCAGCGTGTTGCCGGCGCCCCGGCTGTCGAGCATCGGCACCAGGTTGAGGTTGGCGGCGTACATGCCGAACGCCGCCAGCGCCATCGCCACGACCAGGCACCGGAACGCGCGGCTGCGGACCACGGTCCGCACGTGGTCGGTGCCGGCCCCCGGCGCGCGGCGGCGCTCGTCCGCCGGCCAGGCCGGGCCGAGGCACAGGGCGTGGAGCGGGAGGGTCACGGCGCCGAGCAGCACGGCCAGCACCACGTAGGCCGGACGCCAGTCCAGGCGGACGACGAGCGCCGCGGTCACCGGCGCGAAGACGGTGCTGGCCAGGCCGGCCACCAGCGACAGCGTGGTCAGGGCGCGGACGCGGTCGGGGCCGTACCAGCGGGTCAGGGCGGAAAAGGCCGGCGGATACAGCAGCGCCGACTCCGCCAGCCCTGCGAGCACCCAGGCCGCGAAGAACCAGGGCAGGCTGGGCGCGGCGGCGATCGCCAGCAGCGCGGCAACCCCGACCAGCGATCCCGCGGTCATGACCGGGCGGGGGCCGTGCCGGTCCAGCAGCCGACCGACCGGCACGCCCGCCCCCGCGGCGACCAGCAGGCCCACGGAGAACGCGGCCATGACGGTGGCGGTCGACCAGCCGGTGCTGCGGGTCAGCCGGGCCAGCATGACCGGCAGGGCGTAGTAGAGGACACCCCAGCTCGTGATCTCGGTGATGCAGAGGGCGACGAGCGCCCGGCGCAGGGCCCGCCGCGCGGGCGCGGCCGCCCCGGCGGGCGCGGGCGGGGACGGCTCGGGCGGTCCCGCCGACGGCAGGCGGTCCGCCCTCACGGGCCGTCCGCGGGCGGGGCCACCCCCAGGTCCCGCTGCATCAGCAGCGTGTCGATCCAGCGGCCGCGCTTGTACCCGACCGCCCGGAGCCGCCCCGCCTCCCGGAACCCGCAAGCCCGGTGCAGCGCGCCCGAGGCGGGGTCCCCCGTGTCGGCGATGACCGCGATCACCTGCCGGATGCCGGCCCTGGCGCACTCGGCCAGCAGGGCCTCTAGCAGCCTGCGGCCGAGGCCCCGGCCGGTCCACTGCGGTGAGAGGTAGACCGAGTCCTCCACCGTGTGCCGGTAGGCCGGCCGGGGTCGCCAGTGGCTGACGTAGGCGTAGCCGACCGCAAGGCCGTCGTGGTCGGCCACGAGCAGCGGAAGCCCCGCCTCCGACAGCTCGGCGAGGCGGCTCCGCCAGGCCTCCCGGGTCGGAGGCTGCTCCTCGAACGTGGCGACGCCGGTCGTGACGTAGTGCGCGAAGATCTCCGCCACCCGGTCGAGATCGTGAACGGTGGCGGGCCGGATGCGGGCTTCCTGGGCTGACATCGATCCCCCGGCGGCATCGTAACCCGCGCTGCTTTCGTCCACTCTTCATACAGAGGCATGCGCGATTGACGGCGGTGCGTGAGGTTCGGCCGCCGACGCCGGCTCAGATGGAGGCGGCTGCGGCGGCGGTGGCGCGTCACGTCGGGAGGGCGCCCGTGCTGGCCAGCCCCCGGCTGCTGCCCGCCGGGGGCGGAGGCCGTGGGCTGCTCAAGGTCGAGAGCCTGAACCGCGCGGGCTCGTTCAAGCTGCGGGGCGCGGTCGCCGCCCTGGCGGCGCTGCCGCGCGGCCGGCGCGTGGTCGCGTGCTCGGCCGGCAATCACGGGCTGGCGCTGGCCGTGGCCGCGGCGGAGCTGGGCGCACGCGCCACGGTCGTGGTCAGCGCCCGCACCGACCCGGCCAAGGTGGCCGGGATCCGCCGGACCGGCTGCGACCTGGCGCTGGTGGGTGAGACGTACGACGAGGCCGAGCGGCACGCCATTGAGCTGGCGCGAGACCTCGGGGCCGCGTTCGTTTCGCCCTACAACGACCCGCTGGTCATCGCCGGCCAGGCCACCGTCGGCCGCGAGCTGGCCGAGGAGCTGGGGCAGGACCTGACGATCGTCGTGCCGGTGGGCGGCGGCGGCCTCGCCGCCGGCGTGGCCCTGGCAGCGGGGACCGCGGTCACGGTCGGTGTCGAGGCCTGGCGGTCGCCCGCGATGTCGGCGGCGCTGCGGGCCGGCCGCGTCGTGACGATCTCGCCCGGCCCGACGCTGGCCGACGCTTTGGCGGGGAACCTGGAGCCGGGGACGGTGACGTTGCCGCTGGTCCGCGACCACGTGGCGGAGGTGTTGACCGTGACCGAGGCGGAGATCGCCGCTGCGATGCGCTTCCTGCACGCGGAGCACGGCCTGGTGGCCGAGGGCGGTGGCGCCGTGGCGGTGGCGGCAGTCCTGGCGGGCCGGGTTCCGGTCCGGACGGCCGCGTGCGTGGCGGTGGTGACGGGCCGGAACATCGACCCGGGCCGCTACACGGCGGTGATCGGCGCCGACCCAGCTCCGACATGAGGCCGCCAGCAGCTCCTCGTGGCGCCCGCCCGGACGGCCGGCCGCCCCGGCCCGGTGGCCGGCCGGCGGGAGCGATAAGCTGCTGCCGTGGCCTGTCCCAGCTGCGGCCTTCAGCTTCCGGCGACGGCGCGGTTCTGCGCCCGCTGCGGGGCCGCGCTCCAGCCCGGGGCGCCGCCCCCGCCGCGGGCGCCGGGCCGCATGGCTGCGCCCGTCTGGCTGCTGGTGCTGCTCTGGGTCGGCGCGGGCGGCCTGCTCTGGATCGCCGCCAGCTACGCCGCGTTCGCGTTCGGGCTGATTCCGCCGCGGGCGGTCGGCGTCGGCTCTGACGTCGAAGCTGTGCGCGGCGCCTCCACGCTGCTGGCCCCGTGCGCGGCCTCCCTGGCCATCGCGCATGCGGCGGCCGCCATCGGCTTGATGGCCAATCGCCCCTGGGCCCGCCCGTTCGCCACCCTGGTCTGCGTGGTCTGGGCCCTCACCTGCGTCGGTCTGCCGGTGGCGCTGCTCGCCATCGGCTCGCTCTGGCGAGGGTCGCGCGGCGCGCCGACCGGGTCCCTGCCGAACTCCCGCACGTCGCCCTGAGGAGCTCTCCGTGCCGCCGTGGCGCCCGTGCGCGACGCGTGGGTACACTCGCGCCGTGACCCTCACTCGGGACGACGTGCGCCACGTGGCGATGCTCGCCCGGCTCGGGCTGGAGCCCGGCGAGGAGGACTACTACGTCGACCAGCTGGGCGCGATCCTGGCTCATGTCGACCGCCTCCGCGAGGTGGACACCGAGTCGATCCCGCCCACCGCGCAGGTCGTGCCGCTGGAGAACCGCATGCGCGACGACGAGGCGCGGCAGTGCCTGTCGCAGGCCGAGGCGCTGGCCAATGCGCCCGAGCCGCGGGACGGCTGCTTCGCGGTCCCGGCCATCCAGGAGGCGGAGCCGTAGCGACCGTCACCGAGCTGCACGAGTCGCTGCGGAGGCGCGAGCTGAGCGCCACGGAGCTGCTCGAGCAGCACCTGGACGTGATCCGCCGCGAGGACGGACGCATCGGCGCCTTCCTGCGGGTAACCGAGGACCTGGCGCGTGCCCAGGCGGCCGACGCCGACCGCCGGCTCGCGGCCGGCGAGGCGGTGTCGCCGCTGACCGGGGTCCCCGTCGCGATCAAGGACGTGCTGAGCGTGCGCGGCGTGGAGACGACCGCCGGCTCCCGAATCCTGACCGGCTACCGGCCGCCGTTCGACGCCACCGCGATCGCGCGGCTCCGCAGCTCGGGCGCGGTGTTCCTGGGGATGACCAACTGCGACGAGTTCGCGATGGGCAGCTCGACCGAGAACTCGGGCTACTTCCCCACCCGCAACCCCCACGACCTCTCGAGGGTCCCCGGCGGCTCGTCCGGGGGCAGCGCGGCCGCGGTCGCGGCCGGGGAGGCCGTCTACGCCCTGGGCACGGACACCGGCGGCTCGATCAGGCAGCCGGCCGCCCTCTGCGGAGTCGTGGGCATGAAGCCCACATACGGGCGCGTCAGCCGCTACGGGCTGATCGCGTTCGCCTCCAGCCTGGACCAGGTCGGCCCGTTCGCCAGCTGCGTGCGCGACGCGGCGCTGGTGCTGGACGCCATGAGCGGCCTCGACCCCTGCGACGCGACGAG
Organism: Candidatus Dormiibacterota bacterium; assembly: GCA_035263645.1. Taxonomy (GTDB): domain Bacteria; phylum Chloroflexota; class Dormibacteria; order Dormibacterales; family Dormibacteraceae; genus CF-161. The sequence continues at coordinate 1,255 of DATFRD010000344.1, read as the reverse complement.
CGCCGACCGGCCGGTCGACCTGCTCTCCGAGCTCGAAGTCGGAGTGGAGGGCCTCCGCCTGGGGGTGCCTCGCGAGTACTTCGGCGTCGTGGGCATGGAGCCCGGCGTGAAGGCGGCCGTCGAGCGCGCCGTGCTGGAGCTGGAGCGTGCCGGCGCCGAGCTGGTGGAGGTCAGCCTGCCCCACACCGACTACGGCCTGGCCGCCTACTACATCGTGGCGCCGGCCGAGTGCTCGTCGAACCTGGCCCGGTTCGACGCCGTCAAGTACGGCGCCAGAGAGGACGCGCCGACGCTGCTCGAGATGTATCTGCGCACCCGGCGGCACGGGTTCGGCCCGGAGGTCCGCCGGCGCGTGATGCTGGGCACGTACGCCCTCTCGGCCGGCTACTTCGACGCCTACTACCTCAAGGCCCAGAAGGTGCGGACGCTGATCGCGCAGGACTTCGAGCGCGCGTTCGGGCAGTGCGACGCGATCGTGAGCGCGACGTCGCCCACCGTGGCGTTCCCCATCGGGGCGAAGGTGGACGACCCGATCGCGATGTACCTCAGCGACGTGCTGACGCTGGGCGGCAACCTGGCGGGCCTGCCGGGCATCAGCGTCCCCTGCGGCGCCTCGGATGGCCTCCCGGTCGGGCTCCAGGTGCTGGCCCCCCAGTGGGCCGACGCGACTGCCCTGCGGGTCGCCCGCGCGTACGAGGCGGGCCGCGACGGCGCGAACGGCCGAGGGATGGCGTGACCGCTCCCGCCGGCGTGACGGAGCGCTGGGAGGCCGTGATCGGCATGGAGGTCCACGCTCAGCTGGCCACCCGGTCCAAGATGTTCTGCGGCTGCTCGGCGGACTACCTGGGGGCGCCTCCCAACAGCCGGGTCTGCCCCGTCTGCCTGGGCCTGCCGGGTGTGCTGCCGGTCATCAACCGGCGCGCCGTGGAGCTCGTCGTGCGGACCGGCCTGGCGCTCGGCTGCGAGGTCGCGAGGTACACCAAGTTCGACCGCAAGAACTACTTCTATCCAGACCTGCCCAAGGGCTACCAGATCAGCCAGTACGACCTCCCGATGTGCCGCGGCGGCAGGCTCGACGTGGGGGACCGGGCCGTGCGGATCACGCGCGTCCACCTGGAGGAGGACACCGGCAAGCTCCTGCACGCCGGCGACGCGCTGCACACGGCGAGCGAGTCGCTCGTCGACCTCAACCGGGCGGGCGTGCCGCTGATGGAGATCGTGACCGAGCCCGACCTGCGGGGCGCGGACGAGGCCC
>DATFRD010000343.1:0-11079 GCA_035263645.1 Candidatus Dormiibacterota bacterium | reverse complement strand
GGCTGCGACGCGGCGCTGACGCCGGTGCTGGTCGGCCCCGGCGGCGGCGTCCTGCACGTCGGGCGGCGCAGCCGCTCGGTGCCGGCGTCACTGCGGAAGGCGCTGAACCTGCGCGATCGCCGCTGCCAGTGGCCCGGCTGCACAATGCCGCCCGAGCACTGCGAGTCACATCACGTCCGGCACTGGGCCGACGACGGGTCGACTGACCTGCCCAACCTGCGCTTGTACTGTCGCCGCCACCACCGGCAGCTCCACCCCGAGAACCGGCGCTTTTGAGAATGAGTCCGGGTCTATGCTTCCGTTCGTCAGCACATGAACCTGGAGATGCCTGACGGGCGGAACGACCTGGAGCGCCGGTTCCTTGCGGAGTTCAATGCCCGGAGGGGCGTCGTGGACGTCTGGATATGGCCCGACCGGCCTCTCATCACGTCCTTGTGCGTGTTCGACCGTGACGAGGGGGGCGGTGTGATTCGCACGCTCCGCGCCGACTTCGACGGCGAGACGCTGCGCTGCGGTCGTGATCCGACCCAGCAGTTCGTCGGTGACCTCGATCCCGACGATCCCGACGGCTATGTGCTCGGGGGCGGGCGCAGCCCCGAGGATCTGGCTGCCGCAGCGGTCGCCTGGTATAAGCGGCATTCCGGTACCTGGTTTCGTCGTCACCCTCCATGGCGTCGAACGATACTTAACGGGTGGCGCGGACCAGGGCGGCCAGCACGTAGGGGCTGCGCGTCCTCGCGTTGCGGACGGCGTGCAGCAGCTCCACCCGGCCGAATCCGGCTTCCCTGAACTCGTCCAGGAAGGCCACGCCTTCCCTGGCCCCGGCGATTCAGGCGAACCAGCTGGCCGCCGTCATCTCCGAGGGCGGCAGCGGTACCTGGAGGATCAGCTCGGCGGCGTAGACGCGGCCGCCGGGCCGGACCACCCGGGCCAGCTCGTCGAAGATGGCATGCCGGGCAGGGTTCAGGTTGAAGACCCCGTTGACGAGAGCCACGTCGACCGAGCCGTCCTGCAGCGGCAGCGCCTCCGCGGAGGCGCAGCACAGAACCAGGCGGCCCGCATCGTCCGCCCCCCGCGCGCGCTGAGCACACCGCAGCATGTCGGCGCTGAAGTCGATGCCGACGACCTCGCCTCTCTGGCGCAGCCGCGCGGCCGCCGTGAGCGCGTCGAGGCCGGCGCCGCACCCCAGGTCGAGCACGCGGTCGCTTGGCCGGAGCTCTGCGTGCACGGAAACTGCGGCCACGCCGGCGAAGGCGGCGACGGCGGCGTCTGGTACGCGATCGAGCATCTGGGCCGGGTATCCGACGCCCAGCGCGAGCGCTCGGCCGATCGTGAACGGGTGCTCGCCATGCGGGTCCCGCGCCGCGGCCGAGTACGCATCGCGGACGGCCGCGCGGCGGTCGACGTCGGACATGGTCATCCTCGTTCGCCCCTGAACAGGGTACCTGCGGCAGTCGGACCGAGGTGGCTCGGTCAGGCTATCGTGCGGAGCAGCTGCCCGCGAGGCGGCAGGATAGTACCGTGCTGCGCGCCAGCCTCAGGCTCAACAACGACGTTCCCGTGGACCGATTCGCGCGCATCGCGGTCCTGGCGGAGGAGCTCGGGTTCGACCAGCTCTGGGTGTCGCACGACCTGTTCTGGCGGTCGGCGCCGGTGCTGCTCACGGCCGCCTTCGCCAGCACCTCGCGGATCCGGCTGGGAGCCGGCGTCTTCAACCCGGTCTCGCTGCACCCGAGCGAGATCGCCATGGTCGCGGGCACGCTCCAGGAGGCGTCCGGGGGCCGCTTCCTGCTCGGGGTGGGCGCCGGCGCCGACCGGTTCCTGGACTGGGCTCGCATGGCGCACGACCCGCCGGTCTCGCGCACCAGGCGCGGACTGGTCGCGGTCCAGGCGCTGCTCGCGGGCCTGGTCCCGCCCGGATGGGAAGCCGAGGGACGGCTGCGCTTCGCCGCGCCGCCGCCGCCCGTCTACGTCGGCGCGATGGGACCGCGGATGCTGCGGATGGCCGGCGAGCTGGCGGACGGTGTCCTTCCCCTCCTCTTCCCGCCCGAGCACTTCGAGACCGCCGCCTCGCAGGTGGGGGAGGGAGCCCGCCGGGCCGGCCGCGACGGCTCTGTCCTGGACGTCGCCGCATGCGTCTGGTGCTCGATCGACACGGACGCGGCCCGGGCGACCCGGACGCTGGCGGAGAAGATCGCCTACTACGGCGGCTCTTTCGCGCCGTCCCTGCTGGCGCAGGCCGGCCTCTCGCCCGCGGACTTCCGGCCGATTGACGCCGCGATGGCCGCCGGCGACCTCGACCGGGCGTGCGCGCTGGTCACGCCCGCCATGCTCGCGCTGGGCATCGCCGGGGACGCCGGCGACGTGGCCGCCCGCTGCCTGCCGCTGCTGAGCGCCGGCGCCCGACACCTCTCCTTCGGGCCGCCGCTGGGCCCCGACCCCGAGCGTGCGGTCCGCGTGATCGGGACCGAGGTGCTGCCCCTGCTCCGAGCGCGGTCCTGAGATGGCCGGCGCCTACCTCTACGACCTGCGGGTCACCGTCGAACGGATCGAGGGTCGCTCGGTGTGCGGCCTGCAGGTGGGCGACTGGTTCGAGCTGGTCGAATCGAGCCGGCTGGTGATCCCGCCGGGCCGGCACTTCTGCGTGTACGCGCTCCAGGCAGTCCTGCCGCTGCTGCCGGCCAAGCAGCGCCGGCTGGCTCCCGGCGACTGGATGGCGGGCGACTCCCTGGTCTGCTGCCCCGACCCCGACGAGCGCCTGGTCATGCGCATCGAGCGCATCCGGCGCCGGCGCATCGAGCGCGACCGCGTCACATGAGGAGGTGGGCCTGGGCCTGCGCGGCGACCTCGAGCCGGCGGCCTACCGCGAGCTGGGCGCGGCCGCCGAGGCCGCCGGCTTCGACGTGCTCAGCGTCTTCGGCGACCTCGGCTTCCAGCCGCCACTGCCGGCGCTGCTGCTGGCCGCGCTGGAGACCCGGCGCATCCGGCTGGGCCCGGCGTGCCTGAACCCCTACACGACCCACCCCGTCGAGATCGCCGGCCAGGTCGCGGTGCTCGATCACCTGTCCGGCGGCCGCGCCTACCTGGGGCTGGCCCGGGGCGCGTGGCTGGACCAGGCCGGCGTGGCGGCGGCCCGGCCGGTCGCCGCGCTGCGCGAGGCGCACCAGGTCGTCCGGCTGCTGCTGGCCGGCGACGATCGCGGCTTCCATGGCTCGGTGTTTCGGGTGGAGCCCGGCCTGCGCCTGCGGTGCCCGGTGCTGCGGCCGACCGTGCCGATCCTGATCGGGACCTGGGGGGAGCGGCTCACAGCGCTGGCGGCGCGGATCGCAGATGAGGTGAAGATCGGCGGCAGCGCGAGCCCTGCGATGGTGGCGGCCGTCCGCGACCGGCTGGGGCCGGCTCCGGTCGCCATCGTGATGGGCGCGGTCACCGTCGTGGACGAGGACGGAGCGCTGGCGCGCCGGGCCGCCAAGGCCGCGGTCGCGATGTACCTGGACGTGGTGGCGGCGCTCGACCCCTCCGGCCCGGCCGACCCCGAGCTGCTGGCCCGCGTCCACAACCTGGTCCTGCGCGGCGATCACACGGGCGCCGGCGCCGCGATCCCGGACGCGGTGCTGCGTCGCTTCGCGTTCGCCGGCACGCCCGCCGAGGTCGCAGACCAGGCCGAGGCGCTGTTCGCGGCCGGCGCCGGGCGGGTGGAGCTGGGCCAGCCGCTGGCGGTCGCCGGCGTCGCCCGCGGCCTGGACGTGGTCCGTCGGGGGGTGGTGCCCCGGCTGCGACGACCCTGAGCTCTGCGCGCCGCGGCGGGTGGCCGGCGAATAGGCCGGTAGCATGACGCGTCGAAAATGACGAACACGAGCGCCGGGCTGCTCCTCTATCGGCTGCGCGAGACGGGTCCGCAGATCTTCCTCGTGCATCCCGGGGGCCCGTTCTGGCGCAGGCGCGACGAGGGGGCGTGGTCCATCCCCAAGGGCGAGCACGACGATCGGGAGGAAGGCCTGGCCGCGGCGCTTCGCGAGTTCCGCGAGGAGACCGGCCTCGAGGCGCCGGACGTCGAGTGGGTCGGTCTCGGGACGATCCGCCAGCGCGGCGGGAAGGTCGTGGCCGCGTGGGCGGGCGCCTGCGACCTGGACGCCGGCAGCGTCCGCAGCAACACGTTCGAGATGGAGTGGCCCCCGGGCTCCACGAAGATGGCGACGTTCCCCGAGGTGGACCGTGCGGAGTGGTTCGACCTGCCGGCAGCCCGGCGCCGGATCAACCCCGGTCAGCTGCCCTTCATCGAGCGGCTCGCGGCGCTGCTGGCCGCTGAGTAGACGTCTCCCGGTGGCGGTGCCCCAGGACGTGCTCCACACTGGCCGGACGTCCAGCTGATGGCGCTCTATCCGGCGTTCGCCCGGTCGTGAAGTCGCGGCCGCGCCCGGCCGCTGCCCGATCGCTCAGCCGGCGGCCGGCGGCGCGGCCGCCGGAGGCGCCTCCCGCCAGCGGCCGAGCAGCTCGGGCACCATCGCGGTCATCTCCCAGCTGAGCGAGTGGCCGCGGCCCGGCGTGACCTCCAGGTCCACGTCGTGGCCGGCTCTCCGCAGCGTCTCCCACGCCTCGCGGGCCGCTGCCAGCCAGGGATCGCGGTCGCCCAGCCACAGGATGCCCCGGACCCGCGGCGCGGCGGACGCCTGCTCCGCCAGGCCCCGGAGGTCGTACGGCGAGAACGCGGCGGCCAGAGCGACGAAGCCCAGCGGTGCCAGCCCGCGCAGCGCCGCCCGCACGGCGACGGACGCTCCCTGCGAGAAGCCGAGCACCGCGACCCGGTCCGGCTGACGGGCGTCGGCGGCCCGGAGGAACGCCTCCACGTCGGCGTCCGCCAGCCCGCGGTCGTCCCAGCAGCCGAGGCCCGGCGCCGTCGGCTGCGACGACTGCCCGCAGGCCACCCTCCAGCCGCCCGTCGCCAGCACCGGCGCCAGGTCGTCGAACTGGGCCGCCGAGGCGTTCGCGCCGTGCAGGCAGAGCAGCAGCGGCGCCTCCGCAACGTCCGCCGCGGGCCAGGTCCGCACCGTGGGCCGCGCGCCGTGCTCGCGCAGCCGTGCCCGGGTGAGCTCCATCGCCGCGAGGTAGCGCGGATGCTCCCGGATCCGCTCCAGCGACCCGTAGGGAGCGAGGCGCCAGGTCAGGTCGCGCCGCGCCGCCTCCTCGACCGTGGCCAGAGCCTCGTCGAGACGGCCGGCGCCGGCCTCGGCGGCCGCCACCCAGAACCAGGTGACCGGGGCGCGTTCCGGGAAGAGCTCGCGAGCCTCCAGCGCCAGGCCGAGCGCAGCCGCCTCCTCGCTGCGCCGGGCGTGGCCGGTCAGCCGCTCCACGTAGTCCTCGAAGCGGGGGAGAGCCGGGGGCAGGAACGGCCGAAAGTGGTCCGCCACCAGGTCCACCACCTGGTCGACGCTCAGGGTCCCGTCGACCATCACCGTGCGCAGTCCCAGCCGGGCCGCGGTGCTCACCACGTCCCGGGCCAGCAGGCGGTCGCGTTCGAGGCGGTTGCGCTGGGCTCGCTCGGGGTCCTTCGTGGCGAAGAACAGCCGGCCCGCCCTGGGCAGCTCGCGCAGCTGGCGATCGCGGAAGTCGTCCGTGGGGACGAGGAAGATCGCCCGGCGTGGCGAGTCGAGCAGCGGGGCCACGAGCGGGGGGCGGAGGCCCCACCCCTCGGCCAGCGCCGGCGGCGAGCGCGGGAGGGCCGCCAGGTCCTCGAGGGTCATCCGGAAGCGCTCCTCGAACGTCACGACATCGTCTGCCGCCATCTCGGCAGGCGCTCGCCTGACCCAGAGCTCCTCCGCCGGCAGCTCGCGCTGCCGGTGCATGTGCGGGTACAGGTCGGGCCGGGCAGCGGCGCGAGCCGCGTGGCCTCGCGAGTCGTGGTAGTCGTACTGGTACAGCTGCAGCCGGTGGCGCTCCGAGAGGATGCGCGCGACCGAGGTCTTGCCCGTCCACTGCGCGCCGCCGATCCACAGCACGCTGTCCGGCAGCCGGGGTTCGGCGCCTGGGCTCATGGTCTGGCCCACTATGGCATGGGGAGCGGCTGGCCGGCTTCGCGCGCCGCGCCTAGGTCAGACAGGAGGGTCCGCCAGGCGGCAGCCTACACGCAGTACCATGCGCCTGACTTCCCTGGGATGCACAGGCATGTAATGTCATAGCGTCGCTGTCATGGCCACGAAGTTGTAGGCGGGTTGAGTGCCACGTCGGAACGTCCCCTCCCCGCTGCGCATTGCCCTGGTGGCGCCACCCTGGCTCCCGGTGCCTCCCGATGGCTACGGCGGGATCGAGCAGGTCGTCTACCTCCTGGCGCGGGAGATGGAGGCCCACGGCCACGACGTGACCGTCTTCGCGCGCCAGGGCTCGAGCTCGGAGCTGAACGTGGTCTCGCTGGCGCCCGAGAGCTGGCACCAGCATCTCGGCTCCCGCGATCAGGGCGCGCGGGAGTGCCTTCACCTGTATCGAGCCTACGAGATGATCCGCCGACGCGCCTTCGACCTCGTCCACGACCACACCGGGTTCGCCGGCATCATGATCGGCGGCGCCCTCCGGCTCACGCTGCCCGTGATCGCCACGCTCCACGGCGACCTGACGGAGGCGGAGGGCGAGCTCCTCACCGCGGTGCAGGAGCGGGTGGGGCTGGTCGCGATCACGGCCTCGCAGCAGGCCCAGGTGGCGAGCGTGCGCTGGGCGGGCGTCGTCCACAACGCGGTGGACACGAGCGGGCTCGAGGTCGGGCGCGAGAAGGACTGCTACCTGGTCCAGCTGGCGAGGATCACGCCTGACAAGGGGCAGCACATCGCCATCGAGGTGGCGCGGATGGTCGGCCGCCCCCTCGTTCTGGCCGGCAAGGTCGACCCGCACGGCGAGGACTACTTCCGGGAGGCCGTCGAGCCGCACCTCGGTGACGACGTCCGCTGGATCGAGAACGTCTCGGGCCGGGACAAGGCCCAGCTCCTGGCCCGAGCCCGCGCGATGATCTTCCCCCTCCAGTGGGCGGAGCCGTTCGGGCTCGCCATGGTCGAGGCCATGGCGAGCGGCACGCCGGTGGTGGCCTTTCGCCAGGGCTCGGCGCCGGAGCTGATCGAGGAGGGGGTCACGGGGTTCCTGGGCGACTACCCCGACGACCTCGCGGAGGCGGTGGAGCGGGTGCACGAGATCGATCCCGAGCGCTGCGCGCGCAACGCCCGAGATCGGTTCAGCCAGAAGCGCATGGGCGAGGGCTACGAGGCGATCTACCGAAACGCCGTGAACCGCGCTCGGGACTGGCCGATTTAAATGCAAGAGGGGGCAGGCCCCCCCTTCCGGAACCCCCGTTTTCTTGGGGACATGGTTGCGCCTTCGGCGCGTCCCTTCGGGGCTGCTTGTGGCGTCCTCGGCGTCGGGAAGACGGACTCACACGCTCGGGCCAAGCCCTTGCTTACCTGCCGGCCTGGGCTCTTGCGACTACGTCCTCCCGGACTCCGCGCACGTTGAGGCCGCACAGCTCGACGCTGGGCAGCGCGGGGGGCAGCCACGGCTCGGCCCGCAGGCGGCCGTCCACGTCGAGGCCCAGGAGGGTGCGGATCGCGAGCAGCGGGGCGCCCGCCGCCCATCCCTGCGGCCGCGACGCGGTCGGGTAGATGACGGGGAAGGGGCCCGACTCGCGCGCGAAGCCGGCCAGGGCCTCGGGCAGCCGGCCGTCGAAGTGCCTCGCCGCTTCGAGGATGCTGATCGCCAGCCACGACGCCTCCTCCCGGAAGCCGTAGCGGCGGAATCCCTCCGCGACGATGCCGGTGTCGTGCGGCCAGACGGTGCCGTTGTGGTAGCTGATCGGGTTGTGACCGCCGTTCAGGGCGGACATCGTGCGAATGCCCCAGCCGCTGAACATGTCCGGCCGCATGAGACGCTCGACGGTGGCCGCCGCTCGCCCATCGTCGGCGATCCCGGTCCAGAGCAGGTGGCCCACGTTCGAGGTCAGGGCGTCGACCTGCCGCTTCCGGCCGTCCAGGGCCAGCACGTAATGGCCGCGCGACTCCGACCAGAAGTCGTCGTTGAACCGGCGCCGAAGGGCGGCGGCCAGCGACTCCAGGCGCTCCGCCAGTGCGGGGTCGCCCCAGGCCAGCCGGGCGAGGCGGGCCGTCCGCCGATACGCGTCGTAGGCGTATCCCTGGACGTCGCAGGTCGCGATCGGCGCCTCCGCGAGCCGCCCGTCGGCGAACAGGACCGAGTTCCACGAGTCCTTCCAGAACTGGTTGTCGAGCCCCCTCGGTGAGCGCCGGGCGTACTCGAGGTAGCCGTCGCCGTCGAGGTCGCCGAAGCGCTCGATCCACTCCAGCGCCGCGCGGGCGGGCGCTTCCAGCCGGCGGACCAGCTCGAGGTCCCCGGTCCACCGCTCGTACTCGTCCAGGAGGACCAGGAACAGCGGCGTCGCGTCGTGCGTCCCGTAGTACGGTCCCTGCGGCTCCTCTCCGAACCGCACCATCTCGCCGGAGCGGAACTCGTGCAGGATCTTGCCCGGCTCCGCGTCGCGGAAGTCGTCGAGCTGTGTGGCCTGCAGCCGGGCCAGCGACTGCAGCGTGCTCGCGGCCAGCGACGCGTCGAAGGGGAGTGCCTGGTACGACGTCAGGAGGCTGTCCCTGCCGAACAGCGCCATGAACCACGGCAGGCCGGCGGCGGGCGGCGACCACGGCCGGTCCCCGAACGGCCTGAACCGGAGCGCGGCCAGGTCGGTGAGGCTCTGGCGGTAGGTCCGGCGCAGGCTGTCGAGGTCGGTCAGGAGCCGGGCCGGCCCTCCCTCCGGGTCGGCGGCCGGTGCACCGAGGTGCGCTGTCTGCCCGTCGGGCTGGGCGACCTGCCCGTCGTGGTCTTCGTCGGCGGCCGGGACGAGGCCCTCGCCGCTGCACGTGACCTGGACGCGCAGCGACCAGCGGCCGCCGGGCGGCAGGTCGACAACGAACGACGCGGCGTGCTCCGTCACGGCCGCGGGCAGCGGCTCGAACGCGATCTCGGTGGCCCGCCAGAAGCCGTCCCGCTGGTAGCGCAGCGTGATGCCGTCGGCCCGCGGGACCGCCCGCAGGGTGCCGAGCTTGGGGCGGGGATCCTTCACCTCGAACACGTCGGCGAAGTCGGCGCCGTACTCGACGTCCACGAGCACGCGGCGATGCACGGCCGAGTGGTTGTCCACCTGGACCTCCTCGAGGAAGCGCCCGTCGACCCGTCGGCGCCGCTGGATCGAGACGGCGGAATCGTGCCCGACCTGGACCAGGCCGGGCGTGAGGACGAAGAGGGCGGTGTCGTGGCCCAGGGCCCGGCCGCTCAGCAGCCGGGTGGCCTGGCCGTCAACGAGCAGGCGCCAGGTCGACAGGTGGCGCATGTCCCGCACGAAGAGCCCGTTGGGGCGCTCCTGCCCGTTGACGTCGCCGCGGCCGTCCGAGACCAGGAAGTCGCTGCCGCTGAGGACCACGATCTCGGGTTCCACCAGTCTCCGCTCGCCGTTCTCCGGTGCCTTGCTGCCCTTGCCGCTCTGGCGTGTGATCAGCATGGGAGACCTCCTCAGGCCAGGCCTCCTAGTATATCTCATGACAGTATCGATGTAGGGAGAAAGTCGGTCTGGAGTTTGGCAGGGCCGGGTCTGCCGTCCGTCATAGGCGGTGTGGATCTCTCGTACGTAGGCTCGAAGACGTTGGCAAGACCATGCCGCGCTTCATGAGCCGCATCGAGACTCCCCCGGGCTGGTCACGCCTCGGGCGGCGCCCGTGGAACCTGTGCCTGGGGATCGCGTCGACCGTGGTCGGCCTCGCGATCCTGTTCTGGCCCCGGGAGACGCTGCGGGTCGCCGCGATCCTGTTCGCCGTGCAGCTGATCGCGACCGGCCTGTTCCGGTTCGGCGTCTCGCTGATGAGCACCCAGGAGAGCCCCGGTCACAGGGTCCAGGCGGCGGTGCTCTCTGGCCTCGCCGTGGTGGTCGGAGTGTTCCTGCTGGGGGACGTCGACCTGAGCATGATCCTCCTCACGATCGTGCTCGGCGTCTACTGGGGGGTGCACGGCATCATCGAGCTCGTCGAGGCGACCACCCACAGGGACACCACCGAGAAGGTGTGGGTGCTCGCGAGCGGCACCATGGGCCTCGTCGTCGGTGTGGTTCTCCTGCTGTCGGTGGCCGGCCCGCATGCGCACATGCCCTCACCGACCGCGTCGCTGGTGCTCTTGATCCGGATCCTCGGCGTGTGGCTGGCCGTCTTCGGCCTCGTGTACGTCGTCAGGGCGCTCAAGGGCTCGCCCGCCCTGCCCTCGGCCGAGGAGGCGAGCGGCGCCTGACGGTCAGTGCAGCACGTCGCGCCGCCAGGTGAGCGCGGCGGAGACCGCGGTGAAGGCCGCGGCCCACGCTCCCACGACGAGCCAGGCGTGCGTCGCGTCGACGGCGACCAGGGGGACGGCGAAGACTGCGTGGGCCAGGTGGTCGTGCTGCATCGCCACGGGCAGGACGTCCAGGTTCGGGCCGAGCAGGTACGCCGTGACGTCGAGCCAGAACCGCTGCCCGGTCAGGGCGTTCAGCAGGAGCATCGCGTACGTGGCGAAGCTGTTCAGCGGGAACAGCGCCAGCGCGCCCACCACGCCGAAGGCCAGCGACCGGCCCAGCACAGCGGCGGCCGCTCCGAGCAGGATGCAGACGGCTGCGCTGGCGAGCGCGACCAGGACGTTCAGCCCCAGGTCGTGCCACGCCGTGGCCGGCAGGGAGCCGATCTTCGTGAAGCTGCCCTCCCAGGCGACCACGGTCGCGTAGACGACCGCGCCGACCAGCGCGAGGTAGCCGGCCAGCAGGGTCACCGCCAGCAGGGCCAGCGCCGTCAGCTTGGCCAGCAGGAGGCGCAGCCGGCCCGCGCCCCGGGCCAGCAGCACCCGGATCGTGCCGCCGCTGTACTCCATCCCGACCAGGCGGGCGGTGGCGATCAGCAGGAAGATGCCGGCGCCGGTGTCGAACATCGCCAGGTAGACGTCGTACAGGGTGAAGAGGAAGGCCGATGGCGTGCGGTCGAGCTGCTGGCGCAGGTTGTCCGCCTGCAGCAGCGCCCCCGAGACCAC
>DATFRD010000342.1:0-12964 GCA_035263645.1 Candidatus Dormiibacterota bacterium | reverse complement strand
CGCCTCGGCGATCTCCTCCGCGCTCCGGTAGCGCGCCTGGTTGTCCTCGGACGTGTGGGGGTTGATCCGCCGGATGCGCGCCTCGATCAGCGTCGGCCCATCGCCGGCCCGCGCCCGCTCCACGGCGCCCCTGGCCGCGGCGTCGCAGGCAGGGACGTCAGTCCCGTCGACCACCACCCCCGCGATCCCGTAGCCGGCCGCCCGGTCGGCGATCGCCGGGTTGCCGGCCTGCAGCCGCAGGGGGACGGATATCGCGTAGCCGTTGTTCTCGCACACGAAGACCACCGGCAGCCGGTGCACGCCGGCGAAGTTGAGCCCCTCGTGGAAGTCGCCCTTCGAGGTGGCCCCGTCTCCGAACGTGCACAGCGTGACCCGGCCGTCGCCGCGCACCCGGCTGGCGTAGGCGATGCCTGCGGCCTTGGGGATCCAGGTGCCCACCACCTGCGACACCGGGGCGATCCGCAGGGCCCGGTGCGAGAAGCAGCCGCCCGGGATGTTGCGCCCCGCCGACAGCGGGTCGCCGGCCCTGGCGAAGACCGCCAGCATCCACTCCCGCGCGGTGAGGCCGCGCGCGACCGCGCTGCCGAGGCCGCGGTAGTGCGGCACGAGCCAGTCGTCGGGCTCGAGGGCCGCCGCCGCCGCGACCTGGATGCCCTCGTGGCCGCGGGCCGAGCCGACGAACGGGGCCCTGCCCTGCCGGACCAGCATGTGCATCCGGTCGTCGAGCGCCTTCGTCGCGCACATGAGCCGGTGGATCCGGACCAGCTCCCCCCTGCGGGAGGCGCCGGCGCCGACGGGCGAGGGGGCCGGCTCAGCCGTCGCCACCGGCAGCCTGCAGGGCGCGCGCGATGCCCGCCACCTCCTCGGCCGTCACCCCCATGCCCTCCAGGTGCTCGTAGTACGCCCGCTGGAACGCGGTGAAGTCGGACCGCTCCGCGCGCTCCTCGCGCAGGCGCTTCACCTCCTCCATGACGCGCGCGACCAGCGCCGGCTCGGCCCTGATGCCGGCCTGGCGGAGCGCGTGCTCGATGACCATCGCGCCCGAATGCTTGCCGTAGACGTAGCGGATCTCCGTGCCCAGGTCCCCCGGCGGGATGAACTGGTAGATCTCCGGGTGGATGAGCATCCCGGCGGTGTGGATGCCCGACTCGTGGCTGAACACGTTGAGCCCGATCCCCGGCTCGGTGGGCGCGACGGGGATGCCGCTCAGGCGCTCCATCAGGCGCGAGAGGTCGCGCAGCCGCTCGTAGCGGAAGCCGGGCAGCTCGATGCCGAACAGGTAGCGCAGCTGGAGCAGCACCTGGTGCATGGGCGCGTTGCCGGTGCGCTCCCCGATGCCGTTCACGCTGGTGGTGAACACGTCGGCGCCGCTGCCCAGCGCGACCACCGTGTTCCAGGCCCCCAGGCCGAGGTCGTTGTGGAAGTGGACGACCAGCGGCGTGAGGGGGGTTGCCGCTTTGATCGTCGAAATGTAGTCGCGAACGGCGTAGGGTGAGTAACAGCCGACGGTGTCCGGGGTCGAGGGCCGGGCACCGCCGGCCTCCAGCCCCTCCCGATGGAGCCGGCTCACGTATTCGGGATCCGCACGGGACCCGTCCTCGCCGCCGAACTCGATCAGCTCCGCGCCCTGGTCGCGAGCGTACCGGATGGCGTCGCACATCATGCGGACGTTTGCCTCCCGGTAGAACTCGACCGGCAGCTCCAGCCACTCGCTGGCCGGGATCCCCTCCCTGGCCAGCAGGGTCCGGCCCAGCTTGTACTTCACGTGCAGGTCGGACGCCGACGTGAACACGAAGTAGCTCACCTCGCTGCGCGGGTAGCCCAGCTCGTCGATGACGCGCATGGTGGCGTCGATGTCGGCCGGGTTGCTGCGCATCATGCACAGCACCTCCAGGTCCCGGCGGATCTCGCCGCGCCGGCGGCCCTCCAGGATCAGCCGGAGCGTCTCGCGCTCGCTCTCGGACACGGCCGGGAAGCCGACGTCCATCACGTGCACCCCGATGTCGCTCAGGGCCCGCGCCAGCTCGTACTTGGCCCGTGGCGCGATGGCCACGCCGGGCATCTGCTCGCCGTCGCGCAGCGTGTCGTCGTAGACGCGGATCTTCTCCGGCGCGGGGAAGCTCAGGTCGTGGGCGAAGCGGGTGGGCGGCCGGGCCAGTCGGTCCAGCGGCTCCTGCAGGTCAACCGGCTCGATCCCGTCCAGCTCGCTCCTCCAGGCGCCCCCGGACCCACGGCACGAGGCCTCCCATCCGCATCAGGTCCGTCATGAACTGCGGGAAAGGCTCGGCGCGGTACTCGTCCCCCCTGGTGAGGTTGCGGATCACGCCCTCCTCCAGGTCGACCTCCAGTTCGTCCCCCTCCTCGATCCCCTCCGCCGCCTGCGGCGACTGCAGGATCGGGTAGCCCAGGTTGATCGCGTTGCGGAAGAAGATCCGGGCGAAGGAGTCCGCGACGATGCAGGAGATGCCGGCCCCGCGCAGCGCGACCGGCGCGATCTCCCGTGACGAGCCGCAGCCGAAGTTGGAGCCGCCGACCACGATGTCGCCTGCGGCGATGCGCTGCGACCAGCCCTCGTTGCCAGGCACGCCCTCCATGGCGTGCTGGCCGAGCTTCTTCTCGTCCAGGTAGATCGCGTACCTGGCCGGGATGATCTGGTCGGTGTCGACGTTGGCGCCGAACTTCCAGGCACGGCCCCGGAGCAGGGTGCCGCCGCTCATGCCGTCACCGGCTCCCGGCCCACGACGTCCTTCGGATGAGCGATCTCGCCGGCGACCGCGCTGGCGGCGGCGACCACCGGGTTGGCCAGGTAGACGAGGGCCTTCGGGTCGCCCATCCGGCCGGGGAAGTTGCGGTTCGTCGTGGAGAGGCACACCTCGCCCTCGCCCAGCACGCCCTGGTGACCGCCGAGGCAGGCTCCGCACGTGGCCGTGGTCCAGGCCGCCCCCGCGTCCAGGAACGTCCGGATCAGCCCCTCCCGCTCGGCCTGCCTTGCGACCTCGTGCGAGGAGGGGGTGACGATCAGGCGCAGACCCGGGGCGACGTGACGGCCCTCCAGCACCCTGGCCGCCCGGCGCAGGTCGGTGATGCGGGAGTTGGTGCAGGAGCCGATGAACACCTGGTCCAGTCGGGTGCCGGCGACCTCCTCGATGGGCGCCGTGTGGTCGGGCGACATCGGCTTCGCCAGCGTGATGGGGACGTTCCCGGCGTCGATGTCGATCACCCGCTCGTACTCGGCGTCCTCGTCGGAGCTCACCGGCCGGTAGGGCCGCTGGGCACGGCCCCGCAGGTACTCCTCCGTCACCTCGTCGCAGGCCATGATCCCGTTCTTGGCGCCGGCCTCGATCGCCATGTTGGTCATAGTCAGCCGGGCCTCCATGTCGAGGTAGCGGAGGGTCTCGCCCGTGTGCTCCATGGCGCGCGACCGCGCGCCGTCGACGCCGATGGCGCCGATGACGTGGAGGATGAGGTCCTTGCCCTCCACCCAGTCGGCCAGGCGGCCGTGATAGACGAACTTCAGCGTCTCGGGGACCCGGAACCACAGCTCGCCGAGCGCGAGCACGCAGGCCAGGTCCGTCGACCCGATGCCGGTCGCGAAGTTGTTGAGCGCCCCGTACGTGCAGGAATGCGAGTCGGCGCCCACCACCAGCTCGCCCGGCAGGACCAGGCCCCGCTCGGGCAGGACGGTGTGGCAGATGCCGCCCTGGCCGACCTCGAAGTACCAGCGGATGCCCATGTCCCTGGCGAACTCGCGCGTCATGCGGCCGAGGGCGGCGCTGGCCGCGTCCTTGGCGGGCTGGAAGTGGTCCTGCACGACGGCGACCCGGTCCGGGTCCCAGACCCGGTCGGCGCCCATCTGCTCCCGCATGATCCTGCCCGACGGCGGGATGGTCAGGTCATGGCCCATCGCAAAGTCGATCCGGGCCAGGACAAGATCGCCGGGCCTGACCTGGTCGCGCCCGCTGGCCCGGGCCAGGATCTTCTCGCTCATGGTCATGCCCACCGGCAGCACCCCCTCAATCCCTGAGATGCCTCACGATGGCGTCGCCGGCCTCGGCAGTCGAGAGCGCACCCCCGATGTCACGGGTGCACTCGCCAGCCCTGATCGCGCCGACCACCGCTTCTTCGATCCTCTTCGCTGCCCCGGCGTCACCGAGGTGCTCGACCATCATACCGGCGGTCAGGACGGCCCCGAAGGGGTTGACGATCCCACGGCCCGCGATGTTCGGGGCGCTGCCGTGCACGGGCTCGAACAGGCCGTGGCCCGTGTCGGGGTTGACGTTGGCGCTGGGGGCCAGGCCCATGCCGCCGATCAGGGAGGCGGTGAGGTCGCTCAGGATGTCGCCGAACAGGTTGCCGGTGACGATGACCTCGAACTGGGTCGGGTCTCGGACGAGCTCCATCGCAGCGGCGTCGACGTACAGGTGCCGCGTCTCGACGTCGGGATGCTCCGCCGCCAGCGCCCGCCAGCGCTCCTGCCAGAGGCCGCCGGCGTGGGCCATCGCGTTCGACTTGTCGACCATGCACAGCCTCCTCCTGGCCAGTCGGAAGCCGTGCTCGATGATCCGGGTCACGCCGCGGTGGGTGTTCAGGTCCTCCTGGATCGCCACCTCGTGCTCGGTGCCCTGGCGATGGCGGCCGCCCACCCCCACGTAGAGGCCCTCGGTGTTCTCGCGGACGATGAGCAGGTCGATGGCCCGCCGGGCGGGCTCCCTGAGCGGGCTGAGCCGGTCGTCGTAGAGCCGCGCGGGACGCAGGTTGACGTAGAGGTCGAGCTCGAAGCGGATCCGGAGCAGCACCTGGGCCGGGTAGCCGACGTCGGGCACCCGGGGGTCGCCGATGGCGCCGAAGAGGATCGCGTCCGCGCAGGCGGCGTCCTGGAACGTCTGCTCGGACATGGCCGGCTCACCGCGCAGCAGCGGCCCGGCCCCCACCTCGAGCTCCTCGAACTCGTAGCCGAGATGAAGCGCCCTCAGCACCTTGACGGCCTCGGGCACGACCTCCCGCCCCGCCAGGTCACCGGGCATCACCGCGATGTGCCGCGTCACGGCAGGTGCGCCAGAGGTGCGGCCGGAAACCTGGCCGAGAGATTTGGTGTCCAGGTGCCCCAGATCCGGTGGCGCCGACGAGGAGGGGAAGGAGCGCCCTCTGGGGCGTGACTGAGCACCGCAGGAGGCAACGCCGGAGATGGGGTGCATGGGCGCCAAAGATCCGGCTGGGTTTTCGGCCGCACCTCTACATTCGGATCGATTGACGGCAGCATCGGCAAAGTGTGCTCCCGACGGCCCCGTGCGCGCGGCGGGACCCCGACTCAGTAAGAGTCCGGCGCCGTGGGAAGCATGGGCTCCTGGCGGCAGGGCTGCAGCACGACGTACGTTGTAGCGGCGCGGCAGCAGGTCCGCCGTCCACGTGCTCACTGGCGACAATCTACTGTCGGATCTGGATGCCGAACGAGCCCGTCCTGCTGATCTTCGACGGCACCTGCTCGTTCTGCGCCCGGTGCGCGCGGCTCGCGGTCGAGCAGTCTCCGGCGGGGCGCCTGTCCGCGCTCCCCAGCCAGACGCCTGGCCTGCTGGAGCGCTACGGCATCGCCGAGGAGGAGGCGGACCGCTGGGTCTGGGCCGTGGCGCCGTCCGGGCGCCGCTGGCACGGCGCCGCCGCCGTCGCCCGGGCCCTGGACGCCATGGGAGGCGGCTGGCGCGGATTGGCGCTCCTGGCCCGTCTGCCCGGCGCCGGGCTCGTCTACGCGGCGGTCGCCCGCACCCGGGGTCGCCTCGGCGCCGCGTGGGGAGACCCGCCCCCGTGCGGGCGGTGAGCCGGAGGCGCTGCCGACTCCGCGACCGGCCGCCGGCGCGGCCGTCAGGCCCGGATCCGGGTCAGAGCGCCGGAGAGCCCGTCAGCAGGCGCTCGAAGTCCGTGTCGCGGATCTCGCCGACAAAGGAGTGGTGCCCGTCGGCCGGCATGTCGACCGAGGTCTCGTAGACGAAGGCGTACACGTTGTCCAGCGTCCAGTCGCCGTAGCCGCGCAGCGCGAGGTTCTCGCGTAGCTCCGGATGCGCCCGCCCGGCCTCCAGCAGGTGGAGCGCCTGGCGATAGATGGCCCTCAGGACCTCGAGCTGCATCTGGAGCTCGGCGATCTCCTTCCGGTCGGCTTCCTGCTCGATCATGGCGTCGACCTGGGCCTGGATGTCGCCGATCTCCTTGGAGTACTCGTCCACCCCTCAAGCCTACGCGGGGGGTCCAGGGGGCGAACCGCCGGGGGGCCGGCCGTCAGGACCACCGGCCTCAGGAGTCGTGGAGGTATGCTCGCCGCCACGTCCATACTCGGGCCGACCTGGGTTAGGCCGTCCCCAGGTACGCCCTGCGCATCTCGTCGTGCTCCAGGAGGTCGGCCGCCCGGCCCGACAGCACGATCCGGCCGGCCTGCAGCACGTAGCCCCGGTCGGCCACTGACAGCGCCATCACCGCGTTCTGCTCGACCATGAAGATCGTGATGCCGGTGTCGTGCAGGCGCTGCACGATCTCGAACACGGTCTCCACCAGCACCGGCGCCAGGCCCATGGACGGCTCGTCCATGCACAGCAGGCGCGGCCGGGACATCAGCGCGCGGCCGATCGCCAGCATCTGCTGCTCGCCGCCGGACAGCGTGCCGCCGGCCTGGGGCAGCCGCTCGCGAAGCCGTGGGAAGAGCTCCAGCACCCGTTCCAGGTCCTCGGCCACCTGCGGCCCCGAGTGCACGAACGCACCCAGGGCCAGGTTCTCCCGTACCGACAGCCGCGAGAAGATGCGCCGGCCCTCGGGCACGATCGCGATGCCCGCCTTGACGCGGTCGGCTGTGTCCATGCCGTCGACCCGGCGCCCGTCGAACTGGACCTCGCCGCGCGTCGGCCGGACCGACCCCAGGACCGTCTTCATGGTCGTCGACTTGCCGGACGCGTTCCCGCCGAGCAGGCACACGATCTCGGCGGCGCCGACCTGGAGGTCGATGCCGTGCAGCACCTCGATCCCGCCGTAGGCCACGTGCACGTCGCGCATGCGCAGCAGCGGCTCGGGCTCGGCCGGCCGGAGCCGATCGACGTCACGCGCCTCGGGCGCCGACGTCCGCTGGCGCGGTCGAATCCAGCTCATTCGGCCGCCGCCGCCGCCCGCCGCCCCAGGTAGGCCTCGATCACCCGCGCGTCCGCCGCCACCTGGGCCGGCCGCCCCTCGGCGATCTTCAGCCCGTGGTCCATGACCACGACGCGGTCCGAGATGTCCATGACCATCTGCATGTGGTGCTCGATCAGCAGCACGTTGACGCCGCGGCCGCGGATGGCGCGGACCTGGCCGGCCAGCTCCAGGGTCTCCGACGGGTTCATGCCCGCGGCGGGCTCGTCCAGCAGCAGCACTCGCGGGTGGCCCATCAGCGCGCGGCAGATCTCCGTGCGGCGCCGATTGGCGTAGGAGAGCGACACGACCGGATCGTGCCGGCGGGGCCGCAGGCGCTCCCCGAAGATGCCCATCAGCTCCTCCGCCTCCTCCATCGCCTCGCGCTCCGCCCGCCGCACGCGGGGCGTGCGCAGCACCGCGCCCAGGGGCCCGACCGGCAGGCGGCCGTGGGCCCCGACCAGGACGTTGTCGAGGACGCTCATCTGGGGGAACAGCCTGATGTTCTGGAACGTGCGCATCACGCCCCGCCCGGCCACCACGTCCGGCGCGCGCCCCGTCAGGTCGGAGCCGTCCAGCACCACCCGGCCGGCGCTCGGCCGGTAGACGCCGCTGATCACGTTGATCGTGGTCGTCTTGCCGGACCCGTTGGGGCCGATCAGGCTGACGATCTCCCCCTCCCCGACGTCGAGGTCGAGGCCGGACACGGCGGTCAGCGCTCCGAACGAGTGGGAAAGGCCGCGGACCTGAAGGACGGCGGTCACGCGGTCGCCTCCGGCGCCGCCGCGACGTCCTCCTCGGCCGGCTCGGCGGGGGGCCCGGGGCGCGGCCGTGGCCGGAACGAGAACCGGCCCAGCAGGCCCTGCGGCCGAAACCGCATCAGGAGCACGAGGGCGATCCCGAAGATGACGAACCGGTACTCGCCGTACGGGCGCAGGACCTCCTCCAGGACCGTGATCCCGATGGCTCCCAGGATCACCCCGGGGATGCTCCCCATCCCGCCCAGGATGACCATCATGAACACGGTCACCGTGTCATTGATCGTGAAGCTGCTGGGGAACACGGAGGCCCGCCACGAGTAGTAGATGACGCCGGTCAGGCCGGCCACGACGGCGCCGGCGGTGAAGGCCATCACCCGGAAGCCGAGCACATTGACCCCCATGCAGCGGGCGGCCAGCTCGTCGTCCCTGATCGCCATCCAGGCCCGCCCCACGCGCGACCGCTCCCAGCGGAGCATCACGAACACGAAGAGCGCGCAGAAGCCGACCAGCAGGTAGTAGTAGTCCCGGTCGCTCAGCGCCTGGAGGCCGCCAACGGCGATGGGGTCGATGCCCAGGATGCCGTTCAGGCCCCCCGTGATGTCGATCGGGCGGTCCAGGTTGACCATGAGCTGCCTGACGATCTCGCCGAAGCCGAGCGTGACGATGGCCAGGTAGTCGCCGCGCAGCCGCAGGGACGCGAGGCCGAGCAGCACCGCCACGACCGCCACCACGAGCCCGGCCAGCAACAGCCCGAGCACCGGCGGCCAGTGCCGGCCCGCCTGGACCGAGGCCACGATCGCGTAGGTGTACGCGCCGATGCCGAAGAACGCCACGTAACCCAGGTTGAGCAGCCCGGCGTAGCCGACGACCACGTTGAGGCCAAGGGCGAGGCTGGCGAACGCGGCGCAGGTGGCCGCGACGATCAGCAGGTACCGGCTGCTCACGTCGAAGGGCTGGTTGTCGATGGCGAAGGGCAGCGCCGCGGCCAGGACCAGCACCGGGATCCAGCGGCGGCCGCCGAGACCCTGCCAGGACCGCCAGACGTTGCCCTGCACGCCTTCCCCCGGCCCCGTCACACCTTGTCCGGCAGCTGCTCCCCGAGCAGGCCGGACGGCCGGATCAGCAGCACCAGGATGAGGACCAGGAAGCTGACGACGTTCACGTACGCGCCGTTGACGAAGGGCGTGGAGACGGCCTCCACCATGCCCAGCAGCAGGCCGCCGAGAACGGCGCCCCGGATGTTGCCGATGCGGCCGAGCACCGCGGCGGTGAAGGCCTTGAGGCCGGCCAGGTAGCCCATGAAGAAGTCGACCTCGGTGTACAGCAGGCCGGCCAGGATGCCCGCGATACCGGCCAGCGCCGAGCCGAGCAGGAACGTGACCGCGATGACCTGGTTGACCCGGATGCCCATGAACCCGGCCGCCTCCCGGTCCTGGGCGGTCGCCCGCATCGCCGTCCCGTAGCGCGTGCGGCGCACGAAGCGGTCCAGCGCGACCATCAGGCCGAGGGCGACCACGACCACCAGGCCGTCCACGAAGGACACCGTCGCGCTGCCCAGGCTCACCTGCCAGCCGGGCAGCACGTGCGCGGTGGGCACCAGCTGCGCCCGGGCGCCGAACTGGGCCGAGACGATGTTCTCGAGGAAGATCGACACGCCCAGCGCGCTGATCAGCGGCGCCAGGCGGTGGCCGCCCCGCAGCGGCCGGTAGGCCAGCCGCTCGATGGTCACCCCGAGCAGCCCCGCTCCCAGCATGGCCACGAGGAACATGGCCAGGATGACGAGCCCGGCGGCGACCACCGGGAAGCCGCCACGGACGAGCAGCAGCGTGACGCCCCAGCCCAGGAAGGCGCCCGCCATGTAGACGTCGCCATGGGCGAAGTTGATCATCTCCAGGATGCCGTAGACCATCGTGTAGCCGAGGGCGATCAGGGCGTACATGCTGCCCAGGACGAGCCCGTTCACGACCTGCTGCGGAATCTGGTGGAGCGCGAGATCCATGTCGCCCTCGTGGGTGCGGAGAGGGGGCCCGCCGGCCCGGCGGGCCCCCTTCGCCGCTACGCGCCGGGTGCCTTCACCTGGCTGAACTGGCCGCTCTTGACCTGGAAGAGGAATATGCCCACGCCCTGGACGTCGCCCTTGCTGTCGAAGTGGACGGGGATGCCCAGGATGCCGTTGTAGGTCAGGCTGCCGAGCTGTCGGTTCACGTCGGCCCTGTCGATCTTGCCGTTCCTGACGGGCGCGTCCTTGATCGCCGTCAGCAGCACGCTGGCCGCTTCGTACGCGGTCGCGTCGAACGGGCCCAGGTCCGGGTACCTGGCGGTGTAGCGCTGCACGAAGGACTTCGACGAGGCCGGCAGGCTGTTGATGTCGGGCGCGATGTTGGAGACGTAGGCGCCCTCGGACGCGCCCTGCGCGCCCTGGATGAACTGCTTCACGTCGAACTGGCCGTCCGTGCCCATGTAGGCGAAGCCGGAGCCGACCGAAAGGCCCTGCGACTTCAGCCCCTGCAGCACGAGCGGGGCCTCCGGGCCCTCGTCCGCGAAGAAGAGCAGGTCGGGCTTGAACGCCTTGATCTTGGTGGCGATCGGGTTGGCGTCCTTGGTCCCGGACGTGAGCGAGTCGCGCTGGGTGGTGGTGCCGGCGCTCTTGGCCGCCTGCTCGAACTGGTCGGCCAGGCCCTGCGAGTAGGCGGTCTTGGAGTCGAGCACGAATATCCGCTTGGCGCCCAGCGTGCTGGTCGCGTACCTGGCGTCGGCCGGACCCTGGGTGTCGTCACGGGCGCACAGCCGGTGGGCGACGGACCAGCCCGACTCCGTGATCATGGGGTTGGAGCCGGACTCGGTGATGAACGGCAGGCTGACCCGCTGGAAGATGGGCGCGGTCGCCAGCACCACGCTGCTGTTCATGGGCCCGATCACGCCCAGCACGGCGTCCTCGGAGGCCAGCTTGCTGGCCAGGGTCACGCCCTGGTCTGGCTTGCCGGTGTCGTCGGCCGTCTCGACCTGGACCTTGACGCCGTCGATGCCGCCCTTCGCGTTCCAGTCGTCGACCGCCATCTGGACGCCGTGGAGGCCGCCCTGGCCGACGGGCGCGAGGTCGCCCGTGAACGGACCGGCGGCGGCTATGGTGATCGCTTTCACCGTCCCCTGGCCGCCTCCGCCCCCACCCCCCGAACCGCAGGCGGCCACGAGCAGCGCCGCCGCCGCGATCAGGATCCGGAGTCTCCGCATCATCCACCTCCTTTGGACTGGGCCGGGCTGGCCACGGCCGGCAGGTGAGGATTATGCGGGGTGAGGCGACGTACCAGGCGGATTCTCCGCGTCCTCGGCGCCGCCCTCAGCGCGCCCAGGGGCTGGCCGGGCGCGGCGGCGGGGGTGGCGGGTGCCTGGGCCACAGGCGGGGCCTCGGCGGGCCTTGGAATTCGCCTAATCCGCCGGTCCCTGAAGTGGGTACAATACTTGGTGCCTTCCGTTGGATGGCTTTTTCCATCGAGCCCCGTTGGGGCTCTTTTATTTTGGGGGCCTGGATTAGCGCACATGCTGGCCGGATTCATCGACGCCGGGTTCCTGAAGGCTCAAGGATCAAGAGCGCTGCGCCGCGAGATCCGCCAAACCCAAGTCAACGCCAAACCCCTGATCGCCTGGCTAAAGAAGCTAGCCGAAGAGCGAGACCGCGAATTCCTGCGAGCCTACTGGTACGACGGGGAGTTTGATCCGTCCGATAGTCGCTATGCGACCCAACGAAAGTATTTCGACGCCATCCACGAGGTCCCCGGAGTCCAGTTGCGATTGGGCTACCTCGTCGAGCGAACGCCGGGCTGGCATCATGCTGTCCGGCAGGCGCTTCGAGCGTGTGGCGTAGCCCTCGCGGACTTCGAAAGGCACTTCAGCTTCAAACCCGACCTAATCCAGAAGGGCGTCGATGCCCTGATCACGCTGGATCTGGTAAGCCTCACCAAATCCTGTAGTTGGGCCGTACTCGTGGCCGGCGACAAGGACCTGGTAGAGGCTGTCTGGACGGCCCAGGACGAGGGTTGTCGAGTGCTGCTGGCGTTGCCCTCTGGGGCCGGCGTGGCCCGAGAGCTGCGACGCCAGGCCGACGAGATGCTGATGATCCCGGAAGACGTCCTTCATGACGTTCTTGCTGCCCGCAAACCTAGGAAGGGAGAGCCGGCATCTGAACCGGAGCCTGCAGCGCCAGCGGAAGCGGAGCTTGCTCCAGCGATAGAGGCACGCTGACCGCACGGACGGTCGGCCCCTCACACGACCGCCAGATGGCCAGGATTGTCGTCCAGACCTGACAGCAGCGCGTCCACGTCGCTGGCCAGGTTGTAGTGGTGGAACGAGACGCGCAGGGCGCCGTCGCGGGTGCTGCAGAGCACGCCGCGCTCCGCCAGCCGGCCGATCAGGGTCTGCACGTCCTGGCACCGAAGCATCACGAGCGGGCCGCGCCGGTCAGGGTCCGCCGGGGTCATCAGGTCGAGGCCGCGCTCCCGCGCGCCGGCGACGAGCCGCTCGCCGAGCGCCCGGACATGGGTCGCCACCCGGTCCAGCCCGACCTGGCGCAGCAGCCGAAGCGCCGCCAGCGCGGCGTAGACGGCGGGCACGGGCGGCGAGCCGCTCTGGAAGCGCCGGGCGGTCGGTGCGCGGTCCAGGTGGTGAAGGTCGTACGCGAACGGGTCGCGCTGCCCGAACCACCCCGTGTCAGCGGGCACGAGCCGCTCGGCGAGGTCGCGGCGCACGTACAGGAACGCCACCCCGGGCGTGCCCAGCAGGTACTTGAGCGTGCCCGTGACCAGCATGTCGACGCCGAGCGCCTTCACGTCGAGGGGCTCGGCGCCCACGCTCTGGAACGCGTCGACAAGCAGCAGTGCGCCCCGCTCGTGCGCCAGCCGGGCCAGGGCGCCGACGTCGGTCTTGTAGCCGTTGCGATAGCAGACGTGGCTGGTGGCGACCAGCGTCGTCCGCTCGTCCACGACCGCCTCGAACGCGCTCGTCGGGAGCCGGTCGCCCTCCGACTGCGCGAACACGATCTCGGCCCCCCGCGCCTTCTGGGCCAG